>NZ_AFWE01000050.1 GCF_000222585.1 Vibrio scophthalmi LMG 19158 | reverse complement strand
CTCGCTTCTCACTTCAACTTTTCTAGATCCGCTTCTATCTCTGCGATCTTACTCGACACGACTTTTTCCAAATGGCGTAAATCAGATAAGATTTTCTGTTTTACATCCACCTCTGCCAATTTTACCGGCTTGGTGATCTTGTTTAGCTCATCAATGACCAAGGTGAGGTTGCGGTTGATTTCGGTAACTTCTTTGTATTTATGGCTACCACTATCAACTAAAACGTTTTTGATCTGGCGTGGGTATTTGAATTTAACGCTTTTGGCGAACAATTCGCCCTTTTGTTTACGGAAATAGATTTTTAACACGTCTTTATGGGCTTCTTGACGCAAAGAATAACGTTCAATCTGCTGCGGATCTTGAATGCCTAAACCGATAAGATTTGCAAACATAGGCTACCTCATAAAATAGGGTGAAAGTGGCTTACTCTTCAATGACTTCGAGAATGATGTCGAGTATTCACCCATTTAATGTAGCAGCCTATACTGATTGGAGGTAGCCGCCTTACTGGCTATTTTATCAACTTGTGGTCGAGATCAGTTTGGTGCGAGTTCCTCAACGTTAGCGCATAAAGCCTCGCGCAATAGGCTCTTTTCTTGTTCACTAAGCTTGCCGCCTTCAGTGCCAGTAATGATAAACAAATCTTCGGCTCGCTCCCCAATCGTGGTGATTTTTGCAGCGTGGAGATTAATATTGAGGTCGGCAAATGTTGCCCCAACAGTGGCCAATAAACCAGGGGTGTCTAATGCGACAAACTCCAACGTGGTGCGTTTTTTACTTTTACTTGGTAAAAAATCCACTTTGGTTTTTACCTTAAAGTGCTGCAAGTTACGTGGCGTGCGTCGGGTGCGGATCTTAGTTGGTCGGCCATCTTGTAGTACGTGAGTTAAATGCTTAATGACGGCCTTATGGCGGCCAACTTCAATCGCATCACCATGCTGGTCTAATACCATAAAAGTATCGAGTACATAACCGTCTTTGCTGGTCATGACCTGCGCGTCATGAACGTTGAAGTTACGCCTGTCCAGTTCTGCTACCACGGTGGCAAACAGCGCGTGCTGGTCTTTATGGTAAACAAAGACTTCGGTGCCACCGCGTGTGGCTTTTTCGCTGATCAACACCAATGGTTTGCTTGGATCATCGTGGCGCAGTAGGTGGCTACAATGCCACGCAATTTGTTTATGCGTATGACGCAGGAAGTAATCGGCTTTAAAGCGTTGCCATAACACTTCAATTTCTCTGGCGGTAAAGCCCTCTTTACGCAGCACGGCTGAGGCCATTTGTTGGTTGTGGCGGATACGCTCGCGCACATCAACGGGGTTTTCTAAGCCGCGTCGCAGAGCTCGTTGAGAGGAATAGAAGAGCTCCGCCAGTAAGGTGCGCTTCCAGCTGTTCCACAACTCGGGGTTAGTCGCACAGATGTCGGCAACGGTTAGGCAGACTAGGTATTCGAGATACTCTTCATCTCGTACTAGCTTGGCAAATTCGGTGATCACTTCTGGATCGTAAATATCACGACGTTGAGCGGTAACTGACATCAGTAAGTGATGACGTACTAGCCAAGAGACTAAGTTGGCTTCTGGCGTTGAGAGGCCATGTTCCATACAGAAATCATACGCTTCTTTGGCGCCAATCACTGAGTGGTCTCCGCCACGTCCTTTACCGATATCGTGGAAAATAGCGGCAATGATCAGCAGTTCTTTCTTTTGGATGCGCGGATATACCTCGCAGCAAATAGGGTGTTTGCCGTGGTTTTTTGCATAACTAAAAGTATTGATATGTTTGAGCAAGCGCATGCTGTGTTCATCCACGGTGTATACGTGGAATAGGTCAAACTGCATTTGACCAACAATTTGGCTCCACTGCGGTAAATAGGCGGCTAATACACCTAATTTGTGCATCAAGCTAAATGCTTTATGCAGCGCGTTGGGGTGGCGACATAGTTCCAAAAACTTTTCTCGAGCCGCAGGTATGGTATGGAGAAATTTGTTGAGGCGACGACGAGCCGTTCGTAGCTGGCGCAGTGTTGGCGGTGCAACGCCTTCAATAGTTGAGTCATTGGCGATGAGCAAAAACATGTCCAAGATGGTTTCTGGGCGAGCTTGAAACAGCGCAGGTTTACGAGCTTCGATTAAGTTACCGCGCCGTTGGAAATCGTCGGTGATGATTTGCGGTGGACTTTCTGTGCCGTTATTTAGGATCGCTTGATCAAACAGTTTGAGCAGCATTTTATTAAGTTCAGCCACACGGCGTAGTGTGCGGTAAAACTCTTTCATCATCATTTCCACGCCGCGATTGCCTTCGCCAACAAAGCCGAGGTTTTCGGCAACTTGGGCCTGATGAGCAAAGGTGAGGCGATTATCGTAACGACGTAGTTCGATATGCAGCGCAAAGCGCACTCGCCATAAAAAATCCTGACACTCGACCAGTTCACGATATTCCGCATCGGTTAGAAAGCCGTAACGGCTCATCTCGAGCAGGGAGGTTGCGCCAAAGTGGCGTCTAGCAACCCAGCTTAGAGTATGGATATCTCGCAGACCACCAGGCGTTGACTTGATATCAGGTTCAAGGTTGTAGGTGGTGTCGTGATAGCGTGCATGACGGTTTTTTTGTTCTTGAACTTTGGCTTTGTAGAAGGTTTCGCTTGGCCAGAATGATTCTGAGTGAATCACCATTTTCAGCTGGTGGAAAGTATCTTCACAACCACACAGTAAGCGGGATTCTTGTAGATTGGTCGCGACGGTAAGATCGGCGCGACCGATTTCAGCGCATTGCTCAATGGTACGGACAGCGTGACCGATCTCTAGGCGTAAGTCCCACAGCAAAGTAATAAATTCACTTACCTTGCTGGCTAAATGCTCAGGTAAGTTTTTTTTCGACACGATCAGCATGTCGATATCGGAAAGAGGGTGAAGTTCTCCTCGGCCATAACCGCCCACGGCCACCAAACTGATATTGGGTAAGCGAGCAAAACCAAAATGTTGCCACAAACGGTTGAGCAGTAAATCGGTATATTCGGCGCGACCGAGTACTAGATCATTGACTGGATGGTGGTTAAGGAACTCTTTTCGTTGATAGTCAGCAAACTGCTCTAATTGAGCTTTCAGCTCGCTAATATTAATTTGCTCGTCACTGAATGTGAGCGGGGATTGAAAAGGCATAGTGGCTTCCGTGCTGAGTTGTTGATTGCACTTTATCAAATTCGGTAAGACAAAAAAATATCCCCGCAAAAGCGGGGATAGGGAAGATATTATGCGTTTTTCATCAAACGAGGGATGCTTTCATCACTGCGTAGAGTGAAGACTTCACAGCCATCTTTGGTCACCATTATGGTGTGCTCGTATTGAGCTGATTTTTTGCCGTCACCGGTGTATACCGTCCAATCGTCTTGCGCGTCGACGGTACAGCCAAATTTACCCGCATTGATCATCGGTTCAATGGTGAAGCACATGCCTTCTTTTAGTACGCGGCGATCGTTGTTTTTGTAATGGACCACTTGTGGTTCTTCATGGAATTCATTACCGATGCCGTGGCCACAAAAATCTTTCACGATAGAGAACTTATTACGTGGGTTATTTTTGTTGTTGGTTTTGATGTGCTTTTCAATCGCAGTACCGATGTCACCCACCGTTGCACCTGGTTTTACTTGCTTCATGCCGACATACAGTGCTTCTTGAGTGACCATACATAGACGCTTGTCTTCAGGTGACGCATCACCAACGAAGAACATTTTAGACGTATCGCCGTGGTAACCTTCCGGACGCACGCTGAGATCGGCGTTTTCATCGTCAGGAATGATCACAGTGATGTCGACGTTAATGATGTCGCCATTTTTAAGTACAGCTGGCTTCATTTGGCCATTGCTACCCATTTCATCTTGCGTCGCAGGAATGCCGTGACACACGATGTGGTTAATAGAAGTACAGATTGATTTCGGGAAACCATAGTAGTCAAGTGGGGCAGAATATGCGCCTTTTTCTAGAGCATAATCGTGACAGATTTGGTTCAACGTGTCGGTGTTTACCCCAGCTTTAATATGAGGTTCGATCATTTCTAGAATATCGGCAGCTAGGCTACCTGCGATGCGCATACGTTCGACTTCTTCAGCCGTTTTGATCTTGATTGACATTGGCTTTTCTCTACTTACTCAACGGCACAAAAATGTGCGGATTACGCTATTTTAACAGGAACAACTGAGAATGTGTATTTGTGTTATTTAGCGAAACCCAAATCCGCTGTTAAAGAGAAGGGCTGCAATTGCAGTAAAAGGAATTTTTACTAGCCAAAACGTAGTGAAATATGGTATAAAGCGCGCCGGAAACATCGTCCGTTCTCTTTGTTGAGGGTGACTTTAGCAGCGAAGCTGACGAGTTCCATAAACTTATATCTTTAAATCACACACATTCCGACACATGTTCCGGGGTGCCTCAGCTGTAAAACTATTTGTGCTTTAACAAATAGATGTTGGAGGTCGGATTCATGGGGGATGTGGAGGCCTAACCCCATTAGAGGATTTTAAAATGGCAACTGTATCAATGCGCGATATGCTGAAAGCTGGTGTTCACTTCGGTCACCAAACTCGTTACTGGAACCCAAAAATGAAGCCATTCATCTTTGGTGCTCGTAACCGCGTTCACATCATCAACCTAGAAAAAACTGTACCAATGTTCAACGAAGCTCTAGCTGAACTAGCTAAAGTTGGCGAGAAGAAAGGTAAAGTTCTATTCGTAGGTACTAAACGCGCTGCATCTGAAGCTGTTAAAGAAGCTGCAATCGCAAGCAACCAGTACTACGTTAACAACCGCTGGTTAGGCGGTATGCTAACAAACTACAAAACTGTTCGTCAGTCTATCAAACGTCTTAAAGAGCTAGAAGCTCAAGCTCAAGACGGTACTTTTGATAAACTAACTAAGAAAGAAGCTCTAATGCGTACTCGCGAAATGGAGAAGCTAGAGAAATCTCTTGGTGGTATCAAAAACATGGGCGGTCTACCTGACGCGCTTTTCGTTATCGATGCTGATCACGAACACATTGCGATTAAAGAAGCTAACAACCTAGGTATTCCAGTTTACGCTGTGGTAGATACTAACTCTAACCCAGACGGCGTTGACTACATCATCCCAGGTAACGACGACGCAATCCGCGCTGTTAAACTGTACCTAGACGCTGTTGCGACTTCTGTAAACGAAGGCCGTAACAAAGACGTTGCAGTTGTTGCTGAAAAAGACGGTTTCGTAGAAGCTGAATAATATCGGCTCCGAGCCATACTTGGTTTGTGCATTTCTTGCGCAGACTAAGTTATAGTTATCAGCAGGGGCCGACAATGTAGGCCCCTGTTTTTTACCTTATTTCGAATCAACGAGGAATAGAGAATGGCAACTGTAACTGCTGCTCTAGTTAAAGAACTTCGCGAGCGCACTGGCGCTGGCATGATGGAATGTAAAAAAGCGCTTGTAGAAGCAAACGCTGACATCGAACTAGCAATTGAAAACATGCGTAAATCTGGCGCAGCGAAAGCAGCTAAAAAAGCTGGTAACGTTGCTGCTGAAGGCGCAATCATCATTCAAGAAGCAAACGGCGTAGCTGCTCTTCTTGAAGTTAACTGCCAAACTGACTTCGTTGCGAAAGACGCTAGCTTCAACGCATTCGCTCAAGAAGTAGCAGCAGAAGCTCTAGCTTCTAAAGCTACTGTTGAAGAGCTACAAGCTAAGTTTGAAGACGCACGTGTAGCACTAGTTGCTAAAATCGGCGAAAACATCAACATCCGTCGCGTAGCATACGTTGAAGGCGCATCTATCGCTTCTTACCGTCACGGTGAGAAAATCGGTGTAGTTGTAGCTGGTGAAGGCGAAGCTGAAACTCTTAAGCACGTTGCAATGCACGTAGCTGCTTCTCGTCCTGAGTTCGTAAACCCAGAAGACGTACCAGCAGACGTAGTGGCTAAAGAGCAAGAAGTTCAAGTTGAAATCGCTATGAACGAAGGCAAGCCTCAAGAGATCGCTGAGAAGATGGTTGTTGGCCGTATGAAGAAATTCACTGGCGAAATCTCTCTAACTGGTCAAGCATTCATCATGGAGCCTAAGAAAACTGTAGGCGAAATGCTGAAAGAAAAAGGCGCTTCTGTAACTAACTTCGTACGTCTAGAAGTTGGTGAAGGCATTGAGAAAGCTGCAGAAATGAGCTTTGCTGATGAAGTAGCAGCGGTACAAAAAGGTTAATCCTTAGTTACCCGAAAATTCTGAGACCGTAGCCATGGCTGCGGTCTTTTTACGAATAAGAGATAACAACGAACCGTGATGATTTGGAATTTTTGATTCTGAGTTTTAAATCATGACTGTTAATTGATAACTCCCTTTGGAAGGTAAACTCCATGACAACGAACCCTAAACCAGCATATCAACGTATTCTGTTAAAACTAAGTGGCGAAGCACTTCAAGGCAACGAAGGTTTTGGTATTGATCCTACGATTCTTGACCGCATGGCTCAAGAAGTAAAAGAGTTAGTTGAACTGGGTGTTCAAGTGGGTGTCGTTATCGGCGGTGGCAACTTATTCCGTGGTGCGGGCCTTGCTGAAGCAGGTATGAACCGTGTTGTTGGTGACCATATGGGCATGCTAGCAACGGTAATGAATGGTTTGGCGCTACGTGATGCACTGCATCGTGCATACGTAAATGCTCGCGTTATGTCAGCAATCCCACTTAAAGGCGTTTGTGACGATTACAACTGGGCGGATGCGATTCGTGAATTGCGTCAAGGCCGCGTAGTGATCTTCTCTGCAGGTACTGGTAACCCGTTCTTCACGACAGACTCAGCTGCATGTCTACGTGGTATCGAAATCGAAGCTGACGTGGTTCTAAAAGCAACTAAGGTTGATGGCGTATTTACTTCTGACCCAGTAGCAAACCCAGACGCAGAGCTGTATGATAAATTGTCTTACGCAGAGATTCTTGACAAAGAACTTAAAGTGATGGATTTAGCAGCATTTACTCTTGCTCGCGACCACAAAATGCCAATCCGCGTATTCAACATGAACAAGCCAGGCGCACTACGTCGCGTGGTTATGGGTGAAGCTGAAGGTACGCTAATTAGCGAAAACGCTTAATTTAGTTCACTTGAAGAGTTTAAAGTGCTATTTGCAAAGCAACTAGCACTAAACTTTACTCAGCCCTGTTAGACTCTCTTTGAGAAAGAAGAATCATTAAGGTGAAACCGTGATTAACGAAATCAAAAAAGACGCGCAAGAGCGCATGGAAAAAAGTGTTGAAGCACTAAAGAACAACCTTTCTAAAATCCGTACTGGCCGCGCTCACCCAAGCTTGCTATCTGGTATCTCTGTTGAGTACTACGGCGCGCCAACACCTCTAAACCAAGTAGCAAACGTTGTTGCAGAAGATGCACGTACTCTAGCTATTACTGTATTTGACCGTGAGCTTACTCAAAAAGTTGAGAAAGCAATCATGATGTCTGATCTTGGTCTAAACCCAATGTCTGCGGGCACGATTATCCGTGTTCCACTTCCAGCGCTAACAGAAGAACGTCGTAAGGATCTTGTTAAGATCGTACGTGGTGAAGCAGAAGGCGCACGTGTTGCTGTTCGCAACATTCGTCGTGACGCAAATGGCGATCTTAAAGCGCTACTTAAAGAGAAAGAAATCTCAGAAGATGAAGACCACAAAGGTCAAGATGAGATCCAGAAGTTAACTGACATCGCGGTTAAAAACGTTGATGAAGTACTTGCTGCTAAAGAAAAAGAGTTGATGGAAGTTTAATTCTCAAACATTCATCAAAAAAAAGCGCTGTGCTCGCCGCATAGCGCTCTTTTATGCTACCCTCTGTCACCTGCCCGCAATCCAATAAGCTCTATGCATAACACACAACTCTCACCTGATTTACTCCCTAAACATATCGCTGTCATTATGGATGGCAATGGTCGCTGGGCGAAAGCTCAAGGAAAACCGCGTATTTTTGGCCATAAAAATGGTGTAACAGCAGTTCGTAAAACGATCTCTACTGCCGCGCGCCTTGGTATTAAAGCGGTGACTTTATTTGCTTTTAGTAGTGAAAATTGGCGTCGTCCAGAAGAAGAAGTCGGTGTGCTAATGGAGTTGTTTATCACTGTGTTGTCCACAGAGGTGAAAAAACTGCATAAAAATAATCTACGCTTACGTGTTATTGGTGATACTGCGCGCTTTAGCGAACGCTTACAGAAAAAAATCGCTCAGGCGGAAGCGCTTACTGCGAGTAATGATGGCATGGTGATTAATATCGCAGCCAACTATGGTGGTAAATGGGATATTCTGGAAGCGACGAAATCAATTGCGGCGAAAGTGCAGGCAGGGGAGATGAGTATTGATGCGATTGACGATGATGTCATGACTGCGCATCTTACTATGTCAGATTTACCCGAAGTGGATCTCTTAATTCGCACCAGTGGTGAGTGTCGAATTAGTAATTTCATGCTTTGGCAATTGGCTTATGCGGAGATGTACTTTACTCCGATTTATTGGCCTGAATTTAATGAAGACAGTTTGATTGAGGCGGTGTCTTGGTTTGTTGACCGTGAACGCCGTTTTGGTTGTACTGGCGAACAAGTTAAAGCATTAATGGAATGCAACTAAGGACTAGAGTTTGAAACAAAGAATTATAACCGCGCTTATTCTTGCTCCATTAGTTATCCTTGCGATTTTTAAGCTTTCTTTACCCCTTTTTATAGCACTGATCGCAATGGTGACCTTGATCGGTTTTTGGGAATGGACACAATTTGTTGATGCAAAATCTCGCGTACTTGCTTTAATACCAAGTATTGCGGTGACGATTGCTAGCTTTGTATTTATCCCTTCCGATGCCTTCTCTCTTAATTCTCTCACTAGTGCTCACTATACATTGCTAGCTATTGGCAGTGCCTGGTGGATTATTTCTAGTGTTTTAGCGATTACTTACCCTCGTTCTGCTGCCAGCTGGCAAAACTCTAAGTTATTGCGTCATCTGTTTGGCCTTTTAACCTTGCTGCCTTTTTTGTGGAGCATAGTTATACTGCGTGCGCAGGGAATCACGGTTGAACCATATCATGGTGCTAAACTGGTACTGTATGTCTGTTTCATTGTGTGGGCTGCAGATAGTGGTGCGTACTTTGCTGGTAAGAGCATGGGAAAACGCAAGATGGCACCTCATGTCAGCCCAAATAAAACCATTGAGGGTTTAGTTGGCGGTATCTTAACGGCTTTGTTGGTCGGTTGGGGCACTGCGCAATGGTTTGATATCGAATTTAGCAGTACTAGTGCTTTTGTGCTGATCACGTTAGTCACGGTGGTTATTTCCGTGCTAGGCGATCTGGTTGAAAGCATGTTCAAACGTGTGTCAGGCATTAAAGACAGCAGTAATATTATTCCTGGCCACGGCGGTGTGTTAGATCGTATCGATAGCTTGACGGCTGCATTTCCTGTTTTTGCTCTTCTGTATTTCTCATTTTAAGTATGGTGCGGCCCATGGCCGCACTATCAATGACTGGTTCTCGTAATGCGTAAATTAACAATCCTAGGTGCTACTGGCTCTATTGGCGCTAGCACTTTGAAAGTTATCGAAAACAACCCTGATCAATTTCGTATTGTCGCGCTAGCTGCAGGACAAAATGTTGAGAAAATGGCTCAACTTTGTCTTAAGTGGCAACCTCGTTATGCTGTCATGGCAACTGAGCGAGCGGCGAATGAGTTGAGAAATACGCTACAAACCACCAATGTTAAGACGGAAGTGTTATCCGGAGTGGAGGCGATGTGTTTGGTTTCTTCTTTTGACGAGATCGACACCGTGATGGCTGCGATTGTTGGCGCTGCGGGCTTGATGCCGACGATGGCGGCAGTCAAAGCGGGTAAGCGAGTGCTGCTAGCCAATAAAGAAGCCTTGGTTATGTCTGGCCAGCTTTTTGTTGATGCGGTTAAAGAGAGTGGCGCCGAGTTATTGCCCGTTGATAGTGAACACAATGCTATATTCCAATGCTTACCTCATGAAGTGCAAACGAATCTAGGTCATTGCGATTTGGATCATTATGGGATTCATAACATCTTGCTGACTGGCTCAGGTGGTCCATTTCGTTACAGCGACCTAGCAGAACTGAAAAATGTTACTCCAGAGCAAGCTATTGCTCATCCAAACTGGTCGATGGGGCCAAAAATATCAGTCGATTCAGCAACCATGATGAACAAGGGCTTAGAGTACATTGAAGCTAAGTGGTTGTTTAATGCCAGTCGTGAACAACTTAAAGTCGTTATCCATCCACAATCTGTCATTCACTCGATGGTGCAATATCGTGACGGTTCAACGCTTGCCCAATTAGGCGAACCGGATATGGCCACACCGATTGCTTTAACCTTATCTTATCCTGAGCGTATTCAAGCGGGTGTTAAGCCCTTGGATTTCACTCAAATCGGTGAGCTCACTTTTCTAGCACCTGACTACAATCGTTATCCATGTTTAAAACTCGCGATCGATGCTTGCTACGAAGGTCAACACGCGACAACCGCTCTAAATGCTGCGAATGAAATCGCAGTTGAAGCGTTTTTAAATCGAAAATTACCCTTTACTGACATTGCAGCAGTCAATAGCTGGGTAACCTCAAAAATATGTGCGATGAATGCACAACTGAGTTGCGATAGCTTGGAAAGCATTCTTGAGGTCGATAGAATGGCGCGAGCACTCGCGATGGAATTTATTGGTAGGCATCAAGCATGAGCGGAATATTATGGAACTTTGCCTCGTTCATTGTCGCCTTAGGCATTTTGGTCACAGTGCACGAGTTTGGTCACTTTTGGGTTGCACGTCGTTGCGGCGTAAAGGTTGAACGCTTTTCGATCGGTTTTGGTAAGTCGATTTGGAATAAGATCGGTAAAGATGGCACGGAATACACCATTGCGATGATTCCTTTGGGTGGTTACGTAAAAATGCTCGATGGCCGTGTTGATGAACTTACTGAAGACACCAAGTCATTTGCTTTTGATTTAAAACCACTATGGAAGCGCACCGCGATTGTTGCCGCAGGACCGGTGTTTAATTTCCTCTTTGCTATTTTTGCCTATTGGCTGGTTTTTCTTATTGGCGTACCAGCTGTTAAGCCTGTGATCGGTCAAGTGACCCCTTATTCAATCGCTGCACAAGGCGGTTTAGAATTAGGAATGGAACTAAAGACGATTTCAGGCGTCAAAACCGCGGATTGGGAATCAGTTAATATGGGGTTGGTTTCTCATATTGGTGATGAACGCCTAACCTTGACGGTTGCGCCAGCCAATGAACTCGGATTAGAGCAGCAATTGACGTTAGATATTTCGCAATGGCAGTTTGATCCAGAAAAAGAATCGGCAATGTCATCCCTGGGATTTAAACCTTATACACCTGAGATATCACTGAAATTGCAAACGATCTCTCCTGATGGTGCCGGAGCGGTTGCAGGACTGAAGGTTGGTGATACCTTAACCGCGCTAAATGGTGAACAGATTGCCAATTGGCAGCAGGTGGTTGACGCGATTCGCTCGAATGCCAATCAGGCGCTTGAGCTGACTGTGCTGCGCCAGGGAGAGTTAATTGCATTGACGATTGTCCCTGATAGTCGAGAGTTAAAAGACGGTGAGCGGATTGGTTTTGCTGGAATCGCACCTGAAGTCGCAGAATGGCCGCAAAACTATCGATTCGATCTGCAATTTGGTGTATTTGAATCTATCGGCAAGGCGATTGATAAAACCGGTCAAGTGATTGACTTGACCATTAGCATGCTCAAGAAGTTGATTGTTGGTGACGTGGGGTTAAATAACCTCAGTGGGCCGATTTCGATAGCAAAAGGAGCCGGAGCCACTGCTGATTATGGCTTGGTGTATTTTTTAGGTTTCTTAGCGTTAATCAGTGTCAATTTAGGCATTATAAATTTAGTTCCACTGCCGATGCTCGATGGTGGACATCTATTGTTTTTCGCAATCGAGGCGGTAATTCGACGCCCAGTACCAGAAAAGGTACAGGAAATGGGCTATCGTCTGGGGGGCGCGATCATATTTACACTTATGGCGGTCGCAATTTTTAACGACTTTGCGCGTTTATAAAGTAGATGCAGGTTGTAGTAAGGAATAACTAAAACAAGTATGGCGATGAAAAAAATTCTGTTGGCGACTTTGCTAGCAACGAGCGTATCTGCGAACGGCGCTGAAAATTTTGTTGTGCAAGATATCCAAGTTGATGGCTTGCAGCGTGTAGCTTTGGGTGCTGCACTGCTGAAAATGCCGATTCGTATTGGTGATACAGTCAGTAATCAAGATGTTGCTGGTATTATTCGCGCACTTTATTCAACCGGCAACTTTGAAGATGTCAAAGTTTCACGTGATGGTGATGTTCTGGTCGTGCAAGTGATCGAGCGCCCGACTATTTCAACGGTTTCTTTCTCTGGCAACAGCGCGATTAAAGATGAGCAGCTACAGCAAAACCTTGATGCATCCGGTATTCGTGTTGGTGAGGCGTTAGATCGCACTACGCTATCAAACGTTGAAAAAGGTCTTGAAGATTTTTATTACAGCGTTGGTAAATATAATGCCAGTGTTAAAGCAGTTGTGACGCCTTTGCCGCGTAATCGAACCGATTTGAAGTTTGTCTTCACGGAAGGTGTTTCGGCAAAAATTAAACAAATTAACTTTATCGGTAACCAAGTGTTTAGCGATGAAGATCTGCGTGGTCGCTTTAACCTCAATGAAAATGTCTCATGGTGGAACTTCCTTTCAGATGATAAATATCAGAAGCAAGTTTTGGCGGGCGATATCGAGGCTCTACGCTCGTACTACCTCGATCGCGGTTACTTAAAGTTTCAAGTGACGTCGACGCAAGTTGCCATTTCACCGGATAAGAAAGGGGTTTATATCACCCTTAATATCGATGAAGGCGACCAGTACAGTGTCGAAGATGTTAAATTCCGTGGTGAACTGATTGGCAAAGAAGCCGATTTTGAAGCTTTGGTTCCTTTTGAAGCCGGTGAAGTCTATAACGCATCTCAGGTCACGGGGTTAGAAGGTGGTGTGAAAAAGGTACTGGGTGAAGCGGGTTACGCTTATCCACAAGTACGTACCATTCCTGAATTTAATGAAGAGACTAAGCAAGTCTCTTTGATCGTCAATGTTGAACCGGGCAAGCGTATTTATGTACGTGACATTCGTTTTGTGGGTAACAATGCCACTAAAGATGAAGTGTTGCGTCGTGAAATGCGTCAGATGGAAGGCAGTTGGCTCAATGGCAAAGCACTTGAGACCAGTAAAGCACGTTTGAATCGTCTCGGCTTTTTTGAAACTGTTGATGTACAAACCGTTCGTGTACCGGGTAGTGAAGATCAGGTTGATCTAGTCTACAGCGTAAAAGAAGCAAACTCAGGCAGCGTCAATTTTGGTGTTGGTTATGGCACGGAGTCTGGTGTGAGCTTCCAAGTGGGCTTACAGCAAGATAACTTTGCCGGTAGTGGTAATCGTGTTGGCATTAATGCGATGATGAATGATTATCAGAAGAACTTAACCTTAGAATATCGCGACCCATATTGGAACCTTGATGGTGTTAGCCTTGGTGGTAAGATTTTCTATAACACTTTTGAAGCGGAAGAAGCCGGTATTGTTGACTATACCAATGAAAGTTACGGTACCAGCTTAACTTGGGGTTTCCCGGTTGATGAACTTAACCGTATCGATTTTGGTATTGGTTATACCCATAACAAGATTGGTAATGTGCCAACGTATGATCAAGCTCAACTATTTGCGCAAAGTATTGGTCAAGCCGATGGTGATATCATCACCAATGATTTCGATATTAACTTGTCTTGGACGCGCAATAACTTGAACCGTGGTTACTTCCCGACGGCGGGTAACTATCAACGTGCGTTTGGTAAAATGACAATTCCAAGCTCTGATGCTCAGTACTTTAAGCTGCAATATGATGTGCGTCAGTATGTGCCTTTAACCAAGAAACATGAATTTACCTTGCTAATGCGCGGCCGTCTTGGCTACGGTAATGGCTATGGTGAAACCGATGGTAACGAGAACCTATTCCCGTTCTATGAAAACTACTACGCGGGTGGTTTTACCACGCTACGTGGTTTTGGCTCCAATAGCGCAGGTCCTAAAGCCGTTTATACCAATAACTCAGGTAGTTGCGGTAACAATGGCTGTGTGACCACTACAGATGATTCGGTTGGTGGTAATGCTGTGGCCTTAGCAAGCTTAGAGCTGATTTTCCCAACCCCATTTGCGTCGGAAGAAGTGCGTAGCCAAGTTCGTACTAGTGCTTTTGTTGACGCTGCGAGCGTATGGGATACAGAATTTGTTTATCGTGGCGATATTGGTGATGATAAGTATTATGATTACTCAGATCCAGGCAATTACCGCGCCTCTTACGGTGTCGCTCTGCAATGGATGTCACCAATGGGACCATTGGTCTTCTCAGTAGCGAAACCTATTGAAATTTATGAAGGTGATGACGAAGAGTTCTTCACTTTCACAATCGGCAGAACCTTCTAATTTAAGGAAAATCTAGTGAATAAAATGATGAAAGCGGCTGGTCTTGGCCTTGTAGTAATGACCTCTTCTCTTTTTGCTAATGCAGCAGAAGCCGCTCAGAAGATTGGCTATATCAATACAGCACAAGTTTTTCAAGCGCTGCCGCAACGTGAAGTTGTATTGCAGAAGATGCAAGAAGAGTTTAAGGATAAAGCTGATGAGCTAAAAGCAATTCAAGCGGAAGCGAAGACTAAAATTGAAAAGCTTAAGCGTGATGGTGAGCTGCTAGGCCAAGATGAAATCGAAAAACTACGTATCGAAATCGGTCAGCTGGATAGCAAATACAAGATCAAAGGCCAAGCGCTTGAGCAATCATCAAAGCAGCGTGAAGCGCAAGAAACACAAAAATTATTCAAAGTGATTCAAGATGCAGTAGATAAAATCGCAGCGAAAGAAGGCTACGATATGATTATCGATGCACAAGCGGTTCGTTTCGCTAAGCCAGAGTACAACATCTCTGAAAAAGTAATTAAAGCACTAAAATAAGATTTTATGAAGACATTAACATTAGCCGAATTGGCAACCATTACAGGGGGAGAGCTCCATGGTGACGCTGCTGCGACAGTGACCATGGTTGCACCAATGGATAAAGCACAGCAAGGTCATGTGACGTTTCTGTCTAATCCTAAGTACGCAAAACACTTAGCTGAGTGTCAAGCGACGGTTGTTATGGTGAAAGAAGCCCAGCGCGATCTTTGTTCAGGTAATGCGCTTATCGTAGCAGACCCTTACGTCGCTTTTGCTAAAGTGGCGCAAGCTCTCGATGTAACACCAAAAGCGGCGTCAGCCATTGCACCGTCGGCGGTTATCGATCCTACCGCTTCTCTTGGCGAGAATGTTGCAATCGGAGCCAATGCTGTGATTGAAGAAGGCGTGACGCTGGGCGATAACGTTGTTATTGGTGCGGGGTGCTTTGTTGGTAAGAATGCAAATATCGGCAATAACACTCAGCTATGGTCTAATGTCAGTGTCTATCATAACGTTGAGATCGGTTCAGATTGCCTAGTGCAAGCGAATACGGTCATCGGTAGTGATGGTTTTGGTTATGCCAATGAAAAAGGGGAGTGGATTAAAATTCCTCAGCTTGGCACCGTGCGAATTGGCAATCGAGTTGAGATTGGCGCTTGTACCACGATTGACCGTGGCGCACTGGACGATACCATCATTGCGGATAACGTGATCATTGATAACCAGATGCAAATCGCGCACAACGTTGAAATTGGCTATGGCACAGCGATGGCTGGAGCTACGGTTGTCGCGGGAAGCACAAAAATTGGTAAATACTGCATCATCGGTGGCGCCAGTGTCCTTAACGGCCATATTGAAATTGCTGATGGTGTTACGATTACCGGTATGGGTATGGTGATGCGCAGTATTGAAGAGAAAGGTATGTACTCTTCAGGTATTCCACTGCAAACCAATAAAGAGTGGCGCAGAACGGCCACCCGAGTCCATCGAATTGATGAGATGAATAAGCGCCTGAAAGCGGTTGAAAAACAGCTAGAAGAAAACGCGGATTCTTAACTCGTTTTGGGTAATTAGAAGGCTCGCAACTGCGGGTCTTTTTTCGCTATATACTTAACAACATAGGATGTGGCTTAGCATCACAGCTTTAGTTGGGTATAATGTTAAGCAGAAACCACATTTAGCATGCAAAATATTTAGGAATATGACTTTGACTACTGAGAAGAAAACGATGGACATCACTGAGATTCAGCAACTGTTGCCGCATCGCTACCCATTTTTATTGATTGATCGTGTTATCGACTTCCAAGAAGAAAAGTATCTGACAGCGATCAAAAATGTCTCTGTTAACGAACCGCAATTTACCGGTCATTTCCCTCAGCTTCCAGTATTTCCTGGTGTATTAATTCTTGAAGCAATGGCTCAAGCAACAGGTCTACTTGCGTTTAAATCGTTTGGTGCGCCATCGGGTAATGAGCTTTACTATTTTGCCAGCGTTGATAACGCGAAATTCCGCAAGCCAGTAACGCCTGGTGATCAGCTTGTGATTGAAGTGGAATTTGTTAAAGAGCGTCGTGGTATTGCTGCGTTCAAATGTGCTGCGAAAGTAGACGGTGACGTCGTGTGTTCTGCAGATCTAAAATGTGCACGTCGAGAGTTTTAATATGATTCATGAAAGCGCTCAAATTCACCCATCAGCGGTTGTTGAAGAAGGTGCAAAAATCGGTGCTAACGTTACAGTTGGACCTTTCACTTACATTACGGCTAACGTCGAAATTGGTGAAGGTACTGAAGTAATGTCTCATGTGGTGATCAAAGGCCACACCAAAATTGGTAAAGAGAACCGTATTTTTCCTCACGCAGTGATTGGTGAAGAGAACCAAGACAAGAAATATGGTGGTGAAGATACCACTGTAGTGATCGGTGACCGTAACGTGATTCGTGAGGCGGTACAGATCCACCGTGGTACAACGCAAGATAAAGCCACCACGGTTATTGGCGACGATAACTTACTGTGTGTTAACGCTCACGTAGCGCACGATGTCATTGTTGGCAATCATACTCACATTGGTAACAATGCGATCTTAGGTGGTCATGTAACGGTAGGCGATTACGCTGGCGTTATGGCTCTATCAGCTATTCACCCATTCTGCACCATTGGCGCATACGCTTATATTGGTGGTTGTTCTGCGGTGGTACAAGACGTATTGCCGTACGTATTGGCGCAAGGTAACCATGCTTCTCCATTTGGTCTAAACCTAGTCGGTTTGAAGCGCAACGGTTTTGAAAAGCCGGAAATTCGCGCACTACAGAAAGCGTACAAAGAGATTTACCGTTCCGGTAAAACAATGGAAGAAGTAAAACCAATTTTAGCTGAAATGGCCCAAGAGTGGCCTGCGGTGGAACCAATGCTGAAGATTATCGAATCAACAGAACGTGGTATTATCCGCTAAGTCTCAGAGTGGTTGAGTGAAAAAAGATCGCAGCACCAAACTGCGATCTTTTTGCGTTTTAAGGTAAGAGGATAAAAAGATGGAAAGGCCACTACGAATCGGTATCGTTGCGGGTGAACTCTCAGGGGATACGCTGGGGGAAGGCTTTATTAAAGCGATTAAGTTGCGTTACCCAGATGCTGAGTTTGTTGGCATTGGCGGACCTAAGATGATGCAGCAGGGCTGCCAATCATTGTTTGATATGGAAGAGCTTTCCGTGATGGGTCTGGTCGAAGTTTTAGGCCGTTTGCCGCGTTTGCTGAAAGTAAAAGCAGAACTGGTAAAGTACTTCACTCAAAATCCACCCGATGTGTTTATTGGCATTGATGCGCCTGATTTTAATCTTCGCCTTGAACTTGATCTAAAAAATGCAGGCATCAAAACGGTTCACTATGTCAGCCCTTCTGTTTGGGCTTGGCGTCAAAAGCGTATTTTCGGTATCGCAAAAGCCACGAATTTGGTTTTGGCTTTTCTCCCATTTGAAAAAGCGTTTTACGATAAGTTTAATGTGCCTTGTGAGTTTATTGGTCATACCTTAGCTGATGCGATTCCTCTCAAGTCGGATAAAGCTCCCGCCCGAGAACTCCTTGGTCTTGCACAAGATAAATCGTGGCTAGCGGTATTGCCGGGAAGTCGTGGTAGCGAATTGAATATGTTGGCTGAACCTTTTATTCAAGCTTGTAAACGCTTACACGCTCAGCAGCCAGATTTAGGCTTTGTCGTTGCATTGGTCAATCAGAAGCGTCGTGAACAGTTTGAAGCGGCTTGGCGAGAATACGCTCCAGAGCTTGAGTTTGTATTGGTCGATGATACCGCTAAGAATGTGATCACAGCAGCTGATGCGGTGATGTTGGCTTCAGGCACCGTTGCTCTAGAATGTATGCTGATTAAGCGACCAATGGTTGTAGGCTATAAAGTGAATGCGTTTACTGCCTTTTTGGCGCGTCGTATGTTGAAAACGAAATATGTTTCTTTACCGAATATTTTGGCCGATCAAGCGTTAGTCAAAGAGTTTCTTCAGCAAGATTGTACCCCGGAGAATTTGAGCCAAGAAGTGCTGCAATTGTTAGGGCAACACGGTGACGATATGGTAGAAAAGTTTACCGAGATGCACCATTGGATTCGTAAGGATGCCGATACGCAAGCGGCCAACGCGGTACTGAGTTTAATTGGAAAGAGCAAACAAGCATGACAACAGTAAAAAGCAAAGAAAAAAAAGAATTGCCTCCATTTGAATACCCACAAGGCTACCAGCTTATCGCTGGTGTGGATGAGGTGGGGCGTGGCCCTTTGGTGGGGGATGTCGTGACCGCCGCTGTTATTCTTGATCCTAACAATCCGATTGAAGGCCTCAACGATTCAAAGAAATTGAGTGAGAAAAAACGCTTAGCGCTACTGCCTGAAATCAAAGAAAAAGCATTAGCATGGGCAATTGGTCGATGCTCTCCTGAAGAGATTGACCAACTGAATATTTTGCAAGCAACCATGGTGGCTATGCAGCGTGCCATTGCGGGTTTATCGGTGCAACCAGATCTAGCGCTGATTGATGGTAACCGCTGCCCTGCATTGTCAATGGATGCGATTGCGGTGGTTAAAGGTGATTTGCGTGTAGCAGAGATCAGTGCAGCATCAATTTTGGCCAAAGTGGTACGTGACCAAGAAATGGAAGAGTTGGATAAACAATATCCACAGTTTGGTTTTGCCAAGCACAAAGGCTACCCAACCAAAGCGCATTTTGATGCCATTGAGCAACATGGCGTGATTGAACAACACCGTAAAAGCTTCAAACCAGTGAAAAAAGCGCTCGGAATAGAGTAACAATCACGTAGAATAACCACAGCCAAGAATAAAGCGTCAACACCGGAAAGTATTAATGTCAGAACCAAAGTTTATCCATCTTCGAGTCCACAGTGACTACTCCATGATCGATGGCCTATCAAAAGTGCCTCCGCTGGTGAAGAAAGTCGCCGAGATGGGTATGCCTGCAATGGCATTAACCGATTTTACCAACTTATGTGGTTTGGTGAAGTTTTATGGTGCGGCGCACGGCTGTGGTATCAAACCCATCATTGGTGCTGATTTTGTCATGCAGTCACCGGAATTTGGTGATGAACTGACTAAATTAACCGTTATTGCGAGCGATAATACTGGTTATAAAAACTTAACTCTGTTGATCTCGAAAGCGTACTTGCGTGGGCACGTTCAACACCAGCCCGTTATCGATAGAGAGTGGTTAGTGGAATTAGCTGAAGGGCTGATCATTCTCTCTGGCGGTAAAAGTGGCGAGATTGGTAAAGCGCTATTAAAAGGCAACCAAGCATTGGTGAATCAGTGCGTGGGTTTTTATCAGCAATACTTTGCCGATCGCTTTTACCTTGAATTGACACGTACGGGTCGTGCCGATGAAGAGAGCTACCTTCACTTTGCGTTAGAGTTGGCCGAGCGCGCTGACTTACCTGTTGTCGCCACCAATGAAGTGGTGTTCTTGCGTGAAGATTTGTTTGATGCGCACGAAATCCGCGTGGCTATCCACGATGGTTATACCCTTGAGGACCCTCGTCGTCCTAAGAATTACAGCTCTCAGCAATACCTACGTAGTGAAGAAGAGATGTGCGAGCTATTCGCGGACATCCCTGAAGCACTCGAGAACAGTGTTGAGATTGCTAAGCGTTGTAATGTGACAGTAAGGCTGTGGGAGTACTTCCTACCCGCTTTCCCAACTGAAGGGATGGAAGAAACAGACTTTCTTGTGATGAAGTCTCGTGAAGGCTTAGAAGAGCGTTTAGAATTCCTCTTTCCTGATGAAGCAGTCCGTTTGGCTCGTCGCCCAGAATATGATGAGCGTCTGCAGATTGAACTCGACGTAATCAACCAGATGGGATTCCCTGGTTACTTCTTGATCGTAATGGAGTTTATCCAGTGGTCAAAAGACAATGAGATTCCTGTTGGTCCGGGTCGTGGTTCAGGTGCCGGCTCGTTGGTGGCATACGCGCTGAAGATCACGGATTTGGATCCACTTGAATACGATCTGCTGTTCGAACGTTTTCTAAACCCAGAACGTGTATCGATGCCCGATTTCGACGTCGATTTCTGTATGGATAAGCGTGACCAAGTGATTGACCACGTAGCCGAAATGTATGGACGTGATGCGGTATCACAGATCATCACCTTTGGTACCATGGCGGCCAAAGCGGTTATTCGCGATGTTGGCCGTGTTTTAGGCCATCCATTTGGTTTTGTTGACCGCATCTCTAAGCTTGTGCCGCCAGATCCGGGTATGACACTCGAAAAAGCCTTTGCCGCAGAGCCTGCATTACCAGAGCTGTACGCTGCGGATGAAGAAGTCAAAGAGCTGATTGATAAGTGCCGTATTCTGGAAGGTTGTACACGAAACGCAGGTAAACATGCGGGTGGTGTGGTTATCTCGCCAACCACGATTACCGATTTTGCGCCTATCTATGCCGATGCGGAAGGACACTTCCCTGTTACTCAATTTGATAAGAATGATGTTGAAACCGCAGGCCTGGTAAAATTCGACTTCTTGGGCCTGCGTACGCTGACCATCATTGACTGGGCACTGCGTCTGATTAACCCAAGGCTAGAACGTGAAGGGAAAGCCCCGGTACGTATCGAGTCTATCCCATTGGTTGATGAAGCCTCGTTCCGGTTGCTGCAAAACTCAGAAACCACGGCGGTATTCCAGCTTGAATCTCGTGGTATGAAAGAGCTGATCAAGCGGCTGCAACCAGACTGTTTTGAAGATATCATCGCATTGGTGGCTCTATTCCGTCCGGGCCCACTACAGTCGGGCATGGTAGATAACTTTATCGACCGTAAGCATGGCCGAGAAGCGGTCTCTTACCCGGATGAAAAGTGGCAACATGAGTCACTAAAAGAGATCCTAGAGCCGACGTACGGCATCATTCTTTATCAAGAACAGGTCATGCAGATCGCACAGGTCTTATCTGGTTATACCCTTGGTGGCGCGGACATGCTTCGTCGTGCGATGGGTAAGAAAAAACCGGAAGAGATGGCCAAGCAGCGTGCTACCTTCGAAGAAGGCGCGGTAGCCAACGGCGTTGATGGCGAATTGGCGATGAAAATCTTCGACTTAGTAGAAAAGTTCGCAGGTTACGGTTTTAACAAATCGCACTCAGCCGCTTACGCACTGGTTTCTTACCAAACATTATGGTTAAAAACCCATTACCCAGCTGAATTTATGGCGGCTGTAATGACGGCCGATATGGACAACACCGAAAAAGTGGTTGGCTTGGTCGATGAATGCTTGCGCATGAAGCTGAAAGTGTTACCGCCAGACATTAACTCCGGTTTGTACCGCTTTAATGTTGATGAAGACGGCGCGATTGTTTACGGTATCGGTGCAATCAAAGGGGTTGGTGAAGGTCCAATTGAAGCGATATTAGCGTCGCGTAACCAAGATGGCCACTTTAAGGATTTGTTTGATTTTTGCGCTCGTATTGATTTGAAAAAGGTCAATAAACGCGTGATAGAAAAATTGATCTATGCTGGTGCATTGGACCGATTAGGCCCACACCGTGCCGCTTTGATGGCCTCATTAAATGATGCGGTGAAGGCCGCGAGTCAACATCATCAAGCTGAGTCTTTTGGTCAGACGGATCTGTTTGGCGTTCTCACCGAAGCCCCTGAAGAAGTTGAGCATAAATATACTAAAGTGCCGCCGTGGCCTGAAAAAGTATGGCTGGAAGGTGAGCGTGATACACTCGGTCTTTATTTGACCGGTCACCCAATTAATGCCTACATCAAGGAACTGGGCAAGTACACTAGCTGTCGACTTAATGATGCAACACCGACTCGTCGCGATCAATCGGTTACGATTGCGGGCTTGGTGATTGCCGCGCGAGTGATGACCACCAAGCGAGGAAATCGTATTGGCTTGATGACACTCGATGATCGCAGTGGCCGAATGGAAGTGATGTTGTTCTCAGATGCGCTAGAACGATATGCAGAATTACTTGAAAGCGATAAAATTTTAGTCGTTTCCGGACAGGTCAGCTTTGATGATTTCAACGGGGGTCTTAAAATGACCGCGCGCGAGGTCATGGATCTTGGCAGTGCCCGTGAAAAATATGCACGTGGCCTTTCTGTTTCGATTAGCGAAGCGCAAATCGATAACCAATTTTTTGAGCGCTTTAATACCATCTTAGAGCCTTATCGTGCAGGAACGATTCCTGTCCATGTATACTACCAACGTTCAGATGCTAGAGCGCGCTTAACGTTGGGTACTGAGTGGCGCGTAACGCCAAGCGACACGCTACTTGATGATTTAAAACAGCTGCTTGGACCTGACCAAGTAGAACTCGAATTTAACTAAATTCGGCACTGATTGCCGAATATAAAAGGATCGATAGATGAGCCTAAACTTTCTAGAATTTGAAAAGCCTATCGCAGAACTTGAAGCTAAAATCGAAGCGCTGCGTGACGTTTCTCGCCATGGTGGTGATGCTGGTGTAGATCTTAATAAAGAGATTGAGCAGCTAGAGAAGAAGAGCTTAGAGCTTAAAAAGAAAATCTTCAGCGATTTAGGTGCGTGGGAAACGGCTCAACTTGCTCGTCACCCTCGTCGTCCGTATACCTTGGACTACATCGAGCATATCTTTACTGAATTTGATGAACTGGCAGGCGATCGTGCTTACGCTGATGATAAAGCGATTGTTGGTGGTATTGCACGTTTAGAAGGCCGTCCAGTGATGATTATTGGTCATCAAAAAGGTCGTGAAACCAAAGAGAAGGTAAAACGTAATTTTGGCATGCCAAAACCGGAAGGCTACCGCAAAGCACTGCGTTTAATGCAAACCGCAGAACGTTTTAACATGCCGATCATCACCTTTATCGACACCGCGGGCGCATACCCAGGTCTTGGTGCTGAAGAGCGTGGCCAATCAGAAGCGATCGCAACCAACCTAAAAGTCATGGCTGGTCTAACCGTTCCCGTTATCTGTAACGTAGTCGGTGAAGGCGGTTCTGGTGGTGCATTGGCGATTGGTGTCGGTGACTATGTCAATATGCTACAGTACTCAACCTACTCAGTGATTTCGCCAGAAGGCTGTGCTTCTATCTTATGGCGCGATTCAGATAAAGCGCCTCAGGCGGCGGAAGCGATGGGTCTTATCGCTCCACGTTTGAAAGAGCTAGAGCTAATCGATGAGATTATCAGTGAGCCGTTAGGTGGTGCGCACAGCGACCATAAACAAACGGCAGAAAATGTAAAAGAAACGCTATTGCGCCAACTTGCTGAGTTGGAACAGTTTGACGAAGAATCTTTGATGGCTCGCCGTTACCAGCGTTTAATGAACTACGGTTACTGTTGATTCATTGAATAACAAAGAAAAGGGTTGAGCATGGTCTCAACCCTTTTTGTTTTGCGCTAGAATAGCGATGACTTAAGACACTCTTGTGAGCGGCCATGGACTCTCTTTACGCCATTTTTTCTCAATCACTGCAACAGCAACAGCCCAACAAAATCGTTTTAGCATTGAGCGGTGGGGTTGATTCCCGCTTACTATTGGCTTTATTGAGCCGCTATCAACAAGCGCATGGTGTTGTCTGCTTGGCAGTGCACGTGCACCATGGATTAAGTGTAAATGCTGACCAATGGGCTCAGCAATGCCAGCAATGGTCACAGCAAGCAGGAATAAAATGTGTGGTTGAGCAGGTTCAGCTTGATCATAGTGGGCAAAGCCTTGAGGAATGTGCCCGCGAGGCTCGCTATCAAGCGCTTAGCCTGCACGTTGGGGCTGGCGATATATTGATTACCGGTCAACATAGCGATGATCAATTAGAAACATTTTTACTGGCCTTAAAGCGGGGGAGTGGTCCAAGAGGACTCTCGGCGATGGCGCAAGTGATGCCATGGCGAAATGGCTTAATCGTACGGCCTTTACTTACCGTGCCACGTACAGAGATTGAGCGAGTTGCACAGCAGTTACAGTTGCAATGGGTGGAAGATGAAAGCAATCAAGATACGCGTTTTGACCGTAACTTTATTCGCCATCAAATTACTCCCGCACTCAAGCAGCGTTGGCCTCATATCCATAGTGCGGTGCAGCGCAGTGCAGAGCTATGTGCAGAACAAGAAGCGTTACTCGTCGAATTATTGACAGAGCAATTTGAAAGCGCGTTGGCTAGTGATGGCAGCCTTTCTATTGCTACTCTAGAAAGCAAAAGTGAGCGGGTACGCATGCAGTTACTGCGCATGTGGTTTGCCGAGGCTCAATTGCGCATGCCAAGCCGTGATCATCTGGCTTTAATTTGGCAGCAAGTGGCTTTGGCGACCGATGATGCCAACCCTATTCTCAATTTAGGTCAGATACAGATACGTCGTTTTGCGCAATGTTTATATCAAGTATTGCCTGCCGAAGAAATCAGCCATTGGCAGGCGCCACTGTATGTTGATCAATGCCTGATACTTCCTGATGGCGTTGGAGAATTGCGGTTATCAGCCTCTCCAATGGGAGAGTTGGCACTAACCGAGCAGCAAGTGAGTCAACTGTCGATAAGTTTCAACCCGGAAGGTTTAACTGCTCATCCGGTTGGTCGTGGCCATAGCCGTAAACTGAAAAAATTATTTCAGGAGTATGGCGTGCCGAGCTGGTTAAGACGTCGAACACCGATCCTATTATGTGGTGATGAGGTGGTTGCGGTGCTAGGGCTATTTAATTGCAAACCTTTTGCTGGTAAAGGTTATAAATTGGATTGGCGAGCGAAAGCACGTTAGGCTAAAGGCTTGGGCTTTTTATTCGTGACTCTTTTTGGGATAATGATTGAAATAACGTAAGTTTAAGGGATGAACATGAAAAAGATTGAGGCGATCATTAAGCCTTTTAAGCTGGATGATGTACGCGAAGCACTCGCAGAAGTTGGTATTACCGGTATGACTGTATCGGAAGTAAAAGGCTTTGGCCGTCAAAAAGGTCATACAGAGCTGTACCGTGGTGCAGAGTATATGGTCGACTTTTTACCAAAAGTGAAGCTTGAAATTGTCGTGACTGATGATGTCGCGGATCAGTGTGTCGATACCATTATTGAAACGGCGCAAACCGGAAAAATTGGTGATGGTAAAATCTTTATCACTAGCGTTGAACGTGTTGTTCGTATTCGTACTGGTGAAGAAGACGAAGACGCAATCTAATTCAGATAAAAGAGCCGCATGGCTCTTTTATTTTTTGGGCTGGCCATATTGGATGGCGACGCTTTAAATCAATAAGGATATTCAATCAGCTTTCGGCTGGATGAGCATTATCCCCCATTATGAAAAAAAGAACTCTCCTCATATTTACATTGGTGGTCACTGTTGCAGGTTACGCAGGCTATCGAAGTGTTTTTACCTTACCTGACACCGCACAGGTCACGACGATTACGCCGCCGACAGTCTCGGCCAATGACATGCAGCCCGCATTGGCTTGTTATCAAAACCCAGCCCCTCAAATACTTGATCACCATGGTCAATTAAACCTATTGGTATGGAACATCTATAAGCAAAATCGTTCCAACTGGCAACAGGCTTTAGAGGGACTTGCTCAAGATAAGCAATTGCTGCTGTTGCAAGAAGCGAGCATGACAGAAGAGTTACGCGCTTGGATCGATGCTGGGCAGTGGAGTGGAAATTTGGTTGATGCCTTTAAAGCATTTGATACTTCGGCAGGTGTGCTCAATTTGGCGCATCAATTGCCTAAACGCGCTTGTGGGTATACTGAGATGGAGCCTTGGTTGCGCTTGCCGAAATCAGCGCTGTTTGCCACTTATGCACTATCGAATGGGCAGACGCTGGCGGTGGTTAATATCCATGCGGTGAACTTTACTTATGGTACGCAAGAGTATCATCATCAACTTGAAAAGTTAGCTAACGTTCTCAAGGCGCATACAGGGCCTGTTATTGTTGCAGGTGACTTTAATAGCTGGAGTGAACAACGTTTAGCGGTGATGAAAGGGGTATTAGCACAGGTTGGAGTGCAAGAAGTGGATTATCAATTGGATCATCGTAAGCAATTTATTAATGGTTTACCGCTTGATCATCTATTTTATCGTGGCTTAACGCTAGAAAAAGCAGAGGCGCCCATTTCTGACGCCTCTGATCATAATCCGATTGAAGTCTATTTTCGTCTATTGCCGTCAGTGCAAAGCGTATTAGAAAATCAGTAGAAATAGCGCCCAAATAGTGTAAACAACCACCCAAGGAAGGGCAGAAATCGCTAAGGCTTGGCCACGTTCGAATTCTGTCCATGTACCGACCGCAGCATAACCGAGGGCGATATACCATGGCATTAACAGCGGTAATGAACTGGCAAATGAAAACCAATCATTGGTCATTGGCAGTTTCAATAAACCATTAAGGCTATTAAGGTTGGCAGCATAACTTAGCACTTGGCCGTGCTTGAGTAAGGCGCTGACATAGCTC
The DNA here is from genome assembly GCF_000222585.1 of Vibrio scophthalmi LMG 19158. Taxonomy (GTDB): domain Bacteria; phylum Pseudomonadota; class Gammaproteobacteria; order Enterobacterales; family Vibrionaceae; genus Vibrio; species Vibrio scophthalmi. The sequence goes on along the minus strand of NZ_AFWE01000050.1, from coordinate 16,785 downwards.
GCCAAATCGCCCAGTACGGCCGGGAATAAAATCGCGCAGCTGGCTGCAAACCATTTCCAGTATCCCTGTTGGTGCTGGCTTGGCTTCGTCGCAAAATGAAACCAAAAGGCCAATAGTGTCACACTGGTAATACGACCTAAAACCTCGGCAATGATTTCACTCGCCATCAAGGTATTAGCATCTAGCAAAGCTACTTGGCTTGGATTCACTTGCTCTAATTGGGGTAGCAAAGCTTGCTTAAGCCATGCAAAATTGACGATGTCAAAGTAGGCGCCCCAGAATAAAAATGGTGTCAGCAGCAAAACAATGAAAGGCTGCCAACCCCACATACCATTTTGATGTAGGGCGATAAAAGTGGCGCTAGGCGAACGAAAAATATCAACTAGCATGCTTAAAGGGTTGCTTGATGGCGTCATACACTCACCTTAGTCACGTCGACATACAGCTTCAGTTTTTGACCTGGCTTTAAGTACTTTTTCTTCTCAAGGCTATTCCACTTCACGACATCGGTCGTTTTTACTTTGAATTTATTTGCAATGCCACTCACCGTATCACCGCTACGCACTTGATAAAAGACAGTGCGGATCACTGCACCATCAGCGCTGTTTTTCCAGATCACCAAATCTTGGCCAATACGTAGTGTGTCTCGTGGGCCCATACCATTCCATTTCGCCAGTGAAGTGTGTGACACCTTATTGGCTTTGGCGATACTCCACAAACTATCGCCTTTGCCGACAGTATGAGTCAATTTGTACTTACCACGAGCTTTCGCTTGGGTTTTCGCTAGACGATTGCTGGCACTGAGTGCGTAAGCTTTGTCATCTTTAGTTGAAATTGGGATCAGCAGATGTTGACCAATACGGATGTTGTTATTGGTCATGTTATTCGCAGTACGAATCACTTGGCTGGTGGTGTTGTACTTGGTTGCTAACACGCTGATGGTGTCGCCTGATTGCACTTTATAGCGAGCGACCTTCATGCCTTTGCCGCGATTTTGTGCCAATTGCGCGTTAAATTTATCGACTGAAGCGATAGGCAGCAACAGTTGCGTATTGCCATCTGGTGAGGTAGCCCATTGGTTGTAAGCTGGATTTAAGCTTTGTAGCTCACGGACAGAAATATCGGCATAGTTGGCGGCAATCGCAAGATCAAGCTGTTCATTCGGCTTCACCAATTCGACCACAGGCTTGTTAGCAATCGGCGGGATTTCAATTCCGTATTTCTCTTGATTGGCGATCACGTCCGCAAGGGCAAGCAGCTTAGGTACATACGCACTGGTCTCTTTTGGTAAAGAAAGAGAGAAGAAGTCGATCGGTTTACCTGCTTTGGTGTTTTTACGAATGGCGCTCGATACACGACCACCACCACTATTGTAGGCAGCAATCGCATGTGACCAGTTGCCATCAAAGCGTTTGTTGAGGTCGGTTAGAAAGTCTAAGGCTGCATCCGTTGCTGCATCGACGTCACGGCGACCGTCATACCAAAAGTCTTGTTCAAGGCCGTACATTTTGCCTGTTGAAGGGACAAACTGCCAAAGACCCGCCGCACTGCCGTGTGAATACGCAAAAGCATCAAACGAGCTTTCTACAACGGGCAATAGAGCGAGCTCTAACGGTAAACCACGTTGCTCAATTTTTTCTGTAATTAGATAAAGAAATGGCTGGGCGCGTTGAGAAACGGTTTTTAGATGCCCTGGGTGTTTGAGATACCAAGTACGATAGTAATCGACTGTTTTATGGTCGGGAATTGGCATCTCAAGCTGCATCGCGATACGTTGCCATACATCTTGTTGTGACTGAGGTGTCACAATCGGCGTTGCAACTACTTGAGATTCTACAGGCGTAGTGGCTGATGTTGCAGGAACTACTGTTGCAGTAGAGGTCTTATCTGAGGTGGTTTCTACATCAGAATCTTGAGTAGTAGGCTGGGTCATTTGACAACCGGTTAATACCAGTGCCAGAACCCAGCTGTGTTTAAATCGCATGTTACAGCCCTTCTTTTCAACGGCTGCTGATAATACTTGTCTCATTAGCTGAGTGACAAGCAGGAAAACGTTAAAATTCGTTTTTCCACTCACGCAATGCTGTAAAAATTGACACAGGATCCATTTGTGTCGTTCGGTTGCTTACTGATTTTATGACACTGGCTTCATCAACACGTAAAAAAGGATTAATCCATTTTTCACGACGGATGGTGGTTGGCAGTGTTGGTTTATTTTGCGCTCTAAGACGATTGACTTCTTCACGATATTTTTGCAATTGGGCGTTGTCGGGTTCGACCGCCATAGCGAAAGCAAGATTGCTCGAAGTGTATTCATGAGCGCAGTAAACTTCGGTTTCTTCCGGCAGTGCTGCCAGTTTGCTCAGTGATTGATGCATCTGCTCCATGGTGCCTTCGAAAACGCGCCCGCATCCGGCAGAGAATAGCGTATCACCACAGAAAAGTTTGCCATCGCCCACATAACCGACATGGCCCAAAGTGTGACCTTCCAGACCGAGTACAAAAAAGACTTCATCAAAGAGATGAATTTGATCGCCGGCTTCAACAGGGTGGGTTAAGGTTGGAACTGGCTCATTGGCTGGGCCGACTACGTCAATGGTTGGGAATTGACGAACTAACTCAGGAATGCCGCCAATGTGATCATGGTGGTGGTGGGTAATTAAGATTGCTTCTAGAGTTAACTCATGTTGTTGCAAGTAGGCTAATACGGGCGCCGCATCGCCTGGGTCGACAACCGCGCAACGACGATCGCTATTTTGGATGAGCCAGATGTAATTGTCGTTAAAGGCAGGTATGCTTTTGATATCTAACATGGTTTTATCTCCATTTATCAAAGTGAGCTCGTTATGAAACCAGCACGCAGTGAAAAAAAGCTTGTACAGCCCCATTCTTGGGCACAATTAAAAAATGGCCAATGGGTTAACGAATCGATCCAAACTCGGCTTGATGAGTGGTGCCCTAAGCTTTTTGGCTACCACATGCTCAAGTTAGGTGGTTTAAGCTGCGAGCTTACGAGCTGCAACTGCAATATACAACATCAAGTTAATCTCGATATCCACAATCCTTTGCATAACGTGATTGCAGATGGTTACGATTTGCCTTTTTTGGAAAAAAGCTTTGATACGGTGATTCTCGCCCATCAACTCGACTATTGTAATGATCCTCATCGCATGTTGCGAGAAGTCGATCGAGTGATGATTGATGATGGTTATTTGATTCTAACCGGTTTTAACCCATTGAGTTTTACTGGGCTCGCCAGTTTCATGCCTTGGCGCAAAAATAATTTGCCGTGGAGTGGCCGCATGTTTACCACCAGTCGAATTAAGGACTGGTTGGGGATCTTAAATTATCAAGTGGTGGCTTGCGATCAGTATGGGTTGTTTCCGATGCAGACTCATCGCACTTGTTGGACATGGCTGGAAAACAGTATTGGTGATTGGGCTGCGCCAATGGGGAGTTTGTATTTTATTGTCGCGCGTAAAAGAACTTATCCATTAAAGCCGATCAAACCGCATTGGAAGCTGAAACGAAAATTGACGCCAGTGGGCGTCAACTACAAAGTTTCGTCTAAATCGAATTGTACTAAGTCGTAAGCTTATGGGGGCTAAGCGTATAGGCCTAATTGCCTAGTCCTTAGGAATACAGTTCTTAGTAATTTAGTTGCTTGGGATATAGCCGTGATCCACTTTTGTTGGATTTTCAGCGGCTGTACGGGCCAGTTCATCACACATTTCGTTTTCGCGATGACCTGCGTGGCCTTTTACCCAGCGCCAGTCGACATCATGACGTTGGGTTTCTAACTCCAGTGCCTTCCATAAATCAGCATTTTTCACCGGTTTTTTATCGGCGGTTTTCCAGTCGCGTTTTTTCCAATTGTGGATCCATTGCGTGATGCCTTGGCGTACATATTGGCTATCCGTAGTCAGAATCACTTGGCATGGTTCCTTTAAGGCTTTTAGAGCCACAATGGTTGCCAGCATTTCCATGCGATTGTTGGTGGTGAGGGTGAAGCCTTCAGCGAGTGTTTTTTCCACTTGCTTATAACGGAGAACAACGCCATAGCCACCTGGGCCTGGGTTACCTAAACAAGAACCATCAGTGAAAATTTCCACTTGTTTCGTCATGATTTGATACTATAGGTGTTAGCACATAATCCATATAGTCTGACATATAGCCTGCAATGAATACCAGTAACAATTCAAATCAGCATCGCATCGTGGTTCTCGATACCGAAACCACCGGTATGAATCAAGATGGCGGCCCACATTACCTTGGTCACCGTATTGTTGAAATCGGTGCGGTGGAAATCATTGACCGCAAATTGACGGGGCGTCATTTCCACGTCTACATAAAGCCCGATCGTGAAATTCAAGCCGAAGCGGTGGCTATCCACGGTATCACCGATGAGTTTTTGCGTGATAAACCAGAATACCGTGATGTGCACCGCGAGTTTTTAGAATTTATCCAAGGCGCAGAATTGGTCGCGCATAATGCGCCCTTCGACGTCGGCTTTATGGATTATGAATTCGAGAAGTTGGATGCCTCGATAGGCAATACTGAGCAATATTGTAAGGTGACCGATACCCTTGCCATGGCGAAGAGAATCTTCCCTGGTAAACGTAATAACCTTGATATCTTGTGTGATCGCTACGGCATCGATAACTCGCACCGTACCCTCCACGGCGCATTGCTCGATGCGGAAATCCTAGCCGACGTTTACTTATTAATGACGGGCGGACAAACCACTTTACAATTCAATCCCGGCAGCGGAGATGGTGAAGGAGTGGGAGGTGAGTCAATAAAACGAGCTTCTAGTCAGCGAAAAGCACTAAAGGTTTTACGCGCTACTGCCGATGAGATAGAAGCCCATAATAGTCGTTTAGATATCGTAGAGAAAAGCGGAAGCTGCCTCTGGCGTCAATAGGAGAGAAGATGTTGAGGATTTGGTTTGCCTTGCTAGGGTTATGCATTTGTTCATTGAGCTTTGCCGCTCAGAGCGCCTCAACGTCCGCAACGGCAACATCTGAAAGTTCGATGACGCTGTTAGATAACCGTTTTCGGGTTGATCCTAGCATTGAACACATTACTTTTGTTATTTATCGCGCAGAATCCTCACAACCTGTGGTGCTGGTGCGTCCTGACGGCCATAAATACTACTCCCATCGTAGCCCCGATAACGTCAGTTGGTATCAAGAGTCGGCGATGGATATCGTGTCGATCGAAAACCCAATGCCAGGTCCTTGGCAGGCGATTGGCAAAGTAACGCCAAAAAATAAAATTAAACTGATTTCCCATCTTAAACTGTCAGCGCAAACATTACCTGAACGTCTATTTCAAGGCGAAGAGATGAAGTTTACGGCTCGCTTAACATCCAATGATAAACCCTTAGTGCTGCGCGATTTTTTGGATCGCGTGGAGCTAAAAGTCACCTTTACTAAGTACATTGAAAATGAAGCTAGCTTGATCAAGGAAGCGCGCCCTGTGCCGATTGAGGTCGGCGTTTTTGCTGATGACGGCCAAGGTTTGGATGAAAAACCGGGTGATGGGGTGTTTACGGTTTCATTGCCGATTACGTCCGCTCCGGGTAAATATCGGGTGCGCATTACCTCAGGCAATGGGGTTTTCTTACGGGCTCAAGAGCAAGAGGTATTGGTTTACCCAAGCCCAATCGAACTTTCCTTTATTCAGTCTCGGACGGAAAATCAAGCTCACCAAGTGATCTTTTCTGGTGAACAAGGCATGATTCAACCGGGGTCACTGGCCGCTCATATTGAACATAGGGATGCGAGGGGTGAGGAAATAGCGGTTGAAAACTCTGCGGCAGATAAAGAGGCAATGAAGGTTGAACTTGATATCCCATACAGTGGCGTGATTGGTGAGTATTCTTGGAATGGCAAAGTGTTTGCCACTGAGCTTGGCTCACATCGCGAGTTGATGTTCCCTCTATCTGAGCAAACTTACAGTGTAGTGAAAGACATTGATTTGGCTGAAACTCGTCGCTTGCAAGAAGAAGAGCGCATCAAACAAGCTCAGCGTTTAGAAGAAATCCGCATTAAACAAGAGCGTGAATCACAGCGTAATCGAAGTTTGATGATTATCGCGTTAGGGAATATTGTGATAATTACTTTGGGCTTAATTGTTTGGTTAGTTATGCGCAAAGTGAAAGCGAAAAAAGCGGCGATTCCTGAAATGCAGTTGGAAATACCGACGAAAGGCTAATGCATTCGAGATTGCATCTGAATAATCTCTGTTTAGAGTGCAAAAGGAAAGGGCTGCCGAGCAGCCCTTTTTTATTGTATCGATCTCTACAAGATGAATAGGAATGTTCTACGCTACTTCATCCATTGCCGCAGGGCTTTGTGGCTTAGTGGCCAATTCTTGTGGAGCAAAATCATCGACGTTAATGACGTAGAGACGTTGCTCTTCAGCTTTGATCAGTAACTGGGCTTCTTCTTCTGTTATCGCTTTCAATTCTAAGCCTTGCTCAGCAATCATATCCAGCTTTAAGAACGCTCGACGTTTACCGATCGCTTGGCATACCTTATCAAAGATTGGCTCAGCTTCTAAGATGATATGTAACGCCTGCTCAATGCGGCCTGCAGGGTTAAATTCACTGGCCGTTAAATACTGATTGCGACCTAAACGTGAGCGAGTGGCACTTGGTGTTTGAATAATCTGCGCGACTTGGCTATCCAATTTGTCACTAGGCATACAGCGAACTTTACCGAGTGGCATTACAACCCATTTCAAGAGCTTAGCGATTACTCGATTAGGAAAATTAGCCAGTAGGCCATCGATGGCTTGTTCGGCTTGATACAAGCTATCTTGCATACCCCAATACAGCAGGGGTAAATCTTCTTTGTTTCGTCCTTCCAAGTCGTAACGTTTTAATGTCGCTGATGCTAAGTAAAGTTGACTTAGTACATCGCCAAGGCGAGCTGAAAGGCGTTCTTTACGTTTTAATGAGCCACCAAGTACCGCCATTGAGATATCCGATAATAGCGCCATATTGGCACTGTAACGATTGAGCTGTTGATAATAGTGCTGAGTTTCATCTTTGTATGGAGCAGAAGAAAAATGACCATCCGTTATACCTAGCCATAAGCTGCGGACAAAATTACTGGCGCTAAAGCTAACATGCCCAGCCAGCGCAGCATCAAACTGATTGAGCGCATCATGATGGTCTGAGTAAGCGGCCTCCATCTCTGTGAGTACATAAGGGTGACAGCGAATGGCTCCTTGGCCAAAGATGATCATTGAGCGGGTGAGAATGTTCGCCCCTTCAACGGTGATGGCGATAGGCGCACCTTGATAGCTACGAGCAAGGAAGTTGGAAGGGCCTAAACAGATCCCTTTACCGCCGACGATATCCATCGCGTCGATGATGCTGCGCTGGCCTCGATGGGTACAATGGTATTTAACAATCGCCGAGATCACCGATGGTTTTTCACCTAAGTCGATACCGGCTACGGTGAGGGCGCTGGCCGCGTCCATCACATAAGCATTACCGGCAAGGCGTGCAAGAGGTTCTTCGACGCCTTCCATATGACCAATCGGTTGTTTAAATTGGCGGCGAATACGCGCATAAGCCCCTGTTGCTAATGCGGCAGTCTTAATGCCACCAGTTGAGTTAGAAGGCAGCGTAATACCACGGCCAACCGATAGGCATTCAACCAACATGCGCCAGCCTTGACCAGCCATTTTTTGTCCACCAATGATGTAATCAATTGGTACAAATAGTTCATTCGCACGAGTAGGGCCATTTTGGAATGGGACATTGAGTGGAGAGTGACGGTTGCCAATCTCTACTCCGGCTAAATGGGTTGGGATCAGAGCGCAGGTAATGCCAAGATCTTGGCTTTCTCCTAGTAGTCCATCAGGATCGCGCAATTTAAACGCGAGACCGAGAACGGTCGCCACAGGTGCGAGCGTAATATAGCGTTTGTTCCATGTTAAGCGCATACCGAGCACTTTTTCACCTTGCCACTGACCATAGCAAACCACACCGTAATCGGGGATTGCACCAGCATCCGAGCCTGCTTCAGGACTGGTTAGAGCAAAACAAGGGATCTCTTTGCCTTGTGCAAGACGAGGCAGGTAGTATTCTTTTTGCTCAAGAGTGCCATAGTGTTGCAGTAATTCACCAGGGCCAAGTGAATTAGGCACCCCTACGGTAGAAGAGAGCACACTGGAAACCCCGGTCAGTTTCTGTAGCACAAGTGATTGAGCGTAGGCTGAAAACTCTAACCCGCCATATTCTTTTTTGATGATCATGGCGAAGAATTTATGTTCTTTGAGGTATTGCCATACCTGTGGAGGCAGATCTGCTAGTTCATGAGTGACGTGATAATCACTCACCATGGCACATACTTCTTCTACGGGACCATCCAAGAATGCTTGCTCTTCTGCACTGAGTTTTGGCGGCGCAATATTATGCAGTTTCTGCCAGTCAGGTTTGCCTTTAAATAGTTCCGCTTCCCACCATACTGTGCCCGCATCTAATGCTTCTTTTTCGGTTTGTGACATCGCAGGTAGCACTTGGCGAAATAGTCTCAAGGCTTTTTGGCTGATCAGCTTTTGGCGCATTCTAGGTACGGTCAGAATGACCACCGCAGTGAAATAGAGCATCCAACTGATTGAGCCAATATAACCTGAGATTGAAAGTAACAGCATCGTTGCAGTCAACATGGTTAGTGAGAGTAACAGCGATGCACGATGGTAAAGGCAAGCACCAAGTACAACAGCAAAGCTAAGGGTGGAGAGCAAGATATCCATATTATGTGTTCCTTTTCAGACGCTTTATGTTTATCCCTATCCAGCGTGAGATGGCAGCGAATAGCGATAATTGTCTGGATTAATTTAGTGGTCTAACCAGTTAAATTGTAATAGAGATATTAATAAAATGTAAAACATGAGATTGTTCAAAAAGTGATCCGTGTAGAGTAAAGATTCTATAAATGTGCGCTGATGTCGGTTTTGTGAGCACGAAAGGTCAAGATTCGATGAAATCTTTGTGGCTGACTCTCGACAGTGCGAATGGTTCAAGTAAACTCAGAAGAGTCTGAGGCTGTGATAACAGCGCTCTAATACTGATTAAAAGAGAATGCTTATGTACCAGGATTTGATTAAAAGTGAGCTGACTGAAGCAGCTGAAGTGCTGAACAAGTTCCTAAGTGATGATCATAATATTGCTCAAATTGAAGCTGCAGCAAAACTGATTGCGGATTCATTTAAACAAGGTGGCAAAGTGCTATCTTGTGGTAACGGTGGCTCTCACTGTGATGCGATGCACTTTGCTGAAGAGTTGACGGGTCGTTACCGTGAAAATCGCCCAGGTTATCCAGGTATTGCGATTTCTGATCCTAGCCATCTGTCTTGCGTGAGTAACGATTTTGGTTACGATTTTGTTTTCTCTCGTTATCTTGAAGCGGTTGGTTCAAAAGGCGACGTATTGTTTGGTCTGTCTACATCAGGCAATTCAGTCAACATTTTGAATGCAATTGAAGCGGCGAAAAACAAAGGCATGAAAACCATCGCTTTGACAGGTAAAGATGGCGGTAAAATGGCCGGTTGTGCCGATATTGAAATTCGCGTACCGCATTTTGGTTATGCCGATCGTATTCAAGAAATTCATATCAAGATCATTCATATTGTGATTCAGTTGATCGAAAAGGAAATGGAAAAGTAATTCCCATTCTGATGCACGGTTTATCCCAATACCAACAATATGTTAGTTTGGTATTGGGTGTTTAATTAGGGAGTGAGTTAAACCATGTGTGAATTGCTCGGAATGAGTGCAAATGTACCCACTGACATTTGCTTTAGTTTTACCGGTCTGATGCAGCGTGGCGGTAATACTGGCCCACATCGCGACGGCTGGGGGATCACCTTTTATGAAGGCAAAGGCTTTCGTACTTTCAAAGATCCTAACCCTAGTTGCCAGTCAAAGATTGCCGAGTTAGTACAAAACTACCCGATAAAAAGTCGTGCGGTGATCAGCCATATTCGTCAAGCGAATCGTGGTGGCGTCAATCTGGAAAATACCCACCCATTTACCCGTGAACTCTGGGGCCGTTATTGGACATTTGCTCACAATGGCCAGTTAACCGATTACCAAGATTTATCATTGGGTCGCTTTCGTCCGGTAGGGCAAACTGACAGCGAACTCGCCTTTTGCTGGCTAGTGACTCAGCTTGAACTGCGTTACCCTGAGCCACCACAAGATATGATGGGCATGTTTCGCTTTGTTGCCCAGTGCTGCGACACACTAAAAGAAAAAGGCGTGTTTAATATGCTGCTTTCTGATGGTGAATACGTCATGACTTACTGCACCAATCACCTCTATTGGATTACGCGCCGAGCGCCATTTGGCAAAGCGACCTTGATTGATGAAGATGTCACCATCAACTTCCAAGAAGAGACGACGCCTAACGATGTCGTCTCGGTGATCGCTACGCAGCCATTGACCGATAACGAAGCTTGGCATCGTATGAAGCCGGGTGAATTCGGCTTATTTCACTTTGGTGAGTTGATTGATGGCAACGCAAGTTCGCTGGTGGATGTGCCGTTTGCGGCCAAGAAAGTCGCTAGTCAAGCGCCGACAGAGCCTTTGGATTCTTTTGAGAATTGAGAGCGCTGCGCTTCGAGAGTTGAGAGCGGACTTCGTCCTTGAGAGCGCTTCGCTTCGTTCGAGAGTAGAGAATAGATCCCCAACTCGCTCGTACCTCGCTCTTGAGGATGACAGCAAAAGCGTGGAACTTCGATAACGTCATTCCCGATAGCGACGAAGGAGCGCAGTCGGGAATCTAGTTTGACGAGAGTAGACTTCGCTTTGAGAACGCTTCGCTTTGAGAGTAGAGAATGGACTTCGTCCTTGAGAATGCTTCGCTTTGAGAATTGAGACTGGACTTCGTATTTGAGAGTGCCTCGCTCTTGAGGATGACAGCACAAGCTCGGAACTTCGATAACGTCATTCCCGATAGCGACGAAGGAGTGTAGTCGGGAATCTTTCACAGAACGAACCACTGCCGCCTCTCGAATCTAGGAGCGAAGCGTTCCATAGAGCGAAGCTCGTTCTCTATTCTACAACAACAAAAAAAAGGCCGATGTTTCCATCGGCCTTTTGCAGTTCTTAGGGTTTAATTACGCAAATTGCGCTTTAACGTGCTCAACAATGTCAGCCATTGCTACTGCGGTTTTCTCACCTGAACGACGGTTCTTGTATTCAAAGTTACCTTCATCCATGCTGCGATCGCCAATCACGATAGTGTGAGGGATGCCGATCAGCTCCATATCTGAGAACATCACGCCTGGGCGCTCTTTACGGTCATCAAATAGAACTTCGACACCCATTGCAGTGAACTCTGCGTATAGTTTCTCTGCCGCTTCTTTAACACGCTCAGATTTGTGCATGTTCATTGGTACGATAGCTACTTGGAACGGTGCTAGAGCGTCTGGCCAGATGATGCCGTATTTATCGTTGTTCTGTTCGATAGCAGAAGCAACAACACGTGAAACACCAATACCGTAACAACCCATCTCTAGGATTGAGTTTTTACCGTTTGAATCAAGAACACTACAGTTCATTGCTTCAGAGTAAACATTACCAAGTTGGAAGATGTGACCTACTTCGATACCACGCTTAAGCATTAGTGTACCTTGACCACATGGGCTTAGGTCGCCTTCAACCACGTTACGTAGATCAGCAATTTGACCTAGTTCTACGTCACGACCCCAGTTAATACCGAAGTAGTGTTTGCCGTCGATGTTTGCGCCAGCACCGAAATCGCTCATTACCGCTACAGAGCGGTCAACGATAAACGGTAGCTCAAGGCCAACAGGACCAAGTGAACCAGCGCCAGCGCCGATAAGTTCACGCATCTCTTCTTCAGATGCCATTTCAAGAGGAGCGGCAACTTCAGCTAGGTTTTCAGCTTTGATTTCGTTTAGTTCGTGATCACCACGGATGATAAGCGCAACGATTGGCGCATCGATTTCATCTGAAGCTTTAACGAAAAGCGTCTTAACGGTTTTCTCAATAGCTAGGCCGTGTTGCTCAACCAATTCCGCGATGGTTTTCGCGTTTGGAGTATCAACCAGAGTCATCTCTTGAGTTGGCGCTGCACATTCACCAGTCGGTGCCAGTGCTTCCGCTTTTTCGATGTTTGCTGCGTAATCTGATTCCGTTGAGAATGCGATCAAATCTTCGCCGCTTTCTGCTAGAACGTGGAATTCTTGTGAACCGTTACCGCCGATCGCGCCTGAGTCAGCCAATACTGGACGGTATTCAAGACCCATGCGGTCGAATGCTTTACAGTACGCATCGTGCATTGCTTGGTAAGATTTCTCTAGACCCGCTTTATCGATATCAAAGCTGTATGCATCCATCATGCAGAACTCACGAGCACGCATTACGCCGAAACGTGGACGACGTTCGTCACGGAATTTGGTTTGGATTTGGTACAGGTTTAGCGGAAGCTGTTTGTAAGAGCTCACTTCATTTCGCACAAGGCTAGTGATCACTTCTTCAGCTGTCGGGCTAAGAACAAACGGACGAACGTGGCGGTCAGTAAAGCGAAGTAGTTCAGGGCCCATTTTTTCTGAGCGGCCTGTCTCTTCCCAAAGTTCAAACGGCTGAACAACGGGCATCAAGGTTTCGATTGCACCTGCATTGTCGATCTCTTGACGAACGATGTTTTCGACTTTACGCAATACACGTAGACCAGTTGGCAGCCAGGTATAAAGACCTGAAGCTAGACGACGGATCATACCTGCACGTAGCATGAGCTGGTGGCTCACTACTTCTGCGTCGTTTGGAGTCTCCTTAAGAGTAGAAAGAAGATAATTACTGGTACGCATTCAATTTATCCGTTTAGTAAAGTTAGATACTCAGCCGGAATGGTCTGGAGTATGACGATCCCACAAAGGGAATTTGTTAGCCGCCTATAATATCAGCCAAACGGCTTTGTCAAAAGTGTTCAATCACGGTAACCGACACTAAGTTATCGTTTACGGTGAATTTAACGTTCAAATTGAACAAATTTACCGCGTACTCTTTATGGTCCGGCTTACCTTTTTTATAGGCAGGTCGAGGATCTTGCGCCAAGACTTGCTCGATGACTTGGCGGATATGCTGACCATTCGCCAAGCGGGAGAGACTCTCGGTTGCTTGTGGTAAAAAGCACACAATCGCCTTTTCTGGCTCTTTTTCTGCGTACCCACCACTAGCATCAATAATAGCATCGGAGTAGGGAATATAAGGTTTGATATCGATGATAGGGGTGTTGTCGACCAGATCAACGCTACCAAGATCCAAATAAAATTGGTCACCTTCTTGGTTAATACCTTTCAACTCCACCGCTGACATGCCAATACCATTGGGGCGAAATGTTGCTCGTGAAGCCAATACACCAACACGCTCGTTGCCGCCCAAACGCGGTGGTCGTACGGTTGGTTTCCAACCTGCCGCTAAGTTTTGATCAAACAAGAAGAGTAGCCATAAGTGGCTGAACTGCTCAATGCCGCGGATGGCTTCAGCGCAATTTACCTCGCCTTGCAGTTTCACTCGAGCGCTTGCAGCAGGCACTAGGCGTGGCTGCCTAGGAACGGCAAACTTTTCTTTATACGGGCTCTGGATATAACCAATCGGCTCGATGTTGTACACGGCGTCATCTCTTCGTTAATTTTCTGCACAAGATAGCACAATCGTGCACTTCGCACTGCTGGTAAACATTGGCGAATAATTTGCTTGATCTTTTGTTGGTAATTACTATCATTTGATATGTTATAACATATCATTTAATTAGAAAGGGAGGAGAGAATGAAAGCGGAAATTCATCCGGAGTATCGCAAAGTGGTGTTTCACGATACCAGTGTCGATAAGTATTTTATTGTTGGGTCAACACTCAGCACAACCCGCACGATAGAGTGGGAAGATGGTAAGACTTATCCCTATCTAACCTTGGATGTTTCATCAGAATCTCATCCGTTCTACACCGGGAAACAACGTGTGGCACAGAAACAGGGACGAGTATCTAATTTCAATCGTCGTTTCGGTCTCTTTAAGGAGCAAAAATGAAAGTTTTAAAATCGTTAAAAAGTGCGAAGAGTCGTCATCCCGATTGCCAGATCGTCAAGCGACGTGGTCGCTTATACGTAATTTGCAAAGCTAACCCTCGCTTCAAAGCGGTACAAAAGTAGTCGATTGATTCTGCTGGTATGCTTGTGCTGTGGTATTTCGCATGAGAGGAAATAAAAAAGCGGCCACATACAGTGCCCGCTTTTTTATGAGTGTGTCATTCAGCTGAAGGGGATTACCAGCCTTTTACGACACCACCTTGGAAGATCTCAGAAGCGCCGTTGTACACTTCTTCTGTTTGGTAAGCTTTAACAAAGTTCTGTACGTTTTCTGCGTTAACGTTGTCTTCGCGAGCAACGATTAAGTTAACGTATGGAGACTCTTTGTCTTCTACGAAGATGCCATCACGCTGTGGAGTTAGGTTTACAGAGCTTGCATAAGTATTGTTGATAACAGAAAGAACCACATCATCAAGTGAGCGCGGTAATTGCGCTGCATCAAGTTCAACAATCGTTAGGTTTTTCGGGTTTTCTACGATATCACGTACTGTTGCTTGTAGACCTGCACCTTCACGCAGCGTGATAAGACCTTGTTGCTCAAGAAGAAGCAGTGAGCGACCTAGGTTAGTTGGGTCATTTGGTACTGCGATACGAGCGCCATCTTGAATCTCATCAATAGATTTGATTTCTTTAGAGTAGCCTGCGATTGGGTAAACAAACGTATTGCCTGCAATCACGATTTTGTAGCCACGGTCAGCCACTTGCTGATCTAGGTATGGTTTGTGTTGGAATGCGTTGATGTCGATAGAGCCATCGTCTAGTGCAGCGTTTGGTGTTACGTAGTCCGTAAACGTGACAAGCTCAACTTCTAGACCGTATTTTTCTTTAGCAACTTTAGCCGCAATCTCAGCAACTTGCTCTTCAGCACCCGCCATTACGCCGACTTTAATCTTGCTTGTATCGACTTCCTTTTCACCACAACCAGAAAGAAGCAGTGCAGATGCCGCAGCGGCAATGGCCAGTAAACCTTTAACATTAAATTTCATCATAATCTCCTTATAAAAACTTCTTATCTATGATCTACACGGCGAACAACGGCATCACCGATAGATTGAATGATTTGCACTAACACAATAAGCATTACCACAGTCACAGCCATGATCAGCACATCGTAACGGTGGAAACCGTAGCGAATAGCGACATCACCAAGGCCACCACCACCCACGGTACCTGCCATCGCTGAATAGCTGACTAAGGTCACTAAGGTAATCGTGACTGAGTTGACGATGGTTGGCATCGCTTCAGGTAGCAGTACTTTATTGATGATTTGCAGTGGTGTTGCGCCCATTGACTGCGCCGCCTCAACGAGACCATTTGGCACTTCTAGAAGCGCACCTTCAATCAAGCGAGCGACAAAAGGAATCGCACCAATAGTAAGTGGAACGATCGCGGCGGTCGTGCCAATAAACGTACCGACTAACAGTTTGGTCACTGGAATTATGGCGACCATTAAAACCAGAAATGGAACAGAACGACCCACGTTTACTACTGCGCCAAGAATGCTGTTTAGCTTGGTATTCTCCAGTAAGCCGCCTTTTTTAGAGGTATGCAGAATCACACCAAGTGGAATACCGACTGCAAAGCCAACCACACCAGAAACGGCTACCATGTAGAGCGTTTCCCATGTTGCACCTAATAACAAATCTGCGTTAAGGCTTAGCCATTGTGAAAATGAATTAAAGGACATAGCCAAGCACCTCAACTTTTACATTATGCTCACGTAAGAATTCGATTGCGTTATTATCGTCTGCTTCACTACCAAACAATTCAGCGACCATCATGCCGAATTTAACCCCACCCGCATAATCCAGATCAGAGCTTAAGATGTTGGCATCAATATTATATTTACGGGCAATCTGGCTCATTAGCGGAGCATCCACGGTTGCGCCAGTAAACTCTAAACGTACTAACGGGTAGCTGCCTTCTACACGAGTCGGTTGCAAACGCACTTGATAGTCTTCCGGAATAGAGAGATCTAACGTTGAGCGAATAAACTGGTGCGCGAGTTCGGTTTTTGGATGAGCAAAGATCTCTCCAACCGTACCTTTTTCGACTAACTCACCACCGCCGATGATCGCCACTTCATGACAGATACTTTTCACCACATCCATTTCATGAGTGATCAATAAAATGGTGATTTTGAGTTTGCGGTTAATCTCGCGTAACAATTCTAATATTGATTGTGTCGTCGCTGGATCAAGTGCGCTGGTTGCCTCATCACACAGTAGAACCTTCGGATCAGAAGCAAGCGCGCGAGCAATCGCCACACGTTGTTTTTGACCACCACTAAGATTGGCAGGATATGTTTCGTGCTTGTCTTCAAGACCGACTAATTTTAGTAGTTCAGAAACTTTGGTTTGAATGTGCTTTTTGTCTTTACCTGCTAACTCGAGTGGTAAGGCAACATTGCCAAATACAGTACGAGAAGAGAGTAGATTAAAATGCTGGAAAATCATGCCGATGTTACGGCGCGCTTCGCTAAGCTGCGATTTACTTAATGCCGTCAATTCGACGCCATCAATAATAATTTGGCCGCTGGTTGGAACTTCGAGCATATTGACGCAGCGGATCAGTGTACTTTTACCGGCACCAGACGCGCCAATCACGCCAAAAATAGTCCCCTGAGGGATATTCAGATTGATGTCTATT
>NZ_AFWE01000051.1 GCF_000222585.1 Vibrio scophthalmi LMG 19158 | reverse complement strand
TACAGATCAAATGCTTGAAGTTTCTGCTAAAATGAAATAATTCGCTATGCTCAGGGATGAGCAACGTTTTTCCTATCGTTTACCTCGATTTTCCTCCTACCTTCAAATGTGTTAATATAGCGCCCCTTTCACAGCCTCAACCTTTGCTAGGTCACAAAATGACTCTGCAATAGACGAGGAAAATTCACCGATCAGCTCAACAATATGTCGCACAACACAGACTGAATTAAACGGCTGACGACGATAAAAGCGAACACTCAATGTCGAATTTGACACAATCTGTTGCTCGTAAATCAGCAGATGAAAATTACCTTGCTTCTCATCCCCCCGAACAAAGTGATGCATCAAACACGGTAAACGCCTTCTCCAGTCCAGTACTCTGGTTAAGTGGCGGCTTTCTCGTTCTCTTCGTACTGCTTGCTGTTTTCGATACCCCTACTCTGTCCAGCGTGATTCAAGTTGGATTCTCTAAAGTGACTCAATGGTTTGGCCCATTTTGGCAAATACTTTTGCTGGCCAACTTTATTATTGGTCTCTATCTTGCCTTCGCTCGCACAGGCGACGTTAAACTCGGTAATCTTAAAACCCCAGAGCTCGACACCTTCAAATGGTTGGCGATTGTTCTTTGCACCTTACTTGCTGGCGGTGGTGTTTTTTGGGCTGCTGCTGAGCCGATTGCTCACTTTGTCTCTTCACCTCCTTTTTATGGTGAAGCAGAAGGTCGTACCCTGGCACTCAATGCCTTGTCACAGTCATTCCTGCACTGGGGATTCCTTGCTTGGGCTATTCTGGGAAGCTTAGCGGCGATTGTCCTAATGCACCTGCATTACGATAAAGGCTTGCCATTACAGCCTCGTACTTTGCTGTACCCTATTTTTGGTGATAAGGCGATCAACGGCTGGATTGGTACCCTAACGGATACTTTCTGCATTATTGCGGTTGCGGCTGGTACCATTGGACCGATTGGTTTTCTTGGTCTGCAAATTAGCTACGCACTTAACTCTCTATTTGGCGTGCAAGATACATTAATCACGCAAAGTCTGGTGGTACTGTTTGCCATCGCGATGTATACCTTATCCGCTCTTAGCGGTCTGAGCCGTGGTATTCAGCTCATCAGTCGCTATAACATTATTCTTTCCGCGGCACTGATCATCTTCATCCTGCTATTTGGCCCAACAAGCTTCATTATTGACGGCTATATGCAAGGCGTGGCGAAAATGGTCAACAACTTCGTACCTATGGCGCTCTATCGCGGCGATACTGATTGGCTTAGTTGGTGGACGGTATTTTTCTGGGGTTGGTTTATTGGTTACGGCCCAATGATGGCGATCTTTATTGCGCGAATTTCTCGTGGTCGTACTATTCGCCAATTGATTCTCTCTATCTCCATCATCGCACCGCTGATCACTTGCTTCTGGTTTAGCATTGTCGGTGGTTCAGGGCTTGCTTATGAACTGGCCGAACCAGGCGTTATATCAACGGCGTTCGAAGGATTTAACCTACCAGGTGTCCTGCTAGCAATTACCAATCAACTGCCTATGCCATCCGTCATTGCGGTGTTGTTTTTGATTCTCACCACCACCTTCATCGTCACGACCGGTGATTCAATGACTTACACCATTAGTGTGGTGGTAACAGGATCAACGCAACCAAGCGGTGCAATGCGTGCCTTTTGGGGTATTTTGATGGGGCTGGTTGCGATTGCTCTGATTTCGATGGGTTCCGGCGGTATATCGGCCTTGCAGTCATTCATTGTCATCACCGCAGTACCAGTGTCGTTTGTGTTATTGCCTTCGTTATGGCAAGCCCCACAAATTGCCAAAGCGATGGCACAACAGCAATTTGGTGAAGCTTCTTCAACGAAAGCATAACCTATGCATAAACGAACGTGCTCAATGGTGAGCACGTTCCTCTGTTCTCTATTCTCTGTAGCACGCCGCTTGCAATAATGAAAATTATCTTTGTGATTTTAAGGATTAATAAATCGTAATGATAATGTTAAGTTACGCATCGTTGGTTACGCTGCTACAAAGTCATTCTAAAGATCGCGGATACTTTATAACAGTTTGAATAAGGATGTTGCCAACATCTCCAATTAACAATGTCAAATTGTTGCCCTTTTTCGCCCATACGATTGCTTATCGTGTGGGCGCTTTTTTATCCGCACGTGGTTGATATCGTCCTGGCTTATGGTTCATCGCAACAATAAGATTGGTCATAATCGCACCTAATATTGATAAACCGATAAGCCGCCAATCAACAATAAATACCGACATCACGACGATGCTACAATCTAATGCCATCTGAACTTTACCTGCCCGAATGCCAAATCGATCCTGAAGATATAACGCCAGAATGCTGAACCCACCAAGGCTCATTCTGTGGCGAAAAATAATCAACATTCCCGTTCCAATTAGACCGCCACCGATCAATGCCGCATATAAAGGCATAATGTGTTTCAGTTCAATAACATGGTAGAGATGGTCAACCGCAAGTGATACTAGACTGACCGCAGCAAACGTATTTAAGGTAAAACGCCAACCCATGCGTGTCACAGAGAGCAAATAGAAAGGGAGATTGATAAGGAAGAAGACTTGGCCAAAACTTAAGGTGCTAACTTTGGTGATGAAGATGGCTAATCCAGCCGTTCCCCCGGTTAACAGACCTACATGATTAAAGAAGATAACACCTAAAGAAACTAAAGCACTGCCCAGTAGCAGTGCCAAAATATTTTCACGTAATGTATGTTCACTATCCAAAATTCCCGCCTAAATCACCATTGAACGTAATCACTTTACGATGGCGATTTAGAAAGGATATGTCGAATTTTGTTCACAATTTAATTACAAACACCCTGTAGTAACCGCTTTACAGGCAGAGCGTAACCTTGCTATTACAGAGGAGACTCTAGCTCTTGGGGCGCCACTATCTCAACTGGCACACCATTTTGCGCCAAGATCACCGCACGAGCTTTCGCTTCAGGCTGATCCATTGCTTGCAACCACCATGTTAGCTCTTGTGGTATGCCTAGCACGGTTTTACTACCATCGCTGCGTGTTAACGGTTCATGAGCTTCAATATAGACACTTCGGTCAGGCTCTAAGCTAATTTTAACCGGTGCATTAATGACGGTAACTTTCTCACCTAAGTCAACCTGCTCAAAAAGCCATTCAATATCTTGTGGTGACATACGAATACAACCCGCACTCACTCGCATCCCAATACCAAAATCTTTGTTGGTACCGTGAATTAAATAGTCCCCAGCGCCGTGAGCTAAACGCAGTGCATATTCACCCAACGGATTATCAGGCCCAGCGGGAACAACCGCTGGTAGAGTCACCCCTTTTGCTAAATATTCTTTACGAATCGAGTTCGGTGGTGTCCAAGTTGGATTCGGCCTTTTTTGGCTAATTTTAGTCACCATTTCTGGCGTATCACGTCCGATGCGTCCAATTCCGACCGGAAAGATGTGCACCACGTTTTGCTCAGGAACAAAATAGTACAAGCGCAACTCGGCAAGGTTAATCACCACACCTTCACGTTTCACATCCGGCAAGATCACTTGCGTTGGGATGGTCAAGACGTAGTCAACCGGCGGCAAGAAAGGATCCACGCCTTGGTTAGCCGCCATCAAAGCTAAGAAGCCGACGTCGTATTGCTTAGCAATATCAGCCATACTTTCACCTGTTTTGATTTGGTGAAATTGAGTTCGACCGACAATCTTGCTGTCTTGAGGGGGAAGCTCATAGCTCCGTGCAAAAACCGTGGAGCTGACACAGCAGCATAGTATGAGCAGCTTACGCAGCATCATTGGAAATCCTTAGCATCTTGAAAGAGCCGTAAGGTTATCTCTCTTTCGCTTTTGTGATCAACCATTGGTTTAGGAT
The DNA here is from genome assembly GCF_000222585.1 of Vibrio scophthalmi LMG 19158. GTDB lineage: Bacteria > Pseudomonadota > Gammaproteobacteria > Enterobacterales > Vibrionaceae > Vibrio > Vibrio scophthalmi. The sequence goes on along the minus strand of NZ_AFWE01000051.1, from coordinate 88,747 downwards.
ATGACAAGCTAATGACATTTTCCCACCGCCAAGGTTGGTGAATAAACTTGTTGGGTACTGCGCTTAACTCCGGGATCCAATGACGAATAAAATCACCGTCTGGATCAAACCTCTCACCTTGCGCGGTCGGATTAAAGATACGAAAATAAGGCTGAGCATCGCACCCCGTCGAAGCACTCCACTGCCACCCTCCATTGTTGGCCGCATAGTCTCCATCCACCAGCTTCTGCATAAAATACCTTTCACCATGATGCCAGTGAAGATGCAAGTCCTTAGTCAAGAAACTGGCCACGACCATTCTCAAGCGGTTGTGCATCCAGCCGGTTTGATTAAGTTGACGCATCGCGGCATCGACAATTGGATAGCCTGTCATCCCTTTTTGCCAGGCCGCTAAATGTTGTTTACTCCCGGGCCAATGCAGTTTTTCTGTCCACGTAACGAAATGGCGACCTTTACAGAGCTTTGGTTCAAAGTGTAGTAAATGTTGATAAAAATCTCGCCACACCAATTCACTGATCCAAGTGTGGATGCCTTCCCCCAAGAGGGGGCTGGTTATCTGATGAGCTTGGGCAGAGTAGAGAACCCGAGCCACACATTGTCGAACCGACAAAGCGCCAATGGCAAGATAAGGTGAAAGCATGCTTGTCGCGTTTAGCGCTGGTTTGTCACGATCGTTGTGATAGTTATCGACCCGCTCGTGGCAAAACTCACGTAACAATTGACGAATCGCTTTGCTGTTAACCACATATCGCTCACTCGATTCGCGTGGATAAGAGAAAACACTTTGCGGCGATAAAAGTGCTGGATACGACTCTTTCGGCTCCGCCTTGATATCCAATATGTTCGTCGAATCGTCTCGTACTGCGGTAGTTTTTACCACTGGCGGTAGATTTTCGGTTAAACGAGCTAAATAGGCACGTTTAAACGGGGTAAAAACTTTAAAGTACTGACCTTGTTTGTTGAGTACGGAGCCAGGAGGCAGCAAACACTTATCATCAAAACCCTGAATTTCAATCGCGCTGTGGCTGTGTAGTAAATCATCACGATCTTGTTCATTAACCTCATACTCGCGATTAAATACCACACGCTCTGCACCATAGCGCAGCGCGCAGTCACTCACTTGCTGAACAGATTGCTGATAGTTTTCAACTTCCATGTATAGCAAGGGAATATTGAGTTGTGCTAAGTCTTGCTGTAACTCAAATAGACGACGATAAATCAAATCCGCTTGAATTGGACTAAGGTGATGGTTTCGCCAACTATCGGGCGTGGCAACGTAAATCGCAATAACGGCTTGCTGCGTATTAATCGCGCTTTGCAAAGCCGTATTATCTTCAACGCGTAGATCACGGCGAAACCACATGAGTTGCATCACAACACTCCTTTATCAACAGCCATTGCCCGTTGGATGTTCGTTTAATCCGCTTTCATCAACCTAAAAAATCAATCTTACGCACTCATTAACGTAGTGACTAATGGGCTAGTGGTAAACTGACTGCCCAATACGTTAGCAAGTGCTTGTATTGGCGTGAGCTGTGCTTGAGCAGGCGCTTGTGAAGCAAACACAGCAACCATTGCATAATTCTCAAGGCCCGTATTAGATTGCAACCCACTGATATCGTCAACGCCTTCGATAAAGCTAATACTGTAACCTCGATCGACTAACTTTAACGCCCATAGCCTCATGGCTGTCGAGCCTATAGCATCATAACTAACCACCAAGCCTTTACCATTGCGAGCCGCCTTGTTTTCAGCGTCTAAAATTGACGTTAACCGTGCTAACAAAATCGATTGAAACAGACCTGATTGCAATGTTTGCTGACTTTTTTTCACCTGTGCTATCGCGGCAACGATGGGTTGAATATACCGAGTGGTAATGATCTCTAATGGATACTCTTTAAACACCAACGATAACGTCGCTTCCGCTTTATGGCGATTTAGTTGAGCAAGTGCGCTTAAGGTCGTTTCCACTTCTTCTAGCACTACATCCGCGGCGCCTGTTGGAAATTCAGGAACTTGCCCGCTATCAAGTAATACTTTTACCTTACCAATCGCAACGCCTTTTTCCAGCCACCCTTGTATGATTCGGATCTGTTCAATATGTTCATAGGTATATAAGCGATGGCCCTTCTCAGTACGCTGCGGCTGAATGATATTGTATCGACGCTGCCATGCGCGCAATGTCACCGGCTTAATCCCGGTTAACTCTGATACTTCGCGAATTGCGTACAGTTTATTTTCACAGCCCATAGCGTAAACGTAACTCCTGTGGGTAAGGGTTTAAAAATTTCTGACTTTGTAAATATTCATCAGGGAAGCGCTGCATATGATGCTTTAATAGCGTTAGCGGTGCCAGCAGAGGAAGAACACCCAGACGATAATCGTCAATCACCTGGCAAAGCTCAGCTTTCTCGTTTTTTTCTAGTGCTTTTTTGAAATAGCCCTGAATATGCATTAAAACATTAGTGTTATTTTTTCGACTGGCGCGATTTGCCATTGCTGTCATTAAACCAACACGGTAGAGCTGATAAAACTCTTCAATAGAATAATTTGCAACTTGTGCGACTAGTTTTCCCAGCTTTTTATAAGAGGCCGGATGGTGCGCCATCAATGTCAGCTTGTAACGAGAATGAAACGCCACAATTTTACCTGCACTTGGCTCCCCATCCATCGAATGATAAAAGTCGTGTAAGCAGAACACCCGAGTCACAAAGTTTTCTTTTAATATCGGATCATTAAGTCGGCCATCTTCTTCGATTGGCAACCAAGGCATACGTGTCATGAGCTCTTTGGTGTACAAACCAATACCGCTTTTTTCAGCACTATTGCTGCCATACACTTTTACTCGTTCCATGCCGCATGTCGGAGATTTAGCGCACACCACGTAGCCGCATAAATCTTCGTTTTGTAATCGTTCTATACGACGACGAGAAAATGCCAACATGCTGTCAGTGTGATCCTTGCTTGCATCTCTTGTTTCAACCAAGGCAATACGTTCTTTATCTGAAATCAGACGAATCGTCGGCCTTGGTACTGGCATACCAGATTCAACTTCAGGGCAAACGGGAACGAATCTAAAATGATTACCCAATTCCTTGGTAACAAATCGACTCGATTTATGTCCACCGTCAAAACGAACGGTTTCACCGAGTACACAGGCACTAACACCGATTTTGATTTCCTGTTCCATACCCTTTCCCTCTTTAAACAATCGCCCTTTACATCTCAAAGGTCACCAAACAAGTTATGCACACAAACTGCGTATACAAAATTATTTCACGTATAAGTATTAGCATAAAAAACAATTGTTGTACAAAAATTAAATTCGTACAGAAATGTCATACTGTCGATAAATAAATAAGGAATTGAATGACGCAATCGTTCGGCAAAACGATTGCCTTACCAGTTTCAACACAATTAGTTATCAATAGGAAAATTAATCCGATTAGCTCGACTTTTTGTGACATACTTCTCAAGGAGTCCCGCTACATCTAGCTAGTATTGCCTCAACAGATTTATTGAGGTTCAACACTTTTAGTAATTACTAGATTGAACTTTCCTAAAATATCGGAGTAACGACTATGGCAACCCCACACATTAATGCTCAACCTGGTGATTTCGCTGAAACTGTTTTGATGCCAGGCGATCCTCTTCGCGCTAAATATATTGCGGAAACTTTCCTTGATGACGTCAAACAAGTGTGTGATGTGCGAAACATGTTTGGTTACACCGGCACATACAAAGGCAAGCCTGTTTCTGTGATGGGACACGGTATGGGTATCCCATCTTGCTGCATCTACGTACACGAGTTGATCGCAGAATACGGTGTGAAAAATGTGATTCGAGTAGGCAGCTGTGGTGCGGTTCGCGATGATGTAAACCTAATGGATGTGGTTATCGGTATGGGCGCATCAACCGATTCAAAAGTAAACCGCATTCGTTTTAACAACCACGATTTCGCTGCGATCGCAGATTATGGCCTACTTGAAGAGGCGGTAAACCAAGCGCGTGCGCAAAATGTGCCAGTGAAAGTGGGCAACGTATTCTCAGCGGATCTTTTCTACACGCCTGAAGCCGATATCTTCGCAAAAATGGAAAAGCTAGGCATTCTTGGTGTTGATATGGAAGCGGCTGGTATTTACGGCGTAGCGGCGGATCTTGGTGCAAAAGCACTGACAATTCTAACGGTTTCAGACCATATCATTCGCGGAGAGAAACTGAGCGCGGAAGAACGTCAAAAATCGTTCAATGACATGATGAAAGTTGCACTCGAAACGGCAATTTCTATCTAAATTTGTTTTACAGCCAGTGCCTGACTGGCTGCTTTAATCACCCGAGGGGGGATTGTGGCATCTAGCAACTGACCCAACGAGGCATAACAACGACTGCTCACTTTATTCATTTAAGTTGAATATGTCGTTGTAGTACATCCTACTTCATTGATTACATTGGCGTGTTATAAAGTGTGAAGGATGTCATTTGCTTGATTAGGTTTGGTCGTGGATAAAGCCTTGCCCCCTTAATTTTAGGTGTTACGTGATAAAACCATCATCGCATCCACACAAAGGTTCTGAATTGCCCGAAGCTGTCACAGACGAGCATGGCAACACCTTATGTCAACTGAACTTCTGTAAAACACTGGCCTGCGATAACTTTGGATTAAGCGACGCACACCGTTATGTTGTCCAACATGCCAACCCTAAGCGCCCTGCGATGGTTTGTCGTGAATGTGGTGCCTTCCCTCCGCTACTCAACAATCAAGATGTACTTGATGAATTACACCGTTTAAGACAATTACATTGTGAAGGACTGCCCGCTTGTCGCAATAAAGATTGTGAGCATTTCGGATTATCCATCCATAGTCATAAACACCTCTACCATGCCTTTGGTTATAGCGGTGATCGTCAACGTTATCGCTGCAAAGTATGCCAATCGACTTTTGTCGACAAATGGTCCGGTGCCAACCATAAACTCAACTTTCAAGAGAACCTATTGGGGTTGCTCTTTATGGGTTATTCCGTCCGTGAAATTTGTCGTAAGCTGACTATCAACCCAAAAACCTTCTATGATCATATCGATCATATTGCCAGCCGTTGCCGCCGTAAATTGGCGATGTTCGACGCACGTTGGGTTAACCACGCTGAGCAATACGAACTCGCATCCCACTACATGCCTTTGCAGAGCAAAAGCAACAATGGTGTCTATTGGATTGCGACCGGCGAGGCACATTCTGGCTACATTCTCAGTCAGCACGTGAACTATTCGGCTCAAGAAGAACCTACTGGCAGCTGCGATCACGACCCTTTTTCTAGTCCTGCGCGTTTCGTCTCTCGAGATCATACTTCAGAGTCAAATCATCTAAATACGACTTCAGCCCGAAATCTGCGTGAGCGAATCGATCAACAATATCAGACGATTCTTGCCCGTGGTAATGTAGAAGACCCGATGGGGAACTTAACCGCTTTTCATTATCCATCGAAAGGCGCGCTAATTCGTCCACCATACACTTCGTATGCGCATTTTCTGCATGTTTTAAGTCTGTGTAACGACCAAAGAAAAGTGGCCATTTACTTGCCGCAAGACCCATTGCTGAGATCAGCGGCATTGAGTGTTAGTCTGCCACGTATTCACGCGGCAACAATCGACCTTATGTACGTCGATGAAGATGGTCAGTGGGGCAAAGAATTTCCACTCGATAAAATTGATATCGTGCATATGGGTTGGTGGCGAGATCGCTGGGCAATTGTTCATGCTGGAGACATGGCAAAAGGGATTTGCTATTTAGCGGGAAGCCACAATAAGCCAAAATATTGGCTCCGCCGAGCCTCTATTCGCCAAACCGCATTTTACCAACAACGGTTTCAACTTTTGTTTGACAGTTTTATTAATGAGCCACGTCGCAAACTGCGCCCTGGAGGACTACTTCCTGTATTGGATATATTCAGGGCATGGCATAATTTGTGCTATCAAAATAAAGATGGCATAACGGCAGCGCAGGCTTTAGGTATTAATCAGTCACCCATGACACTGCGAGAACTTCTCTCATAATTGCATTACTGTGAAGTCCGCCATTAAACCGTCGCTCGAATGGCACTTTTTCTAGCACACGAAAGGCAGCTATTTTTATAATACTAAGGTATGAATTCAGTTAGCGGTTAAGGGATTAATTCATTGGATAAGAGCCAGCATTTGCTAGAAGTTGAGCTAGGACAGCTCAAATCACGCATTGAAAGCGAACCTGAACAGGTGTTACTTGCAGCGGAGCAATGCGCGACAAGAGCAAATCAGATCCTGTTCCCTCGAGGTGTTGTCCAAAGTCTCGTTATTATCTCCCGTTGCTATTGGGCGCTTATGGATTACCGTAAAGGCCTAAAAACGATCCGCGAAGCCTACACCAGACTGAGCCAAGTCGATAACGATGACGACTTACCAGAAATACTTCACCTCCATGCTCTGCACTTTTGGGGACAAGCCAAATACTACTCAGCCCAGCAATATTGGATTCAATCCCTCGAGCAATCAGCACTAGTTGACCAAGTTGAGATACAAATTGAATCGCTTATCGGCCTTGGCAATGTATGGCGCGTATTGGGCGAGTACAAATTAGCGTTATCCACCCATGAACTATCGGTCAAAGTGGCCAATAACATGCGCATCTATTGGCTTGAAGGTAAAGCCCGTATCTTATTGGCATGGGATCACTATCTCATCGGTCATTACATTGACATGCTCTCTATTCTCGACAGCGCCGAAGAAGCTTTACAACATCATGATGACCGCACATGGCAGGCTGAAATTTGGGATTTTCGCGGTCTAGCCTTGCTCGGTTTAGAGCGAATCGATGATGCAGAAGAAGCCACTCAGAAAGCACAAAAGTTGGTTGAACAGAACAACCTAACTTGGATGAAAGCGCACGCTTACATTAGCCAAGCGCGTTTAGAGCTGATGCGTAAAGAACCTTCAGAAGCTTCCCAACTTCTTATTGCCGCAGAAAGAACAGCCAACGGCTTTGATAATGGCGAGTTGTTATCACAAATCTATTTTCAGCAATCACGCGTTGCTGAAGAGGTTGGCGATTTTGTGATTGCGCTGCAAGCCTTTAAAAAATATCGAACCCATTCTACCGAAATGTTACGCGAGCAGACAGTACGTGAAGGCAGCGACAAGGCTCGCGCGTCGAAACGAACGCTTGAACAACGCGCTAAAAAATTAATTAAACGTATTCGTGCCCAGCATGAATACGACCCTGATAAACATATGAGTCAAATGGTCTCAGAGACGTTTTGGTGGGAACAGATGATGCTGTTTAAAACTGAGTTGAAACGCGCCAATCATGTGGCCATCATTATTCATCATCCAAACAACAAGTGCTTAGACATCTGTGCTGAGCTGGCTCACTCTTTCTGTAACCATCAAGATCTGCTTTCACGTTTAAGTACCGACAAACTCGGTCTACTCTTGGCCGAAAAAGGCGATGATGCGCATCGTATTTTCCAAGTATTGACGCAAATGTTCGAAATGTATCCGTGGAAACGTCGTGGTATCAAGCAGGGTATGCCACAACTCTCCTTTTACGACATCCTGACCTTTCCGTTCACACTAGAACAGTTAGAGCAAGAGCCGGTGGTAACAGAATTATGATGGAAGCATTGTTAAACAAAATTTCAGATGCTGGTTTAGATGCGTCTTCCGTGACGGGTGAGGAAGCGCTCGTTTTCTGGAATCACATTCGTCAACATGTCGCGACCACACCACAAGAAAAAGCACAATCTTATGTGATCAGCGCTGAATTTCGTACTTCACTAAAACAGTTCCAAGAAGGTATTGATGAGCTGCGTGCCGGGTTAGATTTGCTCTGTTTGCCACAAGATGCCCAGTTGATCCTTGAAGTGCGGGGCTATTTAGCCGATCGCTTAGTTGATCATGGTGATTTTAACGCTGCCCTTAACGAATACATCGCTTCGTCAACCATTGCCGTCGAAAATGGCTTTATCGACTCATACGTGAAAGCCGTATTGGGCATGGGTAACTTATGTGATGCTTATGGCGATCACGCCCGCGCCCTGCGTTATTATCAAAAAATAGACAGTCTCGACCATGCCATCAGCAGTCGTTCTTTACGTCTACGCTATAAGCTCTATATGTTGGCCTGTTACATTGATCTTAAACGTATCAATGCCGCCAAGGAACTCATCAAAGAGTGTGAAGAACTAAGTATCCTTGTGAGTGATAAAGTACTCGCAGGGCAAATTTTGCTTTATCAAGCTCGTTTACTCAGACAACAAGCCCTCCTTGATGATGCGATGCGCTGCCTCGGCCACGTGCAATACGCTGCCGGCAATATCAATTCCAATTGGTTGTCGAATATGATGCGCATGGAGCTAGGCTATTGCCTTAACGATGCAGGAAAGATCCATCTAGCCAATTGGATCTTGGAGCGTGCCCACTCCCGAATTCAAAAAGAAGGTTCACCTATTTTGAATTTAAGACTGTGTGATGCACTCGCCTCTGTGTGTGAGAAACAGCACAACTTTAAGCGTGCATTGGAATATCAGCATCGTGCGTATCGCATCGAAAACGATCTAATGAAAAAGATCCCCATTTGTGAACTCGGTGCCAGTCAATTACGTCGCCTTGCGCGCTTTGAGTTACAGCTCAAGTTGATCCTTTCGGAGTTGGAAAATCGCGAATTAAAAGAGACTACAGAACACCAAAAACATGCCGTAGCGCAATTGCAACAAGATGTCTTCACCGATCCGTTGACCGGTCTCCACAACCGACGCTGGTTGGATGCAAAACTAAAAGACCTGTTACTACATGACACTCCTTTTGCTCTGTTAGTGGTTGATATTGACCATTTTAAATCCATTAATGATGAGTTAAGCCATTTGGTCGGCGATAAGGCCATCGTTAGCGTTTCATCGGAACTTTCTGCTTACTTTAAATTTCGCGGTGCCTCTTGTGTACGATTTGGTGGTGAGGAGTTTTTGATTATTCTTGAGCGCCACACGCTAGAGCAAGCCACTATGCATGCCGAGAACTACCGCGAACGTATTTTCCAGTTTGGTTGGGGTGACATATTAGGTGAACGGGGTTTAACCGTAAGTATCGGGATTACCTTACATCGTGAAGGCGAGAATACCCAACGCACCTTCTATCGTGCAGACAAAGCGCTCTATCGAGCCAAAGCCAATGGCCGCAACCAAGTGTGCTATGAATAAAACCGCAGAAGTTATAAAATTTCAACAAAATACCGTTAGTTGTATAATTTAATTGTTACACTTAAAGCGTGTGATTATACAAGGACGGTATTATGTTTCTCGATTACTTCGCTCTGGGTTTACTCGTTTTCGTGGCCCTCGTTCTGTTTTATGGCATTATCGCCATTCATGATATTCCCTATGAAATCGCCAAAAGTCGCGAACATCCTCATCAAGATGCCATTCACTATGCTGGCTGGGTTAGCCTATTCACCTTACATGTACTTTGGCCTTTCCTATGGATTTGGGCCACGCTATGGCGTAAAGAACGCGGTTGGGGTTTTCATAAACTCGAAGAAGAACAGCACGATCTCCACCATCGTCTTGAGCACTTAATTGATCAAGTCGAAGCTCTACAACATGAAATGACGACGCTGAAAGAAACCCAATCAAAACAGTTAAACACCCCCCAGCAATCCGTCGAACAGCCAACCAGTGTCGAACAACCAACGAATAAAGAGGAGCAGTAAACATGGATCTATTACTGATACTCACTTATGCCGCTCTCTGTATTGCTGTTTTCAAAGTATTTCGCATCCCACTCAATAAGTGGACAGTCCCTACCGCCGTGCTCGGTGGTGTCGTACTGATCGGCACCTTAATTCTCTTGATGAACTTTAACCACCCTTACACTCAAATTGGTAACCAGGTGTTTTCAACCACACCAATAGTGTCTGGTGTTCGAGGCCGAGTAATTGAAGTTCCCGTCGAAGCTAACCAGCCACTTAAAGAAGGGGATGTGCTATTTAAGATCGATCCCGTTCCTTATATGGCTGAAGTCGACAAACTCAAAGCTCAAGTCAAAGAAGCCAGTCAAGGCGCTTTGGGGCTAGAGGCTACCGTACAAGAGAAAGAAGCCGCATTAACCAAAGCGATTGCTGAACGTGATAAAGCACAACGTGAATTCAATCGTTATCAACGTGGGTACGATAAAGGCGCATTCACCGCGCAACAACTCGATACGCGTCGTCAAGCCTTTAAAGCGGCTCAAGCAACGGTGGAAGTTGCATCGACCAATATCGACAAAGCCGAGATTGCGTTGAACTCTGAAATCGGCGGAGAAAACACCACCGTAGCCCGTTTACTCGCCGATCTACGTAAAGCTGAATTTAACCTTGAGCAAACCACCGTCTATGCCCCAACCGATGGCTTTGCCACTCAACTAGCACTACGTCCGGGAGTGATGGCGGTCCCCCTGCCGCTGGCACCTGTGATGACTTTTGTCCATAGCGAAGAGCTGGTTTACACCGCAGCCTTTCGCCAAAACTCTCTTCAGCGCTTAAAACCAGGCTTTGAAGCTGAATTTATTTTTAGAGCTTTGCCAGGAAAAGTATTTAAGGGGGAAATCATTGATATCTTGCCTGCCATCGGCGAAAGCCAATTTCAAGCACGCGGCACCTTGGTTGGCACAGACGCTCTGAGAACCAATGGTCGAGTGCTGGTCACACTCAAGGTGAATGATGATTTAACGCCTTACGCGCTGCCAATGGGCACCGCGGTTGAAGTGGCGGTCTACTCTGATAGCTTTAGTCACGTATCCATCATGCGTAAGGTGTTGATTCGCATGAAGAGCTGGCAAAACTATCTCTACCTTGACCACTAACTTAAGACGCATTACATCGATGTTCACCAAATCGACGCTCTCTAATACAAAGAGCAATGAAAGCTATCTTTAAAGTCGTTCTATAAAAGCATAAATACTGAGGCTCCAATCGGGGCCTCGGCAACCCATCATTCAACGTCTTTTTCGGCTAGTTCTCCGCGGCTATATCCCCGCCACAATCACAGCGCAGTATAAACATTCACCACTCCAATAAAGCCAAATAGACAAACCACTAAATTTATTTGCTGTACATCACACTTTACGACCATCACTTTCGCATCTAGACGTCTAGATAGTTAGCTTTCCATCGCTCACAATGTTCTGTATAATCCGCTCCCCTACGCGTCCATGAGTAAAAATCGAATCAATATTCGCTCATTTGGATCACTTATTTTATTTCGCTAGAACACAGGTTAACTATGAATCTTTCTGCCAAAACCGTCGTGGTTATTGCAATCGGCGCTGCACTTTATGGTATCGGCGGCCTGCCTATGTTTGGTATCCCAGTTTTTGCTAATACCACCCTAAAACCAGCCATGGCTGTACTGGCTCTATTCTCAGTACTGTTTGGTCCACTGGTTGGCTTTTTAGTTGGCTTTATTGGCCACTGGGTTACCGATCTCTTTGCAGGTTGGGGCGTGTGGTTAACATGGGTTCTAGGTTCTGGCATTGTTGGTCTCACCATGGGTTTTTACTCAAGTATGACCAAAAACAATCTTGAAAAAGGCATCTTCAACAAAACCGATTTTGCCCTGTTTGTGTTATTAGCTTTTGTTGGCAACGTGGTGGGCTATGGTACTTCTGCGTTTCTCGATACCATCTTGTATGCCGAACCGTTCACCAAAGTCTTTACCCAGTTAACTATTATCGCGGCAGGCAACTCACTGTTGATCGCAATTGTTGGTTTCTTCATTCTTAAAAACGTCGCCAAACGCAACGCGATGAGCCGCAATTTAACTGAGGCCTAATCGGCAATGACCATTGAATTTTCTAACTTCTCTTTTAGATATCAGTCGCTGGATAAACCGACACTAAAAAATATCAATCTAAGGATAGAGCAAGGAGAGAAAATCGTCATCATCGGTCCAAGCGGTAGCGGTAAATCTACCCTTGGTCAGTGCTTAAACGGCCTTATTCCTCACGCGATTTCAGGTGAGATTTCCGGTCACTTAACCATTAATGGTCAAGTGACTTCGGCGCTGGATCTGCACGCTTTTACCGAACAAGTTGGTACCGTACTACAAGATACTGATAGCCAGTTTGTTGGCCTAAGCATTGGTGAAGATATTGCCTTTGCTCTGGAAAACCAGTGCATGTCGAATATTGAGATGTACCCACTGGTAAAAGCAACGGCAAAAATGGTTGATCTTGCAGACATGCTCGAGCGTTCACCACACGACTTATCAGGTGGTCAAAAGCAGCGAGTATCACTGGCTGGCATCCTTGTGGATGATGTCGACATTCTTTTGTTTGATGAACCGCTGGCTGCACTCGATCCAAAAACAGGCCGCAGAACCATCGAAATCATCGATGAGCTGCACCAAAAAACCAACAAAACGATTGTGATGATTGAACACCGTCTTGAGGATGTTCTGCATCGCAATGTTGATCGTGTTATTTTGATGGAACAAGGTGAAATTGTTGCAGACATGACGCCAGATGCACTGTTGGCTTCAGATTTGTTAGCGCAACACGGTATCCGTGAGCCTCTCTATCTTTCTGCTCTCAAGGCCGCTCATTGCCCTCTTGCTAACACTGATAAGCTCTCTTCGCTCGACAATATCGGCGTTGAACAGTACCAGTCAGCCTTTACGCAATGGCAAATCGATACCCCTCTTGCCTCTAGCGCTGAAGTTGCGCCTGCTCTACTGCAAATTCGCGACCTGACTTACTCTTATGATGGTGAGAAGAACGCCCTCGAAAACGTGTCATTTGACGTGAAACGTGGTGAGTTTGTTTCGATCTTAGGCAAAAACGGTTCAGGTAAGTCAACCATCACTAAGTTGATCATGGGCGTTGTTGAACCCGATGCTGGCAATATCGACTTTGATGGTCAAGACATTGCTAACCTCAACATTTTTGAGCGCAGTCAGAAGATCGGTGTGGTGATGCAAAACCCAAATCATATGATCTCTCATCATATGATCTTCGATGAAGTTGCCTTCGGTCTACGTAATAAAGGGCTTGAAGAGAGCGTTATCGAGCGAAAAGTCGAAGACGTACTCGCGTTATGTGGCTTGACGAAATATCGCCATTGGCCAATTGAAGCACTAAGTTATGGCCAGAAGAAACGCGTGACCATCGCCTCGATTTTGGTGATGGAACCACAACTGTTGATTTTGGACGAACCAACAGCAGGGCAAGACTACCGCAACTACACGTCAATGCTGAGCTTTGTGCAAAAACTCAACCGTGAAATGGGCATTACTGTGGTGATTATTTCTCATGATATGCACCTGGTTTTGGAGTACTCAACTCGTTCGATTGTGATTGCCGATAGTCTGTTGATCGCCGACCAGCCTATGACACAAGTATTCAGTCAACCAGACTTGCTTGAGCAAGCCAACCTGACGACCACCAGCTTGTACGACTTAGCCGAACGATTGAATATCGACGACAAAATTCGCTTTATGCAAACCTTTATTGAACGTGAGAAACCGGCAGCATGAATGCTTCAAAAATGAAATTTGGTATCAGCTATGTTGATACAAAATCCCCTTTGCATGCACTGAACGGAATCACTAAGTTTGCTCTTTTTATGGCGTGGGTAACCGTGGTATTAACTACGTTTGACTTACGTCTAATCAGTGTATTGATTATTGCTGGTTTTAGCCTGCTAAAAATGACTCGCGTGCCTCTATCAGTCTACAAACCATTGTTGATTGGTACGGCAAGTGTATTGATGATGAACGCGCTATTTATGTTCTTGTTGGCTCCACAACAAGGTACGGAATACATGGGCTCAACCACCGTATTATTGCCACTTGGTCATTACTCGGTAACGCAAGAAACCTTGTTTTATCTGCTGACGGTAACACTAAAATACTTCAGCATGTTCCCAATCGCATTGGTGTTTGTTTTTACCACGCACCCAACAGAATTTGCGGCGAGCTTGAATCGTATTGGTGTACCTTACAAAATCGCCTACGCGGTAAGTTTAACCTTGCGTTATTTGCCAGAAGTAAAAAAAGACTTCGTCAATATCATGCATGCCCAACAAGCCCGTGGCCTTGATTTGTCCAAGAACACACCACTATTCTTACGTCTGCAAAACGTCTCGAAAATCCTTGGACCATTGATTTTCTCGAGTTTAGATCGTGCTGACCAAATCTCAAACGCGATGACATTGCGTGGTTTTGGCCGTCATAATCGTCGTACTTGGTACAGTAGCAGAGCATTGAACAGCATTGATAAATGGACGTTGTTCGGAATTGTCATTGTGGTTGCGGCAGCGATTACCAAACGCATGATGGATAGCCAATTATTTTGGTATCCGTTCTAAGTAAAAAAATAGGCGCCTTGTAGGCGCCTATTTTGATTCCAGTATCCATTTACTTGTCAGCAATAGCGATAACGTTTAGCGCCACTTCAACACACGAACTTCGTTGCCCTCTTCTGGCTTAGCCGGGATATTAAGCGACAGTAGCAAAGACACACCAGCGATCGCAGCGCCAATAAAGAACACCGCTGAAGGTGATACCAACCAAATGAGACCAAACGTCACCGGAATCACCACTGCAGCAATATGGTTAATCGTGAATGACACCCCTGCCGTCGAGGCCATGTCAGCCGGATCGGCAATCTTTTGCAAGTAGGTTTTAATCGCCAGCGCTAAAGCAAAGAAGAGATGATCCACAATATACAACGCCGCCGCCCATTCCGCCGTTTCAACAAAGGCATAACCAACAAACACCCCAATCAAGCCAATGTATTCAAACATCAACGCTTTGCGCTCACCGACTCGACCAATAAAACGACCGATTTTCTTTGCAAATAAGAAGTTAAAGAAGTAATTAGCCACAAAGAGTAACGTGATGTCGGCCGCTGAATAGCCAAAACGCTCAACCATCAAAAAGCCGGCAAATACGGTAAAGATCTGACGACGAGCACCACTCATGAAGGTTAAAGCATAGTAGAGCCAATAACGCTTGCGCAGCACCAATTTCTTATTCTGTACCACTTTGGTTTCAAACTGAGGAAAAGCAAACGCAACCACAACCACCAAAGCAAAGCCAATCCCGCCGAAAATCAAATAGATCCACTTAAATTCAAGCTGGAATACTTCCAAGCAAACCCATAATGCCGCGTAAGTAAGTAGAGAGGCGAGTGCACCAACAGAAATGTATTTACCCAGCGTCTCAGGCGCTTCCTCTTTTGTCAGCCACTGCAGTGCGAGTGACTGCTTTAAGGTTTCAAAATAGTGAAAGCCGGTAGACAGCAGTAAGGTGGTGAGTAGCAAACCTGTTACTGACGGGAAAAAACCTGTCATCGCGCTGCCAATGGCAAGCATCGCTAATGACACAATCATAAATCGTTGCTCGCGAATAAACATCAGCACAAAAATCACCGTAAAAGCCAAAAAGCCTGGTATTTCGCGCACACTTTGCAGTAATCCAATATCAGCACCATCAAAATTCGCTTTTTCAATAACAAAGTTATTCAACAAAGCCATCCAACTTGAAAAGGCAATTGGAACGATAATAGAGATGATTAGTAAAAAGTTTTGTGGGGTTTTCCACCCAGAAGATTGATTCATCAAACGGTTCCTTATAAAACGCCTCGCAAGATTACCGAGGGAACCCTTCACACTCAATCATATTTACTTTTTATACAGAACCATAAATATGTTATACCAAAGCATGAACCGATAAGCGGATGAGAAAGATATGGATATTAAGATTCGCCCAACCCTAGTGTCAGATGCTGCAGCTATAGCTGAGCTCTATTCACAACCCAAGGCGCAAAGTGAGACATTACAACTCCCTTTACCCAGCAGCGCGCTGTGGCAACAGCGTTTAGAAAACATTCCTGACCACATCTATAGCTTCGTTGCCGAAGTCGAGGGAGTGGTCGTAGGTAATATCGGATTCGAACATCTGCGTAGCCCTCGCCTGATTCATTGCGGAACATTTGGCCTTGGTGTTCACGACAACTACCATGGTTTAGGTATTGCCAGTCGTTTAATCGAAACCGTTCTTGATCTCGCCGATAATTGGCTGCAAATCAAACGTATCCAGATTGATGTGAATAGTGACAATCAGACCGCCATCGCTTGCTATAAAAAATTTGGTTTTGAGATCGAAGGGGAAGCGAAGTGCTCGGTATTTCGTCGCGGCGAATATATTAGCACCTATTATATGGCGAGAATAAAAGCCTAATCTTCATCCTCAGCTCACCAACACCAATACGGTCTCGATAGTCAAATTTTGACTCGTTATCGATACCGTATTAGCCTTGTATCGAATAATTCACGCAACCCTTTAGCGGCCTTCATTGCGGCTTGGATTCAAGTAAAAAGAGTGACCGATAAGTCACCACAGCATGCTGCTGCTACACTCCCATGATGCGAATCGGTCTTCGCGGCTATCGCTTTAATGACCAATTTACCATACTCTAGCCTCTAAAAGAGAGAGTGGAATCAAAGTCAAAGTGAAGGTGACAACATCATCATTGTGCCTAAACGGCATGAAAGAGAACAAATCTCACTCAACAGAATCTTGAAAATGCTGTTCTTCTTGGTCAAGTGTGACTACGTGCATATAATTGACGTCAAAAATGATAACTAGCTCATACTTATAACCTATATTGATGTTTGAACTCGAAGCAAACCCTCAATAGAATTTACTGCGTATTCCCAATAGGCAAATAAGTTGAACTTAACCGTGTCTATACACAAGTAACGTCAAACAATAGGATTCAGAGTGAGATCAGCACGCTCAATTCAAAATAAATACGCTAACGGGATAATGGTGGTGGAATGAATACTCAGTCACAGACAACCACTGCAGCTAAAGCTCAGCCAAACAAGATGAACTCACGCGCCGCAACCGTTGTTAATAGCGTCGATGCCCTCCCGATGATCGATCATGGCCGTGAACTCAGCATTGGTATCGTCACGCCTGTCGGTACCAGTTTTCGAATCAAAAGTAACTTTATTGGCACTCACTCTAGCCATATGATTTTGGTCGAATTACCTAAACTGTCAGATGAAAACATCAACGACTTCTTCCAAGAAGGATTTTGGGCCACATTACGTGCTATTGCACCGCGTGGAGAAGGGGCGGTATTTAGCTTCCGTAGCCAAATTTTGCACATCATTAAAGCGCCAATCGCGATGGTTGCGATGTCGATTCCACAAACCGTGCAGTCCACACCGCTGCGTAACGAACCTCGTTATGAAGTCAATTTACGTGCTAAAGCTCACAGCACCAATCATCGTATCGAGTGTGTGATGCGAGACTTATCGAAAAGTGGCTGCTTATATATTACCCCTTCCCTTACACGCCCGTTCGCATCAGGGGAAAAAGTTGAACTATTGATATCAATGCCAGGGAAATCGACTTCATTTGATTCACTCAGCGGCACGATTTGTAACGTCAAGCAATCTTCACAGAAAAGAAGCTACGGTGTTAAGTTTGATGATCGTGGTAAGGAAAATGCGAAAACTTTACTGGCACATCTCAAGTTCGATGGTAATCGCCTCTCTCTGCGTTAACCTCAGCCAATATCCAATCTTATTTTTAGGGCGATTTTGCGCCCTATTTTCATACTTTTTTGACACCTTTATCGGTATACTTTCGCCATCTCAACCTGATTACTGTATTGAATGAACTACTTAACGACGTTTTTTAAAGGTCTCGCCATGGGCGCGGCCGATGTTGTACCTGGCGTATCTGGCGGTACTATCGCGTTTATCACCGGCATCTATGATACGCTTTTAGAAAGTATTCGCCGTATCAACCCTACTGTACTTGGCATTTGGAAACGAGAAGGCTTTAAGGCCGCGTTCAGTCATATTAATGGCCTATTCTTGATCGCGCTATTTGGTGGGGTTTTCACCAGCATTGCGACCTTGGCTAAACTTATCTCTTGGTTATTGGTCACTCATCCTATTCCACTTTGGTCATTCTTTTTCGGCCTCATTTTGGTGTCGGTGTATCACATCCTCAAACAAGTGGAACAACGCACCATGAGCCGCGCCATATTCCTGCTGCTGGGGGTAGCTTTTGCATACTGCATTACCATACTAAATCCACTGCAAATGGAACCGACCAGCATCAACATCGTCTTTGCTGGCGCCATCGCGATCTGTGCCATGATCCTTCCGGGTATCTCGGGCAGCTTTATTCTGCTACTTATCGGCATGTACGCTCCGGTTTTAGGTGCGGTAAAATCATTTGATTTCACTATCCTGTCGCTCTTTCTAACTGGTTGTGTGGTTGGCCTACTGAGCTTCTCTCATGTTCTATCATGGTTACTAAAACGCTTTAGAGATGCCACCTTAGTTTTCCTAACGGGTTTGATGATCGGCACGTTGCCAAAGATCTGGCCATGGAAAGAGACCATCTCATGGCGCACCAACTCAAAAGGGGAAGAAGTGCCATTGATTCAACACAACTTAACCCCATTTGAATTTGAGAACGTGATGAATCAACCGGCCCACTTAGGTATGGCTGTGGTGATGATGATTGCGGCAATCGCCCTTGTGATTGGTTTAGAAAAATTTGCAGAGCGCTCGCAACACTAAGCGCGTAAGCATCAATTTCCATCGAATTAGGCCAGCATTGCTGGCCTTTTTATTGCCCCACTTCAGCCGTATCGAACTCTGACCGTTATTTCTCTGACTAAATCGACGCCTGCCACATAAACGCACGATCATGAGCCGCTCTCTAGTTACATTTCTGCTGGCAAAACGATAACATACAACACTTAACACAGCGCGCAGCCCTATCGTCATAATATCTTTTTCTTGCCGCGCTTTAGGATGATGTATGTTCAAGAAATTTGAGAGCTTCACAAAGCCATTTCCCGATCAAGAGCCAGAACAGCCACCACAAGGCATTTTTGCTTTTTGTCGTTACTATACGCGCGGATTTGAAGTGCCATTGGTCATCATGTCAATCATGGCCACCATTGTTGCGATCGTCGAAGTCGCCCTGTTTGGCGCGATGGGTAACTTGGTTGACTGGCTGTCCAACAGTAATCCTGAAACTTTCTGGCAAGACAACCAGGCTGACTTGATCTTTTATGGTGCTCTGCTATTGGTCGTGATGCCTATCATGGTCGTCGGCTACTCATTACTTGTGCACCAAACATTGCTCGGCAACTATCCAATGTCGATCCGCTGGCTGGCGCATCGCTACTTACTCAAGCAAAGTGTCAATTTCTATCAAGATGACTTTGCCGGTCGTGTTGCGACAAAAGTGATGCAAACCTCACTTGCGGTGCGTGAAACCGTGATGAAAAGTATGGATGTTTTTGTCTATGTGTCGGTCTACTTCACCAGCATGATCGTTCTGCTCGCGCAAGCTGACTGGCGCTTAGCCATTCCAATGCTATTTTGGCTTGTCGCTTATATCTGCATCCAGATCTATTTCGTGCCAAAACTAAAACAAGTCGCAACTGAACAAGCTGACGCACGTTCATTGATGACGGGCCGCATCGTCGATAGCTATACCAATATCTCTACCGTTAAACTGTTCTCACATAGCCACCGTGAAACAGAATATGCCGAAGAAGGCATGCAAGGTTTTCTACAAACCGTTTACCGTCAAATGCGCCTTGTCACGGGCTTTGACGTTGCGGTAGAAGTGACCAACTACATCCTGGTTTTTTCTATTGCCACGCTATCGATCGTATTGTGGATGGACAGTGCGATCAGTATTGGAGCGATTGCTATCGCCATCAGTTTAGCTCTACGCATCAACGGTATGTCAATGTGGATCATGTGGGAAGTGGGTGCTCTATTTGAAAATATGGGCACCGTTGTTGATGGCATGAAAACCTTATCAAAACCGATCGATATCGAAGACAAAACCGATGCAAAACCGCTTAACGTCACACAAGGTGGTATCGAATTTAACGATGTCAGCTTCCACTATGGTGACAAAAACAAAGGGGTGATCAGCAACATGAATTTGACGATCAAACCGGGCGAAAAAGTGGGCTTAGTTGGCCGTTCTGGTGCGGGTAAGTCAACCTTAGTGAACTTACTGCTGCGCTTTCATGATGTGGAACAAGGCCAAATCAAAATTGATGGTCAGGTGATCTCAGATGTCACTCAAGAATCTCTGCGCAGTAATATCGGTATGGTGACACAAGACACATCACTGTTGCATCGTTCAATCCGCGACAACATCTTGTATGGCAAACCTGATGCCAGTGACGAAGAGTTACTAAAAGCGACAAAGCAGGCACACGCACACGACTTTATCCAAACGCTTAACGACCCATTTGGCAATGAGGGCTACGATGCTCAAGTTGGTGAGCGTGGCGTGAAACTGTCAGGTGGACAACGTCAACGTGTGGCAATTTCACGTGTGCTACTGAAAGACGCACCGCTGCTTGTGTTAGACGAAGCCACCTCAGCACTCGATTCTGAAGTAGAAGCGGCGATCCAAGAAAGCTTGTATGAGTTGATGGAGGGCAAAACCGTTATCGCGATTGCGCACCGCTTATCCACCATCGCTGCGATGGATCGCCTGATTGTTCTTGACCAAGGCCAAATCGTAGAACAAGGCTCGCACCAAGAATTGCTGCAGAACAATGGTATTTATGCACAACTTTGGGCACACCAGACAGGCGGTTTCCTTGGCGAAAAAGATCAAGACCAAGCTCAGCAAGACTAAACAATAGAAGCTAAGTGCTAAGTGATAGAACCTAAGCAATAGAAGCTAAGTAATAAGAAACCAAGCACGGTTGTGAGCGCTTGAGCCCCCTCAACCCGCTTGGTATCGCCAACTTGCGAAAGATAATAAGTCCGGAATAAAAAGATCAAAAGCCCTCTGTTGAGGGCTTTTTGCTAACCTTCGACTCCGTTATACTCATCACACTTTTTTAAACCACGAGTCTTCCGTTAATGAACAAAAGTTTACTCACGAATGTCATTGCCCTTGCGCTACTTGCCGGTGGTCATGTTTTTGCTAATCAACTGGCCTTTTATGCTGGCCTATTTGCTTTCTCTGGGGCAATTACCAACTGGTTAGCCATTCATATGTTGTTTGAAAAAGTACCCGGTTTGTATGGTTCAGGTGTTATTCCTGCGCGCTTTGAAGAGTTTAAACTGGCTATCAAGCAACTGATGATGGAGCAGTTTTTCACCGCCAGCAACATTGACAAGTTTCTAAACCAAGAAATGAATAGCAGCAAAACGCTCAACCTTGAGCCTGTCATTGCAAAAATCGACCTCAACCCTACCTTTGATTCACTCGTAGAGGTCATTGCACAATCTTCTTTTGGCGGCATGCTGGCGATGTTTGGCGGAACGGAAGCTCTACAACCGTTAAAACAGCCGTTTGTTGAAAAGATGCAGCAATCAATGGTGGAAATTAGCCAAAGTGATTCGGTTAAGCTCGCACTAAAAGAGCAGATGGAGTCTCCAGCGATGATGGAGGAAATCAAAACCAATATTGAAAACATCATCGATCAGCGTTTAAACGAACTGACGCCTAAATTGGTCAAAGAGATGGTGCAAAAGATGATTAAAGAACATCTTGGCTGGTTAGTTGTTTGGGGTGGCGTGTTCGGTGGCCTAATTGGGGTTGTTTCTTCTTTTGTCGCTTAACTAGCACCACAAACGCCACTCTGACGGTGAGCCCTAACAGGTTCACCGTTTTTGTATCTGTTCACTATAAACTTAAATCTGTGCGGCGTTTAATCCATTACTGGACTTATGCTCTTCAATCACCACTTCACTTCTTGATTGAATAACCCCGGGCAAGGTAACAAACTTAGTCGCCATAAAGTTCTGATACGCTTTCATGCACTTTACGCGCACTTTGATCATCGTATCAAAGCCACCAGATAGCGTGTAACACGCTTCAATTTCAGGATGTTTAGCAACTTCAGCAGCAAATGATTCAAACGGTGAGTGGCCACTTTGATCTAAACGTATGTGGATGAAGACCTGTACAGAAAAACCAAGCTTATCTGGGTTAAGATCGGCATAGTAACCACTAATAAAGCCCTCTTTTTCCAGACGCTTAACACGATCAGAACAAGGCGATGTGGTGAGATTAATACGCTTTGCGAGCTCAACGATAGGCAAGCGCCCTTGAGCATTTAAAATACGTAAGATTTCACGATCAATTCGATCCAACTCCACAATACATCCCCCCGATGATTCATCATTCAAACAACACTATTTGAACAATCTAATCACAGGCCGAATGAGATATAAATGGAAGTAACGTAAGAAATTGTTAGACCGCGTTGGCATTTGTTAATGGTGAGGCCACCGCCGAGCAGTGGTGATTGCAACTACGACAGTAGTATTGCTGTTCCATTTTGACATAGTGATCACCTTGCAGCACAGTGACAAAAAAGCTAGCAAAAGAGCGAAGAAATGAGCTGCGCTGGTTATCACAACGCTCCATGACAACTTTATGTGGAGTGTGTTTGTGGCAACATTCGCAGTATATCTGTGGCATGACTCTTCTCTCCCTTACGTTTTAGTCAATTAGGTTGACTCTGTTATAGTCCTTTGGTTCCAGATATTTTACGACCAAACGCCGTTTTGTGAGCTAAAGCAAACAAATAGTAAGCAAAAAAGTACAGCCCTACTATGAGGGCTGTACTGGTTCACATTTTATCTGATATTCAAAAGCTTATTCTAGCTCTTGCAGTTGTTTCTCAAACTTCGCATGTTGCGCCTTAACCACCTCATCTGGTTCGCCAGTCATCAAGCTAACCACAACAATCGCAATGGTTGAGAAAATGATACCCGGTACGATTTCGTATACATCAAACACGCCGCCAGTTAGTTGCTTCCATATGACAATCGTCACACCACCAACAATAATGCCCGCTAACGCGCCATTACGGTTCATACGTGACCAATAAAGACTCAATACCATCGCAGGACCAAATGCTGCGCCAAAGCCCGCCCAAGCATAAGAAACCAAGGTCAATACTGAGCTATCTGGCGACATCGCAAGAATTAACGCAATAATGGAAATACCCACCACGGCAATACGACCAACCATAACAATTTCGTCAGAGCTCGCGTCTTGCTTAAACACTTGCTTGTAAAAATCTTCCGCCAGCGCCGATGATGACACTAACAATTGAGAGTCAGCGGTACTCATTACCGCAGCAAGGATCGCTGCCAATAGAATACCCGCAACCACTGGATGGAACATCGAGTTTACCAATAGCATGAAGATTTTTTCACCATCATCCAGTGAAACGCTACCAGTATTGGTCACGTAGACCAAGCCAACGACGCCCACCATAATGCACCAATCATCGATAAACCCGTCCACACAACGGCAATGCGACGCGCCGTTGTCAGATCTTTGTTGCTACGAGTCGCTTTAAAACGCGCCAAAATATGCGGTTGACCAAAGTAACCCAAGCCCCAAGCAACTAAAGAGATAATTGCGATCGCCGACAACGGTTCACCTTTCGAATCATTCCATAACGTTAAAAGCTCTGGATTGATCGCTTCTAACTGATGCGTTAAGTCGCTAAAGCTACCTTGCATGGTTGCCACTGGTACAATAATCAGCGCCGCAGCCATCAATAAACCTTGCACTAAATCCGTCCAAGACACGGCTAGAAAACCGCCAAATAAGGTATAAGACACAACACAAAGCGTGCCGATGACCACTGCAATGCTGTAATCTAAACCGAATACGGTTTCAAACAACTTGCCGCCTGCAACCAAACCAGAACTGGTATAGAAAAGGAAGAACAAAAGGATAAAGAACGCAGAAATGGTTTGAATAAGTTTAGAGTTATCATTAAATCGACGCGCGAAAAACTCCGGAATCGTCAGCGAGTCCGTCGTAATACTATAAGTACGTAAGCGCTTAGCGTTGATCAGCCAGTTAGCCCAAGTGCCAAGTAACAAGCCACCTGCTAACCAAAATGCTTCGATACCCGCAGCATACGCGTAACCCGGAAGGCCAAGCAGCAACCAACCACTCATGTCTGATGCACCCGCAGACAACGCGGCAGGCCAAGGGCCTAAAGTACGTCCACCCAAAAAGTAGTCGGTGGAGTTTTTTGTTCGTAAATAGGCGATAACGCCAATTGCTAACATTAAAACTAAGTAAGCAATAAACGTCGTTGTAATAGCAAAGCTATTTTCCATGTGGTATTTCCTCTTCTTTAAAATGTCCCCTTAAACAGCAATGTCCTCCATGGCATTGCTATTAAGGAGTTCGTGAGTTTATCCCTGACATCACTCAGAGATTGGCTGCGCCCAATAACGTCGCATTACCACCCACTGCTGTTATATTTATTGTTCTGGTTCGCTCGGTGATAAACCGCAACGATAAATGGGGATCATGAGCCACAGATAAACTGACTAAATCCGTCTCCGACACTAAGCTCACTATCGCCCCTGTGCGATTGGCAAGTTGTCGATTGAGATTTAGCTCCCCACTGGTTGAACCAACAAAGCCCACCACTCGCACATCTGATTCCAGCACCTGCGGTGCAGCATCAAGTGCAGCAAATTGAATGAGATTTATCGGCAGAGATGACTGTTGATAAGCCGCCTCTAATTCGGTGACAAAAGTGACATCATCACTGCATAACACGACACTATTGCCCGCGACTAATGCAGCAATAAGCTGAGCAATGACGGGCTGTCTTGCCGCTGCTTCATCGACCTCCATAATGAGTAAACTCACGCCCCGCCCTGCGGTATACAACTCATTGCTTTCACCTGTCGGCCCCACTAACTGATGTTCAAAGCCTATCAACGTTGCCGCTTGTTCAATGTGAAAACCAATGACTTCTGCCCACTCAGGTTGGTTATGCTCAACCCCCTGTTTAAGCTCAAGTAGCCCCTCGATTTTGGAATCAAAATCGGTCAGATTCCAATTTTCCCAAGCAGAGAAGGCATCTGAAAATCCAATGACTTGATGAACCATGATTTATCTCCTTCTCATCCGTGAACTTGGTTGCTGATCTGAGTAAAACGATACAGGTAGTGTGGACCACCCGCTTTAGGGCCTGTACCCGATAGGCCTTGACCGCCAAACGGCTGTACGCCAACAACCGCCCCCACTTGATCGCGGTTAATATAGCTATTGCCCACTCGGGTATGTTTTTCTATCCAGCGATAAGTCGTTTCGTTCCGGCTATGGATCCCCAAGGTCAAACCAAATCCCGTTGCATTAATATTGGCCACCACTTGAGCGACTTGATTCGCCTTAAAACGAACCACATGCAAAATTGGCCCAAACTGCTCCTCTTTAAGCACGCTGATATCATCTATTTCAAAAGCGCAAGGGGCGACAAAGTCACCATGTTGACACGTGTCATCTAAGTTCAGTTGCGCGATCGTCTTGTGCTGAGAGGCCATTTGATCGATATGAGCAAGCAGTTTTTGTTTCGCACGGGCATCGATAACGGGCCCAACATCTGTTGAATGAAACTTAGGATCGCCCACTGACAGTTCATTCATTGCTCCTTGAATAAGGGCAATAATACGATCAGCAATGTCCTCCTGAACAAACAGTACGCGCAGTGCACTACAACGTTGCCCTGCTGAAGCGAATGCTGAACGAATCACATCACGCACCACCTGCTCTGGTAGCGCAGTACTATCGACAATCATCGCATTCTGCCCACCGGTTTCCGCAATCAAAGGGACTGGTGG
The DNA here is from genome assembly GCF_000222585.1 of Vibrio scophthalmi LMG 19158. GTDB lineage: Bacteria > Pseudomonadota > Gammaproteobacteria > Enterobacterales > Vibrionaceae > Vibrio > Vibrio scophthalmi. The sequence continues at coordinate 63,051 of NZ_AFWE01000051.1, read as the reverse complement.
GCAATCACGACTGGCTAAGGTTTGATTGATACGTTGCGCCGTTTGCGTTGAACCAGTAAAGGCCACGCCAGCAATCGCCGCATGAGAAGTAAGCGCATGACCAACATCACCGCCTCGGCCTGGCAGTAGTTGAATAACACCTGGCGGAAAACCCGCCTGCAACATCAGCTCGACGGCACGCGCAGCAATCAAACTGGTTTGCTCTGCCGGTTTTGCTACAACGGTATTCCCTGCAACCAACGCGGCAGAAATTTGACCTAAGAAAATCGCCAACGGGAAATTCCACGGGCTAATACAGACAAAGACACCACGACCCTGACGTGTGATGGTTCGTGTTTGACCATCAAAGCTCTTGATTGTAAAGGCGCTCAGTTCATCCACTTGTTGGGCGTAGTAACGACAAAAATCGACCGCTTCGCGTACTTCATCAATCGCGTCATGAATGGTTTTCCCCGCCTCTTGATGACATAAGGCCACCAATTCAGCCAAATTGATCTCCAACAAGTCTGCTAATCGATCTAATGGCGCCGCACGTTCACTAGATGGCGTCGCTTGCCAAGCGCTAAATCCCTGCTGGGCAACATCAATCGCTGCGGAAACATGATCAAGGTGTGCAAACATAACTTGTCCAACATCAATACGTCTATCGTAAGGTGCGGTGATGGTCTCCGCTTCATTTCCTTCCTTGATCATGCTTTCGAAAAATGGCACACCATTCACCATCGGTGATGCTTGCCACTGATGCGTTAACCAAGTTTCAACCTGCGCTTCGAACTCTTGCGCTTCGCTTTCAATATCAACATTAATACCAAGTGAGTTTCGACGTTGCGGAAAAATACTTGGTGGTAGCGGAATGTTAGGATTGTCCAAGCGATCAAACGCTTGCAAGCTATCAACCGGATGCTGAGTCAAACTTTCAATCGGGCAGCGCGCATCAACTAAACGATGAACAAAGGAGCTATTGGCGCCATTTTCAAGTAAACGGCGTACAAGATAGGGCAATAGATCTTTATGGCTTCCTACAGGAGCATAAATGCGAACCGGTTGCTGATACATCGCCATTACATGGTTATAAAGGGATTCTCCCATACCGTGCAGACGCTGAAATTCATAATCATTGTGCTCAGCCATGACTGCGATGGCCGTGACGGTATGAGCATTGTGGCTGGCAAACTGAGGGAAAATATTGCCACGTACACCCGCACTCAGCAGGAAGCGAGCACAAGCAAGGTAGGCAACATCCGTCGATTCTTTACGAGTATAAACGGGGTAATTACGGTAGCCTGCTTGTTGCGACCACTTGATTTCGCTGTCCCAATAAGCGCCTTTTACTAAGCGTAATGGGATCACATCGCCTTGCTGTTTAGCCAGTCGATTAAGCCACACTAATACTGGCAAAGCGCGTTTTGAATATGTTTGAATCACCAAACCAAATTTGCCCCACCCCTGCACCACCTCACTGCGATACAGCTTGGCAAACAGCTTGAGCGACAACTCCAGTCGGTCTGCTTCTTCGGCATCAATGGTAATGGCAACATCCAACTCAACGGCACGACGTAACAGCTCTAACACGGTTTGGTAGAGCTCGCTTATCACACGTGATTGATTAGCCACTTCATAACGAGGATGCAATGCGGATAATTTGATCGAAACGGAAGGGGCCGAATGGGTTTTAACCGTCGGCATTTCACGGCCAACCGCTTCAATCGCCATCAAATAATCTTTAAAATACTTGTTGGCATCCGCGGAAGTTAAAGCCGCTTCTCCCAGCATATCAAACGAATAGGTAAAGCCTTTTTGGTATGACGCTGCGCCATTTTTTTGCGCCTCGCCAATACTGCGCCCGAGCACAAATTGATGACCCATAATTTTCATCGCTTGATGCATTGCTTGGCGAATCACTGGCTCAGAGAGCTTATTGACTAAGCGATTAAGAGCCTGAGTTGGACTAGGGGTTTTCGGCGCGGATAATCCAACCACCTTACCGGTAAACATCAATCCCCACGTTGAAGCATTCACGAACACCGAATCGGAGTTTTTGAGATGAGATTTCCAGTCCGCCACGCTTAATTTGTCGCGAATAAGGGCATCAGCGGTTGCTGCATCAGGAATACGCATTAATGCTTCGGCCAAACACATCAATAAGATCCCTTCTTGGGTATCAAGACTGTATTCAAGTAACAGAGCATCAATCATTTGGATCGATTTTTTATCTGCCCGTATTGCTTGAATCAGTTGAGTCGTTTGATGCTCTATTTGTTGTTTTTCAGCCGAACGGGGCTCAGCCAAAGGGAGCAGCTGTGATAGCCATTGTGATTCATCCACCATATATAGCGGAGAGATCAACACCCAGAGATCATCAAGCGGCTGCTCAATAAACTCAGCATTCAACACATCGGTTGCTGTAAACATGCGTTTTCCTCAATCTCACACCTGCAAATGTGCAGGTTTCCTACAATGGCTTGCAGTGTATTTTGAGCTTGAGTTGGATACTTGTCAAAAACTCCGGATTATTTGCTAAAAACTTCGTTATTTAACAAAGTTAAAACACGATCACATCACATTTAGCAAAATAACTCACCAGATCTTTCTCCCAATTTAACCAATTTGTTTCTTATACTGTGATGGAGAGATACCTTGTAGACGCGAAAAAGCATGGGCAAAGGTACTTTGTCCGGAGAATCCCGATAACTCAGCCACTTGACCTAAGGTTAGATGACCTTTTTCAATCAGCTGCTTGGCCATATCGATGCGTTTGCTTAATAGGTACTGATGAGGAGTAATGCCCAATTGCTCTTTAAACAACGAATGGAATTGGCTTTCACCGAGGAAGACGCTGCCTGCCAACTGCGCGACTGTGATCTTGTAGCTAATGTGGCGCTCTATGTAGCGATCAATCGCTTCTAGGTCAAAACGCGACTCTTTACGATTGACTTGTAACGAAGAAATATGGCGATGCAGTAAAGCCATTACCGTGTCGTTACACGCTCGACTAAGTAATAAATCTTCAGGGCTTGCATGCATCTCTGCTACCAACATTTGAATCAACTTTTGAATCTGACCATCGAGCTGAAAATAGACATCGGCTTGGTTCAGTTCATTGAGCTTTTGCAACATCAAAGGGTCTTGGTGACTAGCGGACGGCATGTTCAGCACTAAAATATCCGATTGACCAATTACGCCACCAAAGGCATGGCCTGAACCAGAAGTGACGACGCAACCTTGGCCCGGTCCGACCAAATTCCCATAACCATTCACTTCAAACTCTGCTTGTCCCTTCAAACCAATCACGATCTGCGTATAACTATGATCATGGCAATCCATATAAGAAGGTAATGTCACCAACTCAGCAGGTCGGGGAGACAATATTTTGTCGCTATTTAGCTTCAATTGCGCAGTTTTGTCGTTGCTCATTGGCATCTAATTTCAGGCGGTTTTTACTGAGTTCGATGGTATAACAAATAGCAACTTATCTCGATAAAATCCTCTACGACATGGTGAGCGACAGAAAAGAAAGGCAGATTTAGCCAAAATCCGCTTTTAAACTGCTCAAAATGTGAAGGATAATCTTTCGGAAGAATGATCAAGTGCACATAAATTACGGTCTGTGTCACTTCTACCCACAGCAAGTTGACTGAAACTGTAATATTTTCTTGCTTATTTCCGTGAACTACCCAAAATAATCGTTAGCACTTTAGGTTTATTTTTATAAACTTATGATAGTCTTAGAGTTCAAAGTGCTAATAAGGGTATCTAAGACTGCTCGATACGACAGGATCTCAAGGGACTGTCAAAACTTTGTCTTAAATATTTTTATATTTAGTGAATTAAAACAAAATTGTTGTAGAGACTTATGATCACACGTCGCATCCCAGCGCTTTTGCTCGCGCTAAGCCCTTTTTGGGTATCGACCACGGTAAGTGCAGAAGAAGCTTCCGCTGATCCTGTTGCTGCCATCGATATCAAATTGAGTAACAAGCAATCCGAAATGAGCACTATTGCTACAGAGTACGACTCTGAAGCTCAACGCTTTCAACAACTGCAAAACGAAAACGCTAAGTTCAAGCGTGACGAGCAGGAGCTAAATGCTAAGCGTAACCGTGCGAAATCGGCTCTGGACAAACAGTATAGCCGTCTTCTTGAAGATCCAGAGATCGATTTATTAAGCTTTCAACAAGCGTACCAAAATGCTTGGGCATCCGTAAAAGAGAACCAAACTATTCTGCTAGAAAGCCAACAAGCGATCACAGAGAGTGAAATTCGCCTTTCTCAAATCAAGCAAAAGCAGGCTCGTCTAAGTTCCGAGTTCTCTTACCTTGAAGAACAGAAAGTTGAGGCGCGCGTTAAACGTCTTGGTGCTGAACTACGTGAAAGCGACGTAATGCAGACCAGTTTTAAAACCACCTGTTCTGCGACCATGACTCTCGGTGAATGTACTAGCCAAGGCCAGTACCTAACCAAGCAGAAAGCGGTAAAAGCGTTCAAAAATGAATTAATGGACAGCTTGACCGAGTCAACACTGGCAAAACAGAATGCCAAAGGCGTTCAATTGAACGTTCACGTGCAAGACAGCCAGATTGTTCGTGCCGGTTTCGAAGGAAACAACAGTTACTTCACTGAGATGCAAGCGCAACTGCAAGCAAAACCAGAAGCGACAGCAGCCTGTAAGCTACTTAACGTTTCTAGCCGTTACTGCTTGAAAGATGACTCTAGTACCCACGCGAAAAAGCAAGACAAAAACTGGGTTAGCGTGACAGTTCGCTCTGACCAATACAACGATGATGTGGTGATCAACGGTGTTGATTACGGCAGCACGCCAGTAGAAGTTTTGTTGCCACGTGGCCTGCACAAAGTGACGGTTTCAAAAAACGGTTACCAAACCTATAACCGCGAAGTGACCATCAGCCAAAATGATACCGTTTGGGTGAAATTGCGCTCTAAAGACGACAGCTAATCTAGGCTTCTCTTTATAATAAAAACGAGCCAATTCACAAAGATGAAGGAAAGCGCCATTTTGCTTCTAAGTTATCTAACGATAATTTAAGACAAAATGGCGTTTTCGTTTAGAATAAGCTAATTAATTTAATTGAAGATAGACATACCACGATGCGAACAAGTTTACCGACTCTTTTGCTGGCATTATCTCCATGCCTTATAAGCACTGGCGCATTGGCAGACACTACAGCAACCACTGTTGTTTCCATTGATGACCAACTATTTTCCAAGCATGCCGAGCTAGAGAGCGCACTTAAAGTACGTAAAGAGCAACAGGCTAGCGTAGCCCAGCAGCAAAACATGTTGCTTCAAGCCAAGAAAAACAATCAAGCACTGACGGATAAATTTGCCGCTGCGAAAGTTCAGCTAGAAGCGGACTATAAAGCGATGATTGATGATCCTAGCGTTGATCTCGCCAGCTCGCAAAACGCTTACCAAGATGCATGGAAAGACCTCAAGCAGAATCAACAAGACAAATTAAACGTCGAGCAACAGCTTGAAGACGCCAAGCTGCTGTTAGCCCAGCAAGATGCAAAAATTCAAACCATTGAACAAGCAATCGCTGACTTTGATGGCGCTAAAATTCGCGCGCGTGTCGAACGACTAGAAACTGAACTCTCGCCGAGCCATCAAGTTAACGTCAGCTTTACTAATCGCTGTCAATCAAATATGACCTTGGCTCAGTGTGATAACCAAACTCGTGAACTGGCACTTCAAAAAGCCGTCAAACAATTCCAAAATGAGTTGATTGATCAAACCACTGAAGCGCAATTAGTCAAAGCGAATGCGAGTAAAGCATCGTTCAATATCCATGTTATGCGCCACAAAGTCACCAGTTCGGGCTTCTACGACGGTGAACGCTATCGCACGATTATGGACGTCGATCTTGAATCTCGTCTCGATAACACCACCGCCTGTACCCTGCTTGATGTTGATAAACAATACTGTTTTGAGCCGGGCTACACCTCTGCGGAACAGTTTAGTAATGAGAAAGAAGTCGCATGGGTAACGCTTTCGGTTCGCTCAAACCAATTTGATGACCAAGTTTTTGTTGATGGTGTTTCATACGGAAATACGCCAGTAGAGATTATGCTGCCCGTTGGCCCACATCACATTGTGGTGAAGAAAGATGGCTTCCAAACTTTCGATCAAAACTTAAGCATTAAATCCGATCACCAACTACGTGCGAATTTAAAGCAAAAAGCAAATAGTCTCAGCGCCGGCGATAAGTTTGCTGACCTAATTAAAGGTGGGATTACCGCGCCGCAACTTGTGGCTATCGTACCGGGCGAATATATGCTGGGTGAGAACGCATCCAATCAAGTTTACCTTGATCATGCTTTCGGTATCGGTGCCCTTCCGGTCACGGTTGGTCAGTTTGATAACTTCGTTCGTCAAACTGATTACCAAACAGATGCGGAACTTAAAAATACCTGCACTGCCATTGTGGAAGGGGATGTCACCGCGATTGAGAAAAGCTATTGGCGTAATCCGGGCTTCAAACAAGCGAGCGATTCACCGGTGGTTTGTATCAGCAAAAATGATGCAAAAGCGTACGTAAAATGGCTGAGCCAACAAACGGGTTACCACTACCGTTTACCAAGTGAAGATGAATGGGAAATTGCCTCACGCGCTGGCAGTCAGAGCGACTACTGGTGGGGGGATGACTTCATTACTGGCGAAGCGAATACAGGTTGGAGTAGCTCACCTTGGGCCAACACCAGCACCTCGCCAGTGAAATCTTTTAAAGCCAACCCGCTTGGCCTTTACGATACTGTTGGTAACGTATGGCAGTGGACTAACAGCTCACAAGGCATTGCAAAAGGCGGCGCATGGAACTTTTCGCCAGCGAAAGCGGTTGCTTACGAGCGTCTCTATCTTTCCCCAACCAGTGCTGCGAACTATGTGGGTTTCCGTGTTGTTCGTGAAATCAAATAGATAGATATCACAATAGTGAAAAAGAGGGGGGATTTCCCCCCTTTTTTGTTTTTGTCGCGCGGGATACAGTCACCTCAAGCTTTGGCACTCAGTGTCATCGTCGGTATCAATAGTCGTATATTGATACCTCTATCACTCAGCATACCCTCGCTGAGTCATAGAACCTCTTCTACACGTCGACAAGAATTATTCTTGTATTTGCCAGATATTGATGAAATATCTGGCTTTTTTTATATCTTCACTTAGTAGAATCTCTTACCATATGCGTATCTAGTATCATATATGAGATTACACCATGACGTTGGTGGATAGTACGTTTGATTCGTTGGTCAACCAACTACCAGGCTACTGGGGCTGTAAAGATTTGGACTCAGTTTTTGTTTGTGTTAATCAAGCCTACGCACAATTAATTGGCTTCCAATCTAGCGAACAAATTACCGGCTTAACAGACCATGATATGCCTTGCCAAACCGTCAATTGCGCCGATGATTTCCGTCGCCAAGATCGCCATGTTATCGCAACGCAATGCTCACTAAAGATCCTCGACATTCATCCCTATCCTGATGGCAGTTGGCGTGCTCATATCTTCACTAAGAAACCTTGGTATGACGAAGATGGCCAAGTTCGCGGCACCGTTTTTTTTGGTCAAAATCTCACTGAAACCGCCATACTTGAAGTGGGGCATTGGATCTGTCGAGCCACCGGGCTGAGCAGTGGTTTTAAAATACCCAAGGTAGATGATTTTAAATTAGTGAAAGAAAAGCTGACGGCTCGCGAGGAAGAAGTGCTGTTTCTGCTGCTCTACGGCAAAAAACCCACTTTCATTGCCGATACGATGAATATCTCGATTAAAACATTTGAAGGCTATGTGGCGCGACTGCGAGCCAAATTTTGCGCACACAGCAAAGCCCACTTGATTGATCTCGCCCTTGACCGCGGCTACGGTTCGCATATTCCACAAACCCTATTGCGCACACAACTCTCCATCGTTCTTAATAACGAAAACGCCACATAAATGTGGCGTCTTTTGAACAAGAGTAATAAGCCTATTTGGCTAACACGAACGCTCCATCATGGTGCGAGTCGATCGATATCCCAGCGTCCCTCTGCTTGCGAATACAAGAATCGGTCATGAAGACGATTTTCTCCGCCTTGCCAAAATTCAATGCTCGTTGGCTTGATGCGGTAGCCCCCCCAGAACGAAGGCACTGGAATTTCACCTTGAGCGAACTTCTGTTTTAACTCAAGAAATTTACCTTCCAATATTCCTCTTGCAGATATACGACTGCTCTGTTTGCTGGCGATGGCAGCAAGTTGGCTCTCTTTGGGTCTTGAGGTGAAATACTTAAAATTCTCTGCGGCAGTCAGTTTTTCAGCCACGCCCAGCACGTTTACTTGTCTTTCAAGATTATGCCAAGGGAAATGCAAACTCACTTTCGCATTGCCTTCAATATGCTGTGCTTTCCGACTACCCAAATTGGTATAAAAGACAAAACCATCTTGATCACAATGCTTAAGCAAAACGATGCGTTGGTAAGGTTGCCCTGAATCATCCACGGTGGCGACGGTCATTGCGGTCGGATCAAGCAATTTAGCCTCAATCGCTTGTTGAAGCCAAAAATTAAACTGCTCAATGGGGTCACTACGCAAATCTTTACGACGTAAGCCCCCTTTGCTGTACTCGCGGCGAATATCTTCCAGTTCCATTTCATCTCCTTGGCTTTTTTTGGTGATTGTGCGCCCATATTATTGATAACTCAAGACCTATCCTTGTTTTGCGTCTAGACTTAAGTCAGTGATTTACACTCAATATCACCCATTAGATTTAGATATTCTCACTATTTATACTGAACTTTAATATCAAGTTCTTAACATTTTAGTGCAAAGGTAATAAAATCAATTAAATAACGTAAGTAAACGCTAGGGAAATTCAATGACCAAACGCAGTTACAATCGTCTTAATGCTGACGAATTGGACTATGTCGATGACAAGACTGCCGCCCTTCTGCTTAATACCCCTAATAGCGCTCGTATTATGCTTTGGCTGATGCTGTTATTTTTTATTATCGCAGTTGCGTGGGCATCATGGGCTGAAATAGATAAGGTTACGGTTGGCCAAGGCAAAGTTGTGCCTTCTTCTCAGATCCAAGTCATTCAAAATTTGGAAGGTGGCTTAGTAAAAGAGATCTTAGTTCGTGAAGGGCAAATGGTCGAAAAAGGCCAACAACTGCTCCTTATCGACGACACTCGTTTTCGTTCCGACTTTCGTGAGCGCGAACAGCAAGTCGCCAACCTAACCGCGAGCGTAATTCAGCTATCGGCCTCTCTCGCCAGTGTCTCAATTGCCGAAGAGTTTGATAGTTCCAACTGGCAAAAAAACGTCACCATTGATTACAGTAAACTCGAATTCCCTGAAGGTTTTGAAGAACGACGCCCTCAGTTAGCCTCTCGCCAACAAGCAGAATACCGACAAGATCTTAACGAACTACGCAACCAAATCTCACTTATCGACCAACAAGTAAAACAGAAGCAACAAGATTTGGTTGAAATTGAAGCGCGTGTGCGCAACTTACGTGAAAGCTACAACTTTGCACGTAAGGAACTCGAAATCACCAAACCGCTGGCGGATGAAGGCGTTGTGCCGCGCATCGAACTACTCAAACTGCAGCGCCAAGTGAACGATACTCGTCGTGAAATGACCTCAAGCAAGTTAAAAGTACCAGTGCTGAAATCAGCCATTCGCGAAGCGATGCTGAGCCGAATTGATGCAGGGCAAAAATTCCGCTCAGAGCAACAAGAGAAACTCAATCAGGCGGAAGACAAACTCTCGGCAATGACCGAATCCACCGTAGGACTTGAAGATCGAGTTAATCGTACCGTGGTTGTTTCGCCAGTAACCGGTACTGTCAAAACTTTAAACATCAATACCGTGGGTGGTGTGATTCAGCCCGGTATGGATATTGTCGAGATTGTTCCAAGCGAGGATACACTGCTAGTTGAGGCGAAAATCGCCCCACAAGATATCGCTTTCCTGCATCCTCAATTGCACGCCATTGTTAAATTTAGTGCGTATGACTTTACTAAATACGGCGGATTAGATGGTACGTTGGAGCACATTAGTGCCGATACCACCACTGATGAAGAAGGCAATAGTTTTTATCTCGTGCGCGTGCGTACTACCGAAACGAGTTTAAACAAAAATGAATCATTGCCTATTATTCCCGGCATGACCGCATCAGTCGATATCATTACTGGCAAGCGTACCGTGATGGAGTACTTACTAAAACCGATCTTAAATGCGCAGACCAATGCACTTAAAGAGTAAACCGGTTGGTACATCAAATGCGCAAAAGAATAATGAGCGAAAAGTGGGTTCATTAAAGCGTTCGCGTACCAAAAACGCCCGATGGATTAAGTTCACGCTACTCGCCTCACTGCTGGCGTTTGGCTCAACCGCGTCACAAGCACTGAACAGTAAAGAACAGCGTTTAGTGGAAACGGTGACACGAATTTACGGTGAGCGAGCGGGTTTGAGGGTCACTACATGGCGCAAAGAAATGGCGGTATATCATGGCTTGCCTGAACATAAACAGCTGGCTCATGTGAATCAGTTTTTCAATCAACTTAACTTTGTTAATGATGACAAATTATGGGGAAAAAATGACTACTGGGCGACACCATTGGAGTTTCTCGGTAGTAATGCAGGTGATTGTGAAGACTTCACCATCGCTAAATACTTCTCCTTATTGGAACTTGGCGTCTCAGATAAAAAATTGCGTCTGGTGTATGTTAAAGCCATCACTTTGAATCAGTTTCATATGGTCTTAGCTTATTACTCCAGCCCAAGCGCAGAACCTATGATTCTCGATAACATTAATCCAGAGATCATGACAGCATCAAAACGTCGAGATCTATTACCGATCTACAGTTTTAACGGTAAAAATCTGTGGTTAATGAAATCACAAAATGGACAGTTGGCAGGGAAGTCATCGCGATTAAGTCTATGGAATGACCTTCGTGCTCGCGAGAAATCGCTCCAACTAAGAAAACCAATTGTAAATTACGATGAGTAGGCACTATGACTCTTTATAAACAACTTGTCGCAGGGATGATCGCGGTGTTTATCCTCTTAATGGTTTCGGTGTTTCTCATCGAATTCAATACGACTCGTAACAACCTCGAGCAGCAACAACGTTCCGAGGTCAATAACACCATCAATACAGTTGGGTTAGCGCTCGCGCCTTACCTGCAAGAGAAAGACCCAGTCGCAGTAGAGTCGGTTATTAACGCTCTATTCGATGGCAGTAGCTACTCGGTGGTACGTTTGATCTTCCTTGATAGCGGCGAAGAGATTGTCCGTACCTATCCAGTGCAACCGAGCAATGTTCCTGACTGGTTTATCAAGCTAGGTTTGTTTGACAAAATCCATGACAGCCGTGTTGTAACAAGTGGTTGGATGCAGCTCGCGGAAGTCGAAATCGTCAGCCATCCCGGCGATGCGTACGCTCAGTTATGGAAAGCGTTTGAAGACTTGGTGATCGTTTTCTGTATTGTGCTCTTGATTGGCCTACTCGCCATCTCATTTATTTTGCAACGCGCGTTAAAGCCACTACGAATGATCGTAGAGAAGATGGAACAAGTGGCGCGTAACCATTTTGGTGAGCCACTGCCCCGCCCTGCCACGGTCGACTTAATCAGCGTGGTTGATGGCATTAACAGCATGTCAGCCCAGCTAGAGCTTTCCTTTAAAGCACAAGCAAAAGAAGCGCAGCAGCTTCGCCAACGCGCCTACATCGATCCGGTATCAAACCTCGGTAACCGTGCTTATTACATGAGTCAGCTTAACTCTTGGTTAGGTGAAGGCGGCTATGGTGGTGTGGCTTTACTCGAAGCACGCTTTATCAAAGAGCTTTACGATGAAAAAGGCTACGAAGTGGGTGACAATATGGTCAGAGAACTGGCCGAACACTTAAAAGTGTCGCTTACCACCAATGGCATTGTTATCGCTCGTATCTCTTCAGACGAATTTGGCTTTATCATTCCAAACATTGACGATGATGAATTGAAGCTATTAGCACAAAGCATTGTCACCTATGTACAGAATCTAAACGCTGACCCTACCGGCATGGCACAAGCGAAAGCATCGCTTGGGGTAGTCCACAACACCACCAGCTGTTCAGCCTCGGAAATTTTGACCATGCTGGATAACTCGTTGGCGCAAGCATCATCTAACCCAGAGTTGAGCTTTGGTTACACCACCAGTGATGACTCACGCACACTGATGGGTAAACAACAGTGGAAACTGTTGGTGGAAGAAGCAATCAGCAATGATTGGTTTAGCTTCCGTATGCAGCCCGCAAACAGCAGCAGTGGCCAAACCTATCACTACGAAGTATTTAGTGCGATTGAGCATGACGATAAGCGCTATAGTGCACCGCAATACCTGTTTGCTTTAGAACAACTGAACGTCAGCCACATATTAGACCAATATGTAATTAGCGCGATGTTAGAAAAAATACGCCACGACAACTTAACCTCGCCAGTGGCGATTAACATTGCTCAAGGCAGCATCTCTCAACCAAGCTTTATTCGCTGGGTTAGCCAGAAACTCAATAAGAATAAGGATATTGCTCAACTTATTCACTTTGAGATTCCTGAAGATTGCTTTGTCACCTCTCCACACCATTGTGCATTGTTCTGTAATGCGGTTCGCTCTGCCGGCGCTGATTTTGGTGTTGATAACTATGGTCGAAATTTCCAATCTCTCGATTACATCAATGAGTTCCGACCAGCGTACGTCAAGCTCGATTATCTCTACACTCACCATTTGGAAGATGAAAAACAAAAATTCACGTTAACGTCGATCTCTCGAACCGCAAACAATTTAGGGATTAAGACCATTGCTTCGCGAGTCGAAACTCAAACACAATTAGACTTCTTGTCTGAACACTTTATTGAAGTTTTCCAAGGCTTCATCGTTGATAAATAGCAGTAGGAAAGGCTGATTGTATGCAGGATCCGTTACTCAGTTCACTCATTTACGTTAGTCGGTATTATGGGTTAGCGAATTCACCTGAGGCCCTGATCAATGGTTTACCATTATCAGATGGCAAACTTACGCCATTTCTCTTCCCCCGCTCCGCCGAGCGCGCTGGATTGGTGGCTAAAGAAAATCGTTCTGATCTGACTGCAATCTCAGATCTTGTTTTGCCCGTCGTGCTACTGCTCAAAAGCGGCGATGCCTGCGTGCTAAACGCCTTCAACCACGAAGACAACGCCGCGGAGATCGTCACCGGTGAATCTGGTCTGGTTCCGGTGTCTGTACCTATTGAAGATCTCAAGCAGCAATATATCGGTCGCTACTTTCTGGTTAAGAAACAATTTCGCTATGACGAACGTTCTCCAGAGGTTTTGGACACCAAAAAAGGCCACTGGTTTTGGAGCACGATTTGGCAATCAAAAAACATCTACCGTGACGTACTAATCGCATCAATATTAATCAATCTCTTCGCGGTTGCCGCACCAATGTTTACGCGCATTGTTTACGATAAAGTGGTGCCTAATCTCGCATTTGAAACCTTGTGGGTGCTGGCCAGCGGCATTTTTGTCATCTTTTTATTCGATCTGGTGCTCAAGCTCATGCGCAGCTACTTCATCGACGTGGCCGGCAAAAAATCCGACATTCTGATTTCATCGAAACTGTTTAGCAAAGTGCTGGGTATTCGCATGGAGGCAAGACCGCCTTCGGTCGGTGCTTTTGCTCGACATTTGCAAGAGTTCGAATCCATTCGTGAGTTTTTCACTTCAGCGACGATTGGATCCCTAATTGACTTACCGTTTGCCATTTTATTCTTGTTCCTCATCTGGCTAATGGCGGGTAATTTAGTACTGGTGCCTATCGCTGGTGTGTTGATATTGATTATCTACTCTCTGCTAATCCAAGGGCCACTACGCCGAGCGATTGAAGAAGGCTCTCGTTTAGCCTCACAAAAATACGCCAACCTAATTGAGAGCCTTTCAGGACTCGAGACGGTGAAACTGTTCGGTGCACAAAGCCAGTTCCAATTCCGCTGGGAAGAAGCAGTTGCCCACATGGCAAACTGGAACATCAAAAGTCGCCGTATCACGGATGGCATTCAAAACACTGCCAGCTTCGTTCAGCAAGCTTCCAACGTGGGGATGATTATTTTTGGGGTTTACCTCATCGCTGAGGGCGACTTGACGATGGGTGGGCTTATTGCGGCGACAATGCTCAGTGGTCGCGCTATAGGGCCAATGGTTCAGCTCTCTTTACTCTCAACGCGTTATAATCAAGCGAAATCCTCCATGACCATCATTGAGCAAGTGATGAGTATGCCGGATGAGCAAGAAGAAGGTAAACGTTACATTCATCGCCCAATCATCCACGGTAAAATTGAACTTGATAATGTGACCTTCCACTACCCAGATTCACCGATGGCGTCGATTCGCAATCTAAGCTTGACCATCAATCCCGGTGAAAAGGTAGCAATTATTGGCCGTATTGGTTCAGGTAAAACCACCTTAGAGCGTTTGATCCTTGGTTTATACAAACCAACAGAAGGCCATGTACGCATCGATGATACCGATATTGATCAGCTCCATCATATCGATATCCGCCGTAATATTGGCTGTGTACCACAAGATAACCACCTGTTCTATGGCTCAATACGTGACAACATCACGCTGGGCCGACCTCTGGCCGATGATCGTGATGTGATGGATGCGGCCAATCGTGCTGGGGTGACAGTGTTTACCCAACAAGATCCTGCTGGTTTGGAACGTCAAGTGGGTGAAGGCGGTCAATTGCTTTCTGGTGGTCAACGTCAAGCGGTTTCTATCGCTCGTGCCATTCTAGGACGCCCGCCAGTGCTATTGATGGATGAGCCAACCAGCGCGATGGATAACCGCTCTGAAATGCACATCAAGCAGCAGTTAGCGCAATTAAACAAGCATGAAACGCTGATCTTGATTACTCATAAAACCTCAATGCTTGACGTCGCAGAACGCGTTATTGTGATGGAAAAAGGTTCCATTATCGCTGATGGTCCAAAAGCAGAAGTATTGCAGAATTTAATGCAAGGTAAGGTTAGAGCCGTTAGCTCCTAACTTATTGCGGTTCCATTACCCCCTTTACTAGTGCCAGCAACTCGCTGGCATTAGTATTTTTATAACAAGTCTCCTCACTTTTCAGATTGTTAGCACTACACTTAACAACAACACTCGCAATCGATACGAAATGACATTTGTGTGAATTTTCCAACATCTAACATTGCACCCCTTGCAATCCCCACCATCAGTGGGCAAGCTCATCCTTTACGCTGCAATATCTAGGAATACATAATGAAAACAATGACAACCCTACTGGCTAGCCTCCTATTCACTGGTGTAGTCCACGCGGATATCACTTTAAACCTGCCAGACAACGTTGACCTATTGGTGGTTAACCAAGCGAAGCCTGACGTTAATGGGGGCTTATTCAGTTCAGCCAAAAGCGTGACGTTGCCGGATGGTGAAAATCAAATTGTGCTACGCTACCAGCCCTACTTCACCAAAGGTAACGATCGTCACATCGTTGAAGGTGAAGCCATCATCGCCAATTTTTCAGCGGAAAATACCACTCTTGATTTCGTACTACCGGAATACCGTAATGAGCGAGATGCGGAAAACAATATTAAAAAACTTGAGTTAGGTCTGGTCAACCAACAAGGGCAATCGATCGAAATAGCCCAAGATGTTCTACAGAAAGATGGTCTACAACTTGGTCGTGACTATGTCATCGAAAGTAAACTCTATAACGAAAGTGCGGGTGTTGCGGCATTATCGAGCAGCGTTGCTGCCGTCGCCATGACAAACTCTACTGCCAATACCAAGGCCGTAAAAGTTAACGCCAACACCGCTGAAGAGATGCTGCATTTTTGGTATCAAAAAGCCGATGATAAAACCAAAGCGAAATTTAAGCAGTTCGTTAACCAACAATAATCGATACATTGATCCTTAAGCCGCAATGCATAAAATGAGTTACTGCGGTTTAAGGATGATTATCTAGGAGGCGGTGATGTTTACTGTTCATATTGATAACGATATTGAATTGGCTCTAATAGAAGAATCTCTCGCGGCTCAATACTGTGCACTTGTCAGCGAACAAATCGATTACCTTTCACAGTGGTTGGCTTGGCCTGCCTTTTGTCAGAGTGAACAAGATTTTCGTCACTTCATCCAACGTTCATTGCACGATTATGCCGAAGGGCAATCTCTCACTTGCGCGATACTCTATCAAGGAAAACTGGTTGGCAATTGCAGTTTAAATAGCATTGATCATGATCTCAGTCGGGCAAAAATTGGCTATTGGCTTTCTCAAAATTACACCGGAAAAGGCATCATAACCCGCTCGGTGCTTAAACTCATCGACCTCGCCTTTAATCACTATCAGATCCATAAAGTAGAGTTAGCCGCTGCGGTCGATAACCTCCCTAGCCGCGAGATAGCAGAACGTACCGGGATGAAACTCGAAGGCATTATTACCAACAGTGAAAAAGTAGGTGATCGTATTCTCGATCACGCAATTTATGCCATACATAAGTCCGTTTAGCGTCACTATCTGTTATTGAGTGTTCATTTCGTAGGGCAGAGACCCAAGCGTAACTTGATACTCGGCACAAAATTGTTACACAATACAAAACTATTGTTAGTGAAGTGATAGCATATCGTTTCAATTAATCATTTTGTTTGCCCATGCCCACTTTACTTAAACTCATTTTCATCGCTATTGCGCTGATCACAGGCTATTTCGCTCAAGATATCTCCTCGTGGTTCAGTAACGACAAACAAAGCCAACTGGCGCAATACTGTCAGTTATCGACTCGTGGTTGTGAGCAAGAATCCATCACGGTAAAACTTGATCGCGATGTCGCCCAGCCTTTAATGCCTGTGCAGATTTCTGCTACTTGGCCAAACAGCCAATCACCTTCGCTACGGCTAACGCTTAACGGGCACGAAATGGATATGGGCACGGCATTGTTTGAACTCCAAGCCACCGGTAATAGTCTCTATCAAGCTGAAGTGCTGCTACCCGCCTGTACGATGGAAAACATGACTTGGGTTGGTCAATTATCCGATGGTCAACAGTCAATCTCCCTCGCAATAAGGATGGCACGATGAGTAAAAATTGGTCTCTAATTCTAGTCGCCGCCTTTGCTCTGGGGTATGGCGTAAAGGTTTTTATTGATAGCAAACCGACTCCTGCCGTTAATGAAGCAGATAGTGCTAAAGTGATATTTCAGGGCGAAAACAACAACGCTGTCGATCTTTTCGATAACCAAGATGATCGTGTGCGGATAATTTATTTCGGTTTTACTCATTGCCCAGATGTTTGTCCCACATCTCTTGCCATGTTGGCGGGCGCACTCAATCAACTCGACGACACGACCAAATCAAACATTCGTCCGATATTCATTTCTCTCGATCCTGAGCGAGACGATGCCAATACAGCTCATACTTATGCTCAGTATTTTCATCCTCTGATTGAAGGACTATCAGCGCCAATCACCGTGACTCAGCCTCTCGCCACCAAATATGGCGTGGTATTTAAAAGAACCGAACTCGAAGAGTCTGAGCTGCAATATACGCTCGACCACAACTCTTATTTTTACTTTATTCACCCCGATGGTAGCTTGATCACTAAGGTGCCTCATACGCTCACGCCGGCACCTTTAGTTGCCGCAATCAAAAGTCTCAACCAACAATAACAAGGACTGACAATGAAACTCAACGCTTTGCTCTTAGCCGCCTTAGCGCTCAGCCCGATTGCTCATGCCAATATGGATATAATGACGCACCATCCATACGCTCGTGCGACACCACCTAACGCAGCAACCAGCGCGGTATTTGTCGAATTAATGAATCACACAGAACAAGATCGCGCCATCGTTGCGGCATCAACACCAGCAGCAGGCAAAGTTGAGCTGCATGACGTTATCCATGACGGCGATGTTATGCAAATGCGCCAAGTAGAACAAATTGAAATTCCAGCTCAAGGCCATGTCTCGTTAAAACCTGGCAGTTTGCACATCATGCTATTTGAGTTAACTAAACCTCTGGTTGAAGGTGAAAGCATTGATGTTGAACTCACTTTTGCCAATGGCGAAAAGCAAACTTTCAATGCCCCTATCAAAGCGGTGATGAAAGGAATGAAACATCATCATTAATTATTACTAAGTGGGAAAGGGGCTGAGCATAACTCAGCCCCTTTTGTTATGCTTCTCGCAATCAATAGACCTGATGCTGCATCGCTCACAGCAGGCATCACATGCTTGAGGTAGTAATATATGAACAGCACTGTTCATCCCGTAACACTCTCTCAACTGGGTTGGAACCATTTATTTCAAACTCAGTTGACGCTCGATGAGCTTGAATCCAATACCATCGCTCGAATTAGTGAACATCACCGTAGTGGTTACACGCTCGTCAGTGAGCAGGGAGAAATGGCTCTCGCCATACACAAGTCGCTACCCGACATGACGGTTGGCGACTGGATCGTACTTGATCGTCATGGTCAATTTGTCCGGTTACTTGAGCGCCAATCCCTATTTAGCCGCAAAGCTGCGGGTAGCAAAGTGGCAGAACAGCTCATCACCTCGAATATCACTACTTTGTTTATTGTTTGCTCGCTCAACGATGACTTCAACTTAAATCGGATCGAACGCTATCTTGCCATCGCTTATGAAGCCGATGTCGAGCCCGTTATTATCTTGACCAAAGCCGACTTGTGTAATGACGCCGAAGAAAAACGCGCACAAGTCCAATCACTCGATACTATGCTGATGATAGAAGTCGTCAATGCGCTTTCAACGGAGCAATGCCAAGCATTATTAGCTTGGTGTAAGAACGGAAAAACCGTCGCCTTTATGGGCTCTTCCGGTGTCGGAAAATCCACCTTAGTGAACAGTTTACTCGGCGAGAGCACTCAATCGACTGGCCATATTCGGGAAAACGATAGCAAAGGTCGCCATACCACCACCAGCCGTTCATTGCACTTATTGCCAAGTGGTGGAGTATTAATTGATACGCCGGGAATGCGCGAGCTACAAATTCATGACTGCGCTGATGGTGTTGAACAAACATTTTCTGATATCCAAACGCTGGTTGAACAATGTCGATTTGCCGACTGCCAACACGTCAATGAACCGGGATGTGCGATCAATAAAGCATTAAATGCAGGTCAAATCGACCTACGACGCGTCAACAACTACCTAAAGCTAATGCGTGAACAAGAACGAAACAGCGCATCACTGGCAGAACAACGATCCAAAGACAAGCAATTCACTAAATTTTGCCGTTCAATACAAACAGAGAACCGCTCACGAAAGAAGGGCCTTTAGATAAATTTCGTTTGTCGACAGCATTAGAGGAGCAATTCGCTCCTCTTTTTTAACACTAAGTAAACGTTAAAATGCAACATAAAATTCACAAAAAATCACAAATTGCAATCTTTAACCCTAATATCCAATTATTTCTAGACACAATATCTCAAAGCGCTAGTATAAATTATCTCAGTAGCCATTCGCTGAGCGACGCCCAAGACACACCAAAATACTAATTACTTGGGTAATACAATCGAATTACATAAATACTTCGCAGGGATAACTATGCAACACAACTCTCTCTTAGCACGATTTGCACGAGGCAATTTAGTGCTCCAAATCTTAGTCGGTATCATTTTGGGTATCGCACTGGCATTAATTGCACCTGAATCAGCCCAAAGCGCAGGCTTACTTGGTAGCTTATTCGTCGGCGCACTAAAAGCCGTCGCACCGATCTTGGTGTTTATCTTGGTGGCCGCTTCAATTGCCAATCAACGTAAAAACCAGCATACCTACATGCGCCCTATCGTGATCTTGTACCTTTTTGGCACCTTCACCGCAGCGTTAACTGCAGTGAGCATGAGTTTTCTTTTTCCA
The DNA here is from genome assembly GCF_000222585.1 of Vibrio scophthalmi LMG 19158. GTDB lineage: Bacteria > Pseudomonadota > Gammaproteobacteria > Enterobacterales > Vibrionaceae > Vibrio > Vibrio scophthalmi. The sequence goes on along the minus strand of NZ_AFWE01000051.1, from coordinate 43,141 downwards.
ACCACTCTAACTCTGGTGTCAGGCGCTGAAGGGGCAACCCCACCGCAAGGTATCGCTGAAGTTCTCAATACACTGCTTTTCCAAGTGGTTGATAACCCAGTGCATGCACTAATGAACGCAAACTATATTGGTATTTTAGCGTGGGCGATCGGTTTAGGTCTGGCGCTGCACCATGCATCAGGCACTACGAAAGCGGTTTTTGAAGACTTAAGTAACAGCGTGTCACAAATTGTACGCTTCATTATTCGTCTCGCCCCGTTTGGTATTTTTGGTCTTGTTTCATCAACCATCGCCACAACGGGCTTCTCTGCACTCGCAAGCTACGGTCACTTATTAGCGGTACTACTTGGTGCAATGGCCGTCATTGCTCTTGTGGTAAACCCATTGATTGTACTGTTTAAAACCAGAGAAAACCCATACCCGCTGATTTTTCAATGCTTACGTGAAAGTGGTGTTACGGCATTCTTCACTCGTTCAAGTGCAGCGAATATTCCAGTGAACATGGCGTTGTGTGAAAAGCTAAATCTGGATGAAGATACTTACTCTGTATCGATTCCACTGGGTGCAACCATCAACATGGCAGGCGCTGCGATTACTATTACGGTATTAACGTTAGCCGCTGCCCATACTCTAGGTATCCAAATTGACCTACTTACTGCGTTGCTACTGAGTATTGTTGCTGCGGTTTCTGCGTGTGGAGCTTCAGGTGTTGCTGGTGGTTCACTACTACTGATTCCGCTCGCTTGTAGCCTGTTTGGTATTCCAGATGAGATCGCGATGCAGGTGGTTGCCGTTGGCTTCATCATTGGTGTAGTACAAGATTCTGCTGAAACAGCCCTAAACAGCTCAACGGACGTTGTCTTTACCGCTGCAGTTTGTAAACAGAAACAAAAGCAACAACCTCACGGTTAGAGCCGATGATATAAGGTTTAGGCCTAGTGGTTTAAACCACACAACAAGTAAATGCAAAAAAGCCCCGAGATCACTCTCGGGGCTTTTTAATTGGTTTTTTCTAATCGCGAGATTAACAATCTACCATGCTTAACTGCGCGACCTATCCATGGGGGATTGTGAGAAGTCGAGCGTGGCGGCTGATGTGACACTCACTTGAGGCTGTTGATTGGATGAATCATCAATGGCCTGAAAAGGCCCCCCATCAAGTGTTTCTTCTTGCGATAATACCTCGCTGGTCATCTCTTTCTCTACTTGTCTGTTAGACTTAGATGCTGTGTCTGAGTCTTTAGTGACCGATGGCATTGGATCATATTTGTCTATGTCGATCTCACGCTTATAGAGTTTATTGAAGGCTTTAATCAAGGCGTGCTTACTTACTTTATTGGCTAATATTCGCTTAAGCATTGGTTTTGCAAGCGCTTGCAAACCCACAACAGTATCAACACTCAAGTTAAGCGCGACTTGTTCACGCAAAACTCGGGCTTCTTCATGCCCCATCTGTCCTGCTAAGAACAGCCAGATATACGCAATACTGCGGCCACTCACGCCATGCTCAAGCCAAATTTCACCGGCCTTATACATGGCTGGAACATAGCCTTTTTCAGCGGCACGCTCTAACCAATAGCACCCATGAGCAAAATCTTCTTCAACACCAATACCATTCAGATAATTAAGGCCCAGTTTCATGCGACCTTCGTTGTTACGTAATAGTGCGACTTTCCGAAACCACTCGGTCGATGCGACAGGACTAGGGGAAGGGTTGGCATTCGCAATCATCCAATCACCAAGGAACAGCATTGCTGGTTCATATTGTTGTAATGCAGCTTGCTCCATTAATGCATAACCCTTGTCAAAATTCTGCTCAATACCTCTGCCGTAATAAAGCGCTTCTGCGACTTGGAATTTCGCAGACATATCACCATCACTCGCCGCAATGGCCTTTTTCCAGAATTTTGCCTGCTCTCTTAACACCATGTCATCACGCATTCGTTCACTGATGCGAACAATACCGTACATGCCGGTTACGTTGTCTTGCAATGCGGCTTTATGATACCAATAGAGCGCCTTGCGCAAATTGGTTCGTTCGGCTTCTTTCGCCAAGTACAAAATCATCGTAAGGTCACCATTTTCCGCTTTCCTTACGCGCTGCTCTTCTTCTTGCTTGCGGTCACGTTCAAGTGCTTTACGGTAGGTGATTTCCCGTTGTTTACGCTCGCGTTCAACACGCTTTTGTCTTAATGACAGCGCCAGCATCCAAGCAAATAACAGCAGTAAGAGTAACCCGGTCGCACTAATGGCGATCCCCATCATATTCATTATTTTTATGCCACACGTTGAGTTAATGGTCGCTAACTTGCTCTACCCCAACCTTTCTTAGGTTGTTCGGTGAAAAGTCAATTGCAGCCTGTTGCAAGACTCTAGTTCCTGCACCTGAAGTTACTAACCTCTATATCGGCTTTTTGCCGAAAACATTGAGAGATTTCATCACACTTAGAGCTGATTCGCGAACTAAATCGATGGGTAAACGACCGGCTCATCAATTTGTGACTCACTTATCAATTCACATAATTATGTTATAAATCCGTCAATTACAACCAATCGCTATTGATAGTTCGCTGAATAAAAAATCCTTTTCTCTTCCGTATAAAATAGCATACATCTCGGGGAGAACATTGCTCAGCAATCGTATGCGTTATCATTTATCGCATCATTTTAAAAAGAAATGACAAAAATTGACCAAAAACAATAGAACAACCAGATCACTTATTTTATAATGCGAATTAATGTGTACAGCATATTGAATTCCAATAATTAGGGGCAAAAAATGAGACTTATCCCGCTTCAACAAGCAGCACAAGTAGGTAAATGGGCAGCAGCGCATATCGTAAAACGTATTAACGATTTCGTACCAACAGCTGAGCGTCCGTTCGTTCTAGGTCTACCAACAGGTGGTACTCCTCTAGCAACTTACAATGCACTAATTGAATTGCACAAAGCTGGCGAAGTTAGCTTTAAGCACGTAGTTACTTTCAACATGGATGAGTACATTGGTATCCCTGCGGATCACCCAGAGTCATACCGTTCTTTCATGTACAACAACTTCTTCAACCACATCGACATTCAGGATGAGAACATCAACCTGCTTGACGGTAACGCGGCTGATAACGAAGTTGAATGCCAACGTTACGAAGACAAAATCAAGTCTTACGGCAAAATCAACCTATTCATGGGCGGCGTAGGTAACGACGGTCATATCGCATTTAACGAGCCAGCATCTTCTCTGTCTTCACGCACTCGTATTAAGACTCTGACTGAAGAAACTCGTATCGCGAACTCTCGCTTCTTCGATGGCGACATCAACCAAGTACCTAAGTACGCACTAACGATTGGTGTTGGCACTCTACTAGACGCACAAGAAATCATGATTCTGGTTACAGGCCACAACAAAGCGCTAGCTCTAGAAGCAGCAGTTGAAGGTAGCGTTAACCACCTATGGACTGTATCTGCACTTCAGCTACACCCTAAATCAGTGATCGTATGTGACGAGCCATCAACTCAAGAGCTTAAAGTGAAGACAGTTAAGTACTTCCATGAGCTAGAAGCTGAGAACATCAAAGGTTTCTAATCTTTAGTTCACTCTATTGATGAAAAAGGAGGCAATCGCCTCCTTTTTGTTTATCTTTATTCATCGAGTCCAAAAGAACAGTAATACCGCAGCAGCGAGTAACCAAATGATTGTGGCGAAAGCTAACGTCGTCGGTAATTGATAACGATAACTCAGCCAATAAACCGCAAGTAAATACGCAGCATAAGGCAGTAAAGAAAACAGCCCAAACAACGCAGTTGCTCGTAGCCCCTCCATCCCTTTCTCTTCACCAACAATATAGTGTGCGATCAGAGCAAAAGTCGGAAACAGCGGTACTAATCCAGCAACGAAAAAGTATGGTGTGCGAGATAAAAGCGCAATAACCAATACAGCCAAAGCACCCAGCATACTTTTGAGAAACAAAGCCAACATTACAATGCTCTTCTAAGCGAGATTCATCAGCAATTGTTCATCGGTCATATACTTGTGTTTGGCACTCAGATTACGCACATGCATAAACATAAATTCAGGAAAACCAGGGGCAAGTAACGAGTTCGGTTCCCAACACACACCACCAATAAAAATGTAACGACCTTGTTTGCTGTCATCATGCAGAGGATTATTGAGTGGTGTCGATAATTCTGCTCGGCATCCTTCAATGACACAGACAATTTGCCCTTTTGCGATGCCCACAACGCGGCTAACGACATTGGCCTTTACACCACATTTCCACGCTTGACGCGTTGCCATCTCAAAGCCAACTTTGCGCACACCTTTATGTACATTAACGATCAAATTCATTTTTCTGCCATTATTTTCATCCTTTAACGTTCAGAGTAACGTGGAAAGAAACAACAACACGACAGGTTAATTCCGGCGATTCTCACCAGATGAAAATTTCCCCAAAGCCTTTATGTCACTTGAATCATACGCCTGAGCAGATAGAATTCTTAAATTTGATACAAAGTTTTGCACCTATTACTTATCCGCCTCCTATACTTAAATCAGCATTTAGGCAGCCTTCTAGGAGCGTATGATGAATAGCATTATTTTCGCAGTACTGCTGCTAACCACTCCAGCCTCAGCCACCGGGCCCAACTCTTTACCTTTAAAATGTGAACTACTAGAAACCACCGATACCTTTTTATTCTATCCAGAACAAATGGTGTACCGCAGTGAGCAATTTGTTCTTTTTCAAAACTTTAAAGGTAGAGTTATCACTCAGGTCGATGTGAATACTGGCGACCTCATTCGCACTACCTATCTTGGCAAAACCTATGAACCAAGCTATCAAATTTTAAAAGGTCGATGCAAAGAGACGGTCCATATCCTTGATTTTTGGCAACTTGATCAAGCGCCATAAATGACTGTTGGTATCGGCAATTTATCATCCTAACTGATCGTACTCGTCGAGTATTATCACCGACAACAAAAGAGCGAGCGGACCATGACTCGCTCGCCCTTACTCACTTAAACACTGCGTTTCGTCATTAGTAGGATGTCACCAATAACGCTCGTAGATAATATTACCTGCTTGAGCTGTACGATGCTTAGTAAGCCCCTTCTCGGTTAAGGTAGAGATGGTACTTTTGATCATTTCAGGATTGCCACATAACATAACAAAGCTTTCTTCGGCATGAAATTCGGCGTCGGTTGCTTGCATCAATTCACCACTCTCAATAAGAGCTGGAATGCGACCATGTAGCGCCTCTGGCACTTGCTCTCTCGACACGATAGGCTGGTAAATCAGTCGTCCTTGATACTGTTCAACTAACTGATTAATCAGGTAACGGTACACGAGGTCGGATTGATGTCGAACAGCATGAACCAGTACGATTCGCCGGTTACTTGGCCTAAAATTGAGATCATCAAGCAAAGCAAGAAAAGGCCCAATGCCGGTTCCAGTAGAAAGTAACCATAACGTATCACTTTGCTTTGGAATCGACTCAAACGTTAAGTCACCATTGGCTCTCTGACCAACAAAAATTGCTTGCCCTTCTTTTAGTTGATGTAAGCGCGGACTCAGTTGTCCATTAGGATCAGCAATAATCAAAAATTCCAACATATCACTGCTCGTCAGAGGCGCATTAACCAGCGAGTAAGCCCGGGAGATAGTATTACCTTCATCATCGAGTAATGCCAATTTGGTGAATTGCCCCGCTTTAAAAGAGAGGTTGGCGCCGCTTAAGCGAAGACTGAATATTTCCTTGGTCCAGTCGGTTCGCTTCGCAACGATCGCCTGAGAATAGCCTGTTATTTCATTCATCTTCACCTCTTGTCTCATCACCAACAGCGTTATTAACAGTTTAAAATATAGACCATTCGCTATTTTTTAAGCGGGTGTTTTATTGTTGAACGATAGTACTTCTCTTGGTTTGGCAAAGGGCTGATGTCATTGATCACACAACCAATCCGAGACAATAAATCACCTGTTGAGCGCTAATTTCCCAACAAAGACAATTGCATAAGTCACTGTTTTTATTTAGCCTTATTCGATCACCGTCATGAATTCTGATCATGATGAGCTTTTTAAATTTCAAGCATCCCCTCTTTTTATCATTGCACAGGAGATAAGCATCACCATGAGCAAAAAATTACTGCTGACCTTGGTCATCGCAGCAGGCATATCGACATCTACCCACGCCCAGCAAGACCCATGCAATAATCTTGATTTTACAGCGCCAGATCGGCTGTTTAACGCCGTTGAATACCAATGTTCTATTAGAGTCGGTGAAATGCTCAAAATGGGTGCAGATCCTAACGTGACTGACTATTTGCACGTGACGCCACTGATATATGCCGCCATCGAAGATCAATCATTGATCATCGAGCAACTCATTAAAGCAGAGGCTAACGTTGATGCTGCCACCCACTCAGGGGTCACCGCCTTAATCGCCGCGGCTAAAAATGGCAGCATTCATGCAGCGCAACAATTAATCGCTGCCAACGCCAAGCCAGATCTCATCGACGATAACGCAATGACCGCACTGATGTACGCAGCCAAAAACAACCATGCAGACATCGTCGATGAATTAATTAAAGCCAAGGCAAACTTCGATCTCGCTGACGAGCGTGGTTTCACCGCTTTAATGATGGCAAGCTGGGAAGGAAATGCCGCAATGGTTGAAAAACTGCTAGCAGAGAATGCCACTGTCGATATTCAATCATCCAATGGCTATAACGCTCAAACGGCCCTCATTTTCGCCAGCGATAAAGGCCATACTGAAACCGTAAAACAGCTACTCAAAGCCAATCCAAGAACTTATATAAGGGACAACTTTGGTAAATCCCCATTAGATTATGCCAAAGAAAATGGTCATGACGAGATTGTGATCTTACTTGAGCAGTACCAGCCACCTGCTTACTCTGTGCTGCCTAAAGATAAGGCGCTATGCCAACAAACTTTCAGTCAACAGCAGCAACAACCGCTATTTTATGCCATTGATCACGACTGCGCCGAAGCCGTGAATAAGCTCGTCAGCGAAGGGGCTAACCTCAATGCCATTAACGGTTATGGTTATACTCCGTTAATGGTGGCGGCGATCCAACGAAATCCTGTTATTGCACAGTTGCTTATCAAGGCCAATGCCGACGTCAATGCAATAGAACCTGAATACGCTAGAACCGCGCTAATATTTGCGAGTTCTCGAGGTTCGTTGGAAGTGGTCAACCTGCTATTAGAAGCCGGCGTTGACGACATCAACGCAAAAGGCAAATGGGGAGACTCTGCTCTGATAGAAGCAATCTTTGATGATCACGTCGCCATAGTAGAACGTTTAGTACAGGCCAATGCCAGTCTGGATATCTCCAGTCGTTACGACCTCAATCCATTAATGATGGCCAGTCTTCAATCGCCAAAGGTAGTCAAATATTTAATTAGCATTGGCGTTGATGTTAATGAGCAAAACAAAGAGACGGGTGAAACGGCACTGATGACCGCGAGTAAAAGGGGACAATACTCTATTATTAAGCTACTAACTCGAGCAGGCGCACAATTGGATATCGAGAGTAAAAACGGGGCGACAGCCATGAGTATGGCAAGAAACCCCGAGAGTAAATTGAGATTAAAAATGGCTCGATACGAACAACTGGTACCTCAACTGCACAAGCAACTAGAACAAGCGGTATCAATCTCAGATCCAGAGGTGCAAAAACTGGTCAAACAAATTATCGACGTTGCTCCCGTCGGTTACCGGATGACATCGTTTGAACGCCGTTATATGGAAGATAAGGAATCGATGCTTTCACTGCCAACAGACGCCTTCATCGTGAGACGGATGTACCACTAATCTTGTGTGCATACAAAGCCATCATCATCTGACCAACACTGAGCATTCCCAAGGGAATGCTCTTTTTAATCAAGTTCCCTTTCATCTGCGCCTTTTGCTTTATAAAGCCAAACTCGCTTAGGGATGAACAAGTCAGCAAGTCGATGGTAAAATAAACGCTCGAACCGCTGTAAGGCCACATTAGGAATCGTTTCAATGTTACATGCACAAGCTTTTATCCAACAGGGTGTTCACTACCTACCGCATTACTTTACTGTACCACTCGACTACAACGACGTAGCACAAGGTCAGCTGACCCTTTTCGCTCGTGAAGTGCGCTTAGCCGGTGATGAGTTGAGTGATAAACCTTGGCTGGTTTATTTTCAAGGAGGGCCGGGCTTTCCAGCACAGCGTCCTAATGGCCACGGCGGTTGGTTGAAACGTGCATTACAAACTTATCGCGTGTTACTGCTTGACCAACGTGGCACCGGCAATAGCTCAGTAATATCGCACCAAACCCTTGCGTCGTTCACGCCCGAGCAGCAAGCGGAGTACCTAAGCCATTTTCGTGCAGATAACATCGTTCGCGATGCCGAGACTATTCGTCAACAATTCGGTGTCGAACAGTGGGCGATTCTCGGTCAAAGCTTTGGTGGTTTTTGCTCATTGACGTACCTTTCGCGGTTTCCACACAGCCTATTGCGTAGCTACATTACGGGCGGTGTACCTTCAATTTCACGCCCGGCAGATGATGTTTACCGCGCGACATTTAAACGCACCATGGATAAGAACCAAGCCTTTTTTCGTCAATTTCCACAAGCGCAAGCGATGTGCCAAGCGATTGCCAATCATTTGATCGATCACCACGAGTTCCTGCCTAATGGGCAGCGTTTTACCGTAGAACAATTCCAACAAATTGGCATTAACTTTGGCATGAGCGACAGTTTCATTGCCACTTATTACCAGCTCGAAAATGCCTTTGTCGAAATCAATGGCCAACCACAACTGCGCTACGAATTTCTTAGTGCGATGCTCGCCGAACAAGGCTTTCAAACCAATCCCATCTACGCCATTTTGCATGAATCGATCTACTGCCAAGGTGAAGCGTCAAATTGGAGTGCCCAGCGCGTACGTAGTGAATTGAGCCCATTTAATTACCAAAAAGGCCAACCGTTCTACTTTACTGGTGAAATGGTATTCCCTTGGATGTTTGAGCAATACGCCAATCTCAAACCACTGCAACACGCGGCAGAATTATTAGCCGTAAAAAATGATTGGCCTGCGCTGTATGATGCTAAACAACTGGCAAACAATACCGTGCCAGTGAGCTGCGCGGTGTACGCGGATGATATGTTTGTTGAAATGGACTATAGCCGTGAAACCTTAGCCCAAATGGGTAATGCTAGTGCATGGATCACCAATGAATATGAACACAATGGCCTGCGAGCCGATGGTGAACGAATTCTTGATAAACTGATTGCTATGGGTGATCAAACCGCCGCTATGCTACAGTAACCGCCAATGAATGAAAGATTCGCACTTAATATCCATACCACCACGCCGCCATCTCGCGGCGGAGAATTATGTTAACAATATCCAACACTGTCACACTACAAGCATGGGAAATACAAATGACCGCCATCCGCGCCCAAGGTGCGGGTGGTCAAAACGTCAATAAAGTATCTTCTGCCATTCACTTACAGTTTGATATCAACCACTCTTCTTTACCTGCTTTCTATAAAGAACGCTTGCTGGCACTTAAGGATTCACGCATTTCTAAAGATGGCGTGATCACCATTAAGGCTCAGCAATTTCGTACCCAAGAGCAAAATAAAGAAGACGCGCTTAACCGATTAGCAGAATTGATCCGCGCAGCGACGGTGGTGCAAAAGCATCGTCGAGCCACCAAACCAACTCGCGGTTCAAAAGAGCGTCGTCTCAAAGCTAAGGGCATTAAAAGCCAAACCAAATCACTCCGAGGTCGCTTACGCGATTAAGGCGACCGTCACTAGGCCTAAGCTCACACAATGAGCTTTAACCATTTATTTTCAATGACATAGTTAATCTCTCGTTTTATGCTAAATATCTATATGCATTAGCCGTAAGTATGCTTAACTATGTCTGTCTCTGACGCTTCTGAACTTGAAACTCCAACAGCAATCACCGCCTCCCCTTTCACGGTGACTTTTAACCCCCAATCGATTGATTCACTGCGAGCTGGCCTCACCGTCTACCGCCATTTGCTCGAACAGGAAGAGGCCTTTGGCGATTTTTATTGTCGTATTCGTTTTTGCTTAGAAACAGGCAGTAGCGATGTATTAGGTGAGCTATTCGATAAACCGCTAGTCACGTTATTGATGCGCTATGCTGGTCATGACGATAAAGATATTCAACCTGAGCTATCACTAGCTCGAAGCTACTTACCGATGGAGAGTGTTTTTTTCCTCTTCGCTTGCCAACATCCTCAACTTGAGGCAGATATTGAGGCGACAGCTAAAGTGATGTGTCAAACCTCACGTCGTATCAATAACTCCTCCAATATGTGGATTTCAGATACGGAAGTCTTCGGCCTTCAGGCTCTGTTGATGATTGCGATGCATTACCCTCGACTCACGTATTTATTAGCAGGTTACGTCGTACCTAACTGGGACACAGAGCATGCTCCATACGGAGAAGAAGTACTTGGTGTTGTCGCAAGCCATTTAGGCTACAACGAGCATACTCTCAAAGCCTTTTGCTACTGTGATAATGCCAACGCTCAAGCCCAAATGTTCAACTTGAAATACACTGCATACGACGAGCAAAAACACGCACTAGGTGAACATTCTGCCTCGTTGCTGCAAATATTCCGCGAAGACCCACTAGAATTTGAACGCTTTAGAGCCGCATTAAAAGAGCGCTTTGTCGAACAAGACTTTTTACAGACCAATAATAATGGACGCGAATATTGCGAAAAGCCGATCGAACGGATCATGCTATCTATCGTTTCTCCCATCTCTTGGCATCGCGACAGCGATAATAATTTAGAAACACTAAGCCAAACCTTTATTGATAGTCCAACGGATGATGTTGCAGCCGATCTTACCCTAGAGATCGAGCAATACTTAGGCCGCCCAATCGTCGCACCAAAAGTGATTGAACAAGAACCACTCGGTGACCTCTATTACACTTGGGGAACCGGTGAAGAAGAGTGGAAAGCCTTCGTATGTGAAGGCGTCGATAACGGTAAAGCGCTATGGCATTACATCGTTAGTGGGGAAAACCCACAAGTGCTCGATACCATTACACCATGTGATATAGAAACGGTAGCTAAAACGGGCAACTTTAAAATTAATCACCACATTCAGTATTTCACTGGTCCTTATGAATGCCTAGCCAGCCAATTAGAACATATTCTCTATAACCTGATCGCTGATTGGACGATGCGTAATCAAAGTGGCGAACCGAATGAGGCCGAAGGTCGATTCAAGCTATTTCGCATGTTAGATGTCATTCATCGTTGGAATGACAAACACCCCTTTCACCCTGACTTTGTTTCTAAGATGGTGGAAGAATACCAGTTCTTTACCGATGCTGATTTCATCGCTCGTTTTAATGGTGATTGGCGCATTCTTTTTAACCGTTATGTGGAAAGTTTTTCCAGCTACAGCGGCAGTGTCGACCATAGTGACGCGATCGCGGTTTATCGTTTAATTGCTGATCATCGTGACCAAGTATTTGAACTTATCATGCAGGCGGACTTTGTTGATCATTATCATCTTGAAGTGCAGTTGACCGCTTGTGCTGTCATCCTCAATTTCGATCTAGAACAAGGTCTCTGTGATCAGCTTACTCAGCAAGTATCCGCGTTTTTATCCGCCCACTTACCTGTCGCCGCTCTTGCAGCCATTGATCATTATAGTCATTACGATGAGCATCAGGGATACGGCGATGAGTTAACCGATGAGCAGAAAGCGAGCTACCAGCAGCAACGTACTGCCATCGTTGGCTACCTTGATGGCACACATCAGGATCAACAACTTGCCACCACCAGTCTTGCCGCTTATCAGCGATGCGACAGTTTCAAATATCAAGTCAACCCTGTGCAGCCCTACTACTTATTTATCTCCCACTTCCACAAAAGTGGGCAGAAATTACTGGTCTGTGCCGATGTTTATGCGCGTTATTTGGCGGCAACAACCCCAAATTCAACCGATGTATTCAGTCGTAGATTCCTCGATCTTTGGTTGCTCATCGCGCCATTAAAAACCGCGTACCTGTTGTCCAAATTCTATGTCGACGAAGCATTAGAAACTCAAGTTCAATATGAGCATTTAGCCTCTCGCCTTGAGGTTCTATCACCTGTCACTCAGCAAGCTATCATAATAGAAAGACGCATCGACGACCTTTCATACTGGGAGGATAAGCAAGCGCTGCTCGCTTCACTCTTTGATGGCTATATTGCCCAAGCTGAAGAACAAAATGGCGCCATTGAGCAAGCTTTAGCTCTGATACTGCCACGTCATAAACAAACCTTTATGCTCGAGCTGAAAAAATATGCTCCGCAGCTCACCCTCCATTATTTTGACCAAGAAATCATCACGGTGATTTTGGCGCAATTTAAACGCTACATCACACGTCATAATTCACAAGCTCACGAACTCACTCTAGAACAACAGCAACATTTTGAGTTGTTCAACCACTATCTGCACTTAGATCGCCTAGCCGATGAAACCGAAATTTCTCAGTTGACCTCCGTTTTGCAAACTGAACACGTATCCACTTTAAAAGGTGAGTATGGTGAGGCTGAATTAGCGACTCTATTCTGGTTTATCCAACCGGAGCGACAAGCCAATATTATGAGTTTATTCGCTCATACGCCGATGCTAGAGCTTAGCGAGCTCTATAATCAAAGAGAAGACGACAACCAAGAAAACAACGCACTGTGGTTATGCGAAAAAATGTTGCAACTGGGTGCTAGCAAAAGTCACTTATTGAAGAAAATCGTTGCCGAAGAGTGGGGAATGGCTCTGAAACACTTCGCCCAACAAGACGATATTATTGAGCATCTAAATCAGCTCACGCTGGAAGATTTAGAAGCAACGTTAGTCAAGTTGGCACAACAGGGCAAATTTGAACCGATCATCAACTACTATCACGATCATCGTTCACGCCATATTCGCGATCTCATCGCAGAGATTCAACTCGGTCGATATGCACCTAAATCCAATCCTGGCATTGAAATTATGGATTACGGTATCTATGTTGACGGCCATGAAGGTGACGAGGTTGAAGGCACTCAACAAGAGGAGATTGAGCAGAGCGAATTCAAGACAATAGCGCAACTTGAGCATCGCCAGCAAAGTCATTTAGTTGAAATAGAGCTCAACCGAACCTTTGGTGTTCGTTTAGAGTATTTTTCGAATGAAGATGGTGAAGAGGAGTACCCACAACAAGTCGCATTAACAATACGCCTACACCATCCTTATATTGCCCAACAGCAAGGCTATGTCTCGGAATGGCAAAGCAGTATTGAAGTCGATTGCAGTGCCTTTATTGGCTGGACCATGTCACATAAAAGTTTATGTATCCCGGGAGTTTATCGTTTTGATATCTTTGATGATGCCGAAAACCTTATTGTGACAAAAACATTTCACATAATGGAAAGCCGCCCAATACGTGTTAAACCGGTCATTGATCTTTACCAATCCAACCAATTAGATAAGCAATCAATCGGTAGTGTAAATCTCAATAGAGAAGGCTTGGCGATTGTCGCACCGTGTCGCGTTAATAGTGCCTTAAACTTAAGTAATCGACTTACGACCAATATTGCTCAAGTCTATTGCTATCGCCAAAATAAAAGATTGGCCTTATGTGAGATTGAACTTAGCCATGATGCGGCTCAACATTGGTACCCAGCTGTGAACCAACTCGTTCCATCCATTGAAACACGTTTAAAGGGCAAACATTTATTATTAGGAACCACGGCTGCCGTTGAGAAAGCACTCGCTCAACCCAAATTATGGAAAAAGTTGCTAACCAAGGCGACGCCAGCTGCGGTGTTCCAACCGGATCCTTTTCAGGCCGAGAATGTGATTGGTTTACATCTCAATCAAAAAGGCGTGCAGGTGCTGTTTGGCTACTCAACCGAAGGGGAACTATGCCGCGTTCTTATCGTACATTGCAAACATGGCTTATTACGCCGATTCTATCTACATATGATGGAAAAACTCGCGATGAAAACCCTCGCTGAGGTAGGACCAAATCCGATGATATAAACGAAAAAGCCGCTTAACGATTAATTTAAGCGGCTTTTTAAATTCAATTTCTACGATGTTTATTGATTAGAAACGATGGTCGATCGAGAGGAAGGCACTTTTACGATCGCCTAAACCCACTTCACCGAGCAAGTACCAACTGTCTGTCACTTGATATTGCATCCCAAGCAGCGGATTCCACTTGGTGACTAAGCTTTGTTCTACACGGAAGCTAGCATCATCAGGCACGAGGCCGTCTGGGATTCCTATATCAATATCTTTAACTTTACCTTCTAGCACCTGTTCAACATCTTGGTACATCGCGCCGGCCCATAATCGAAGAGGAACACCGTGTTTGGTAAAATCATAGCCGATACGAGGAGATACAACGATAGCGTCAATTTCTCCTTCGATGACCGTAAGACGAGTTTGAGTGTAACTCAGATCCACGAGAGCAAATGCATTCCCATAACCACCCGCGATGACCGTACCGATACCATACATATAGCCATCTAAAGCGAGTTCGAAATTCGGGATATCACCTTTATGCTTAATTGGGCCCAAAAACGGTATATCAAGCGTGACATTATATTCAACACTCGCGCGCGAGTAGCCCTCAAGCATTCCGGCAATGGCATAGACATTAAGAAAAGGAAATAGCCATGCATCAGCACGAATGCTCATCACATCCGTTTTTTGCATACCACCATTAGCCTTCATGTCTAACCCAATTCGATCCGGCAAATTTAGACCACTTAGGGCAATCGAATTAACGTTGATATCTTGCTCTAACGTCATATAACTCAGACTAATACCCACTGCTTTTGGCAGTTCATAGCCCAACGCTTCCGCCTTATCCTTCCAAATAGGCAGCGAAAAAGATTCAGCCTGCGCAGAAAAGGAAAACAGCGAGGTCAATAAAGTGGTCAGTAAGCTACGTTTAATCAAAGTTATGGCACATCAGCAAAATAATTAGCGCGCATCATACTATTACCGCACAAAAAGTAAACCTTGTGGTTTACTTAATAAGTCACTCTGATTGACCACGATAACTACACCGCCGCAACCATTTTTTGTAATAGAGCGATCATTTGCTGTTGCTCTTTATCATTTAAACTACTCAACATCGTCTGATTTACCGCCACTGGAATCGGCAATAATTGTTCTTTCAAAGACCGGGCTTGTTCTGTTAAGTAGATACGATATGAGCGGCGGCTATGTGGATCGGCTCGACGCTCAACCAACCCGAGATTCTCAAGCTTATCGAGTGTACGAGTGGTGGTGGAGTTTTCCACTTTGGATTTCGCAGCAATGTCTCGCTGAGTCACCCCTTCCTCTTCCCACAGACACATCATGGTTGGCCATAGTGCGACACTTAAACCATGTTTTTTTAGCTCCGCATCAAACATTTTTTCCGCTTTGCCAGCCACCACGTTGATCATCCAACCAAAGCTAGACTGTCTATCAAAATTATCACTCATTGTTCAGACCGTTGTTTAAATCATTGATAAAGCAATTATTGCCATGGTAACCAATGTCGCGACAACTAGCATCAAAAATGCATAACCTTGCGAGACAAAAGCCACTGGCTGAACAGCTTCAACATGGCTTTGTACTCCGGTAATCATCGCCTTTACTAATCCTTTGCCACGCAATTTATAGATTAAAATCGCCGCAAGATGTACACCGACCAGTACGGGTAAAACATCCGCTAGCACCACATGAGCCTGTACCAATAACTCAAAAATAGTATCCGTTAGCCATAGATGAGACAGTGGAAGGCCATCCAATAAACCCGCTAACGCAAGCCCTGAGATACATTGAATTAGTAAGGCTGAGAGTAGGCTAAGTACCATCCATGCACCGAGTGGATTATGCCCCACTTTCGCGGTAACTCGGCCAGCGGCGTATTTTAAACTGGTGATCGGCGAAGAGACAAAGTAGCGGAAACGGCTGGTTTCACTGCCGACAAAACCCCAAATCAATCGCCATAAAATTAGCGTTAACAGTGCAAGCCCCAACTGCACATGCGGACCATTACCAGAGTTACCACTCACGAGTAAAGCGATAAACAGCAGTGCTTGTAACCAGTGATATAGGCGTGTAGCTAAATCCCAAACTTTCATATTAAACCTCAATTACTCTTCTATTCAGATACTTAGTTGCCCGTTCAATTTGCACCCAAGCTGCAATGGCAAATAATTTACACAACAATAGTTGCACCCGCAACTATTGTTGTGTAAGTTATTTGCCGCCCTGTTAACAACTCACTGAATCACGAGAATGAGATCATGAAAATCCAACTAATACTCATCGCACTAATGACCCCTTGTATTGCTCTAGCAAGTAGCGATTCTCAACTGATAAAGAATCGTCAAGAAGCATTTACTCATATCGAACAACAGCTTAAAGAAGCGACTGAACATTTAGATGGCCTTGAAACGGACTGGCTAACGGTTGAGATTAGCGCAATACAACTACAAGAAATGAGTGAGAGCTTGCAGCAAAGCTTTCCCCAAGGGAGCCAAGAAGGCAGTAAAGCGAGTGACAAGATTTGGCAACAACCAAACGAATTTAATCAATTGATGCAGCAAATGGATCAAGGCTTTGAAACGCTCTACAGAGCAACAAAAGAGCACAATGTGGATCTTGCTGAGCAAGGCATTGAAGCAGCGCAACAGACATGTAGAGCCTGTCATCGCACCTATCGCTCTCGTTGGTAAATGCAAACGCAGAATCACATTACACTCATAGTACTACGCCAATAACGCGACACTATCTAACAAGATGAGAGGACCTATCGATGAAACAATCATTGGTTACACTACACAAAACCTGCGCAGTTTTAGCCTTTATTATGATCGCCAGTTTTTTCAGCAGTTCTTTAATTAGCGAACTTTTTGCCGATCACGCTACCGTGGCGAGCGTCAAATATTACATTTCTTGGGCGGTCTGGGGGGTGCTCCCACTAATGGCTATGACAGGGATAACTGGATCGAAAATGGCACCAAAGGTTAAAAGTGGTGTCGGCCCAATTGGTCGCAAAAAGAAGCGCATGCCGATTATTGCCGTTAATGGCTTGCTCATCTTGCTACCGTGCGCAATGTATCTCAACGTATTGGCGAGCCAAGGGCTATTTGATCAACATTTTTACCTTATACAGGGAATAGAATTGATTGCTGGTTCGATAAATTTAACCTTAATGGCACTCAATATTCGTGACGGGTTAACGATCAAAAAGCCTAAGATCAGAAAATAAAGCAGAACATTAAAAAGCTCATCATCCAGCTACGCTACTCATCCGGTTTTTCCGCAAGCAGGTATACCGCTTTAACTCGTTTGCCTAATAAGTCCGTGATGACATTTTGGAAGCCAGCAGTCGCTGCAAGTTCATGAGCCAGAACGGGGGTCATCACAGTATTATTCGCTGACTTGATGCCATATTTACGTAAATATCGATATTTCAGTGCCCATTTATTGCAAAAGGTCATGCCGTGCAGAGTAAAACTGATGAGGATGATTCTTCCACCAGGTTTGAGTACCCGCATGCACTCTTGCAGCGCATGCACTGGATTGGGGATAACATGAAGTAAGTTGGCCATAAAGACGGTATCAAAGGATTGATCTTTATAGCGCAGCGCAAAGCAATCTGCTTGCTCGACAATCACTTTAGCTTGGTGTTCAAAGCGAATTTTACTCACTTCAAGCATTGGCAAAGATAAGTCAGTGGCAACGATGCTATCACTGGCGTCGATAAGACTTTCAGTATAGGTTCCATTACCACAGCCGAGCTCTAATACCGCGCCTAAATCATGATGCTGACGCAAGCGTGTTTTGATCGTTTGGATCTCTTTTAGGCCAACCACGTAATTGTTGCTCGCCTCAAAATTTCTGGCAAATTCTTCCCATTTGTTTTCCACTCTTTCACTCCTTGGAATCACAAATTACAAAATGCCACATTGCTTAAAAAATATTCTAATTTTTATTTTTTCACCACAATACGAATAGATAACGTTCGAATCAGCGAGTAAGTTAAAAAATGAGACCAAGCCCCAAATTTGTAGCACCGGAATGACGATTTACAGATGAGCAGCCTAGAGGTGCACTTAACAAGGTAGGTAAGAGATAGGTTTAAAAATTACTTAGGATTGAAATAGCTAGCGAGTAATGAACGAGCTAATAAGTCTTATATCCAGCTACATAGCAGGGTATAAGACTAATATTTATGACCACACTTTATTGATTGCTTCTAGGGTTATTTTTGTGCTCGTTGCCATTGCACCAACCACTTATCGAGTTGGTTGGCAAACTGCTGACGATCCGCTTGGCTCATTGGCGCTGGACCGCCACTTTGAATACCACTACTGCGCATGGTTTCCATAAAATCACGAATATTGAGACGCGACTTAATGTTGTCTTTAGTAAACAGCTCACCACGAGAACTGAGGGCATGCCCTCCTTTAGTAATCAACTCGTCGGCCAACGGAATATCACCGGTAATGATTAAGTCCCCTGCTTCGGTACGTTTCACAATTTCGTTATCCGCAACATCAAAGCCAGCCTCTACTTGCAAGCTGGTGATGTTTGCTGCCGCTGGCGTACGAATATACTGATTCGCTACAAAAGTGATTTCAACTCCGGTACGTTGCGCAGCACGAAACAATACCTCTTTAATCACAACCGGACACGCGTCGGCATCAACCCAGATTTTCATAGTCATTCCACTTTTTTTATTTGGCCAAATTGTAACGGTTGAGGACGCTTTTGTCTCACGGTTGTTACTTATCCATTAGCACGCATATCTACTCTTGTGTAAACCGTTTAGCCTCGATCAATAAAAAAGGAAGATAGAGCTTAAAGAAGGAATTATTTCATTCACTTAGTTACTTCTTGCCGCTCTATAAGCCACCAAAATGGCTCGTTTCTGGTTAGCCACCTATAACATTTGCTGCGCTTACGTTTATTTTGATAAATTTATTTTTTAAAATAGATAAGATTTTGTTATCAATCGCATTTTAATGGTGATAAAGATCACATCCGCAACCCTAAACCAACCTTTTTGCTTTTTAATTTACCAACTCCACTGCTAACCTCCCGCACCTCCCCATTGGAGGGGCAATAACGATAAGGAGTGTTCTAAATGAATACCAAGAAACCGATGTCGCTAACCGGCCGCGTGATTCTAGGCATGGTAGCGGGGATCTTGACGGGCTTCGCCATTCGCGCCCTATTTGCTGATAATGGATTTATCGACGAGTACATCGTAAACGGATTATTTGAAGTCGGCGGACAAATTTTTGTCGCCAGTTTGAAAATGCTCGTGGTCCCGCTGGTGTTTGTATCGCTAGTTTGTGGGACCAGTTCTCTTAAAGATCTTTCGACTCTAGGCCGCATGGGTGGCAAAACCCTCGCTTTCTACATCGCCACTACAGCGATAGCCATTACGCTTGCCTTGACGATGGGTTCGCTATTCCAACCGGGTGCTGGTGCAGACCTGACCGCCGTTGGTACATTTAAATCTGCCGATGCGCCATCGCTTGGTCAGGTGATCATTGATATGTTCCCAACCAACCCAATCAGTGCCATGGCAGAAGGCAAAACCCTACAAGTCATCGTCTTTGCCGTATTATTTGGTATTGCGATTAGCGCTGCAGGTAAACCCGGTGAGCGTATTGCCGCATTCTTTAATGATCTCAACGAAGTGATCATGAAGCTGGTTGCGATCTTGATGAACCTTGCACCCTTTGGTGTGTTCTTCCTCATGGCCAAGCTCTTTACCGACATCGGCCTCAGCGCGATCATCAACTTAGCTGAGTACTTCTTAGTGCTGGCAGGCACCTTACTGCTACATGGTTTGGTCACTTACAGCGTGATGTTGAAAGGCTTCACCGGCCTTAGTCCACTTACCTTCCTACGTAAAATGGAAGATGCCATCATGTTCGCCTTCTCAACGGCATCATCGAACGCAACTATTCCGGTCACCATGGAAACCGCAAAGCATCGCATGGGCGTGGATAACCGCGTATCGTCGTTTACCATTCCACTAGGCGCCACCGTCAATATGGATGGCACGGCAATCATGCAAGGTGTCGCAACCGCATTTATCGCCCAAGCGTTTAATATCGATCTGACCATGACCGATTACCTAATGGTGATTCTAACGGCGACATTGGCATCGGTGGGCACCGCAGGTGTTCCGGGGGTCGGTCTGGTGATGCTGGCGATGGTATTGAACCAAGTAGGTTTGCCTCTGGAAGGTATTGCACTGATTATGGGTGTTGACCGTCTGTTGGATATGATCCGCACCGCGGTGAATATTACCGGTGATAGCGCAGTCACCATCATCGTCGCAAAATCGGAAGGCGCATTGAACGAAGAACGTTTTAATGACCCGTTAGCGGGTGCTTCAGAAGAAGAAGTCCACCTCGCCAAACGCGAAGCGTAAAACAACCACGCGCTAAAGAGCGGAGCGTTAAAAAACGACTCGCCACAAAACATGGTTATCGCACATGGCGATGCCCCAACAAAAAAATCCACCTTACTCTAAGGTGGATTTTCATTTTAACGCCGCACTACTCAGCTTTGACTGACGATTCATGCAACGAATGCCACTTATCACGCGCCGCTTGTTCATGTTGGTCGGTAATCGCCGTACCCACTGAGTTTGCAGCCAGTGTCATTGCGGCCATATCATCCGTAAAACCAACACCAGCCAGTACATCTGGCACCATATCGACAGGTAGCACAAAGTAAGCCAGAGCGCCGCCAAGTATCGCCTTATGGCGCACCGAGGTTTGAGAATCTGTCATTGCTAGCCATGATTTAATCCCAGTTACCGCAATCTCTTCTCCCAACTTTTTTGCCGATCCTTTAACTTTGCGCCAAAACGTTCGTTCATCAGGGGTGGTATGTTGCTCGTTAGGCTTAGCCAGTGTCGGCTCTGCTGCCATGTTGG
Source organism: Vibrio scophthalmi LMG 19158 (assembly GCF_000222585.1). GTDB lineage: Bacteria > Pseudomonadota > Gammaproteobacteria > Enterobacterales > Vibrionaceae > Vibrio > Vibrio scophthalmi. The sequence goes on along the minus strand of NZ_AFWE01000051.1, from coordinate 22,141 downwards.
CTTGCACACCGATTTGGTTATCTAGCTCTATTGTGGAGTTCACCTTACCTCCTGCATTGATTGAATCATTAGAATATTCGTCATATAAACCACAGTGTACCTGTCGTTAGATGAACGTCAGATTAATGCCATTTAAACAAAAACACCATTTTCACTAAATAAAAAACCCCACACTTATCGAGTGGGGGATTAACATTTTAGTGGCGGTAATATTACAAATTGCTAAGCATCATATTCGATATGATAGCTCTGGCTTCGCCCATGACATTTAGCTTGGTACAATGCCTTATCCGCTTCTCTCATCATCACATCAACATTGGATTCAATATTATCGTCACATGTCAAAATGCCTACGCTCAACGTCAGTTTGTCACTAACCGTTGATTTACTGTGTGGAATATTAAGCTCTTCCACAGCAATATGAATCCGGTTAGCTAAGTTTAAAGCCGCTTCGGTATTAATATCACTTAACACCACAATAAACTCCTCTCCACCATATCTAGCCAAAAAATGATTTTCGCGGCACTGTTCTTTTAGTGTTTTTGCCACCAATTTCAGAGCTGTGTCACCAGCAGCATGTCCGTACTGATCGTTATAGTTTTTAAAGCAATCAATGTCGATCATAAAAATAGCACGCTTCTGCAGAGACGATGGGGTGGAGTTCCATACCGGGAGGTATTCATCAAGAGCTCGCCGGTTGGATATCGAGGTTAAGCCATCAGTATTGCTCAATGTCGTCAGTAAACTATTTAACTGCACAATTTTTTTGTTCTTTGACTTTAGCATCCAGGTAAAAAGCACCAAGCTGATTAACACAGCAGCCAGCAGCATAAACATCCATTTTGACTCTTTTTTACTGTGTTCTAGCTCAGCAATACGCGCCTCTTTTTTCTTTGTTTCAAATTGACTATATATGTATTGCGAGTATTGTTCGTTCTCATCCAAGCGCCAATTCAGCTGCAAGCGATTCTCCGCCTCCAAATGGTGTAACGCCAGTGCTAGTTCATTTTTCGCCAAATAATCTAGATACAGTTTGTGGTTGATAGCTGTTTCTAAATAATACAAATCTCGCTCTAGAATCTTTTTCTCTGCTTGCTTATGAAAGTTAATCGCCTTATCAAACTCTTTATTGAGGTAATAAATATCCCCCCTAATAATATCGAGAGTCACATCAAACTGATAAACACGAGCATGGAACTCACCTTCGTGGCGATGTTTGGCTATTTGTATCAGCCGTAAAGCCTCTTTAGCATCACCCTTGCGTCGTTTCAAATCCGCTTGCATTGCATAAAAATAAGTTTGGTAGTGGTCTTTACCTTCAGGAATCTTTATTTTAGCCAGCTGTTGCTGTGCAGCAGAAAGCGTCTTTTCAGCTTCAACTAGTTTATTGGCTTCTGTGTATGCTGCATAAAGCTTAATTAGAATGTAATGTAATCGCTCAGGGTTTTCTTCACCGACACTTTGATTAAATTCAATCGCTTGATTGAATTGGTCGATAGCTTGATAATAATTACCGTTGTACAAATAATCTATCCCCACATCCGTAAGCATAAACTGAACTTGATCAATATCTTTACGGGCCAAACTCATTTCAATAGCTTTAATTTTTAGATTGACTCCTTTAACAAACTGACGAGCATTCCAATACGCCGTTCCTAAATAATAGTAAACATCATCCATTCTTTGATATTTCATTGCCGTTGCTTTTCGGTTGATATCCTCCCAGAAATCAACCAGTTCATTACTCGAGCTCTTTTGATGTGATAATTCAAATGCTCTTTTCATAAAGTAACTTAGGAAAACTTCGTTGTGTGGACCGTTATAGCCATCAAAAAGCGTTGAGACCTGTTGAAAATTCTTCGCAGAATCATTTAGCTTATTTAATTTAATTTGCGCCAAACTTAGATCAAAGAATACCTTTGCTCTGAGCTCGGTAGGAGTATCGTCATCCAATAAACTCACGCTTTTGTAGGCATAAAGCTCTGCATCTTCGAATTGTCCTGTCCGTATCGCTTCATTTGCGAGTACCCAATTACTAATAAACTGAATTTTATTATCATCCGATATTAACCAACTCTGTAGATCAGCTTGAAGTAAGTAATCCGGTAATTCTGGTATCGCCTTTGTGGCGCGATGTTGAAGTAACTCTGGTATATAACGCTCTAACTGTTCTGGTAAGGGGTGACTTAATAAAAGAGAGCTGTTGACATTTTTATTAAAAAAAATAGTGACAACAAACCCGATAACCACAACACTTAAGGTTAGTAATAAAGGCTTTATTTTTGATTTCATGAACCCTATCACATCAAGAAAAAACGAAATAATTCAAAACATTACAATATTATAAAGAAAGCCGATGCCCCAAACTATTCATCATTCTCGAAAATGCGATATGCAATCGTATAACTACGAAAAATACCAACACCCTTATCGCATTTACCCCAAAAAAAAATCCCTCAACCGAAGTTGAGGGATTGTATTAGAGGGAACTGCTATGACTAAATTATTTTGCTAACTTCTCAAGTACACGCATCAACATACGGATACGTGGCTCGATAGATTCCAACAACAAGTATTCTTGATCACTATGGAAACCAGCGCCTACAGGGCCGAAGCCATCTAGCGTTGGAACACCAAGGATCGCAGTGTTGTTTGCATCTGAACCGCCGCCAACTTCTTTCCAGTTGATTGCGATTTCAAGCTCGTCCGCAGATTCTTCTACCAATGCCATTAGCGCTTCAGTCAGTGGGCTTGCCACCATTGATGGCTTGTAAGACTCACGTTCCATTGTGATAGAGACACCATCAACATATGGTGTATCTAACATTGCACGTAGCTTAGTATCAACGTCGTCGTACTCTTCGTTGCTCCAGAAACGAACATCAATCACCGCTTGAGCATGCTCAGGAACGATGTTTGCGCCAGCACCACCCGATACAACACCAACGTTTAACGTTGTGCCTGACTCAAAGTTAGTCATCGCGTTGATAGCAAGAATCCAGTTTGCCATCTCAGTGATTGCACTACGGCCATTTTCAGGTTCGTTACCCGCGTGCGCGGCAACACCTTTAAAGGTGATCTTGTAACCTGCCATGCCTTTACGCGCTTTTACCAAACCACCATCCGCACGTGCCGCTTCTGCAACCAGTACGTTTTTCGCATCTTTAGCAACAGATTGAATCCACTCAACTGAATCCAGTGAGCCGGTCTCTTCATCTGGGTTCATACAGATGCAGATAGACAGTTTGTCTAATACCGCTTGGTCTAGATTACGCATTGCATAAACGATGTTTAGCAGGCCAGATTTCATATCTGAAACGCCAGGGCCGTACGCTTTTTCAGCATCGTTCGTCATTGGGCGAGCCGCCGCTGTACCTACAGGGAAAACCGTATCCATGTGACCAATCATCATCACATCGATAACGTCTGCTTCCGGCTTGTTGCGGATTTCTAGGCCAAGGCCAGCTTTACCACAATCAACACGTTTTACGCTCCAACCCGTCATTTCAGCAAATTTTGCTTCAAACTGAGTAGCAATAAATTCGATGCCTTCAACAGTATAAGTACCACAGTCCACATCAATCAGCGGGCGAAGCTCTTCTAGGTATTCATTCAGAGAAAAATTCATAATCAATCCTTACACAAAAAGATTCATTACTAGCATTGCGCCAAATGCGTTTAGCACAGAGATAGCAATCATAACTGGGATGTAACGACCTTCTGTACCGATAGGACCCATGATGCGGCCCATGTACTGAACTTGTGAACCCATTAGGTAGATAGCCGGAGCTAGAATCGCAATGTGTGCACCGTTTAGGATACCTTGGTCAAATAGAGTGATTACTACGCCCACAGCGCCGCCCATCGACATCCACGCACCGATTAGAACAGCAGCTGCTTCACCAGGAAGACCAAAGATCGCCATGATCGGAGAGAAAACCGTACCCATTAGATCCAAAGCACCGGTAATTTGTAGCGCTTTAATGATAACGAAAGCCATCAACACGTTTGGTACAGTAGAAGTGGTTGCGATTACCCAGCCTTTCTTAGCGCCTTCAACAAAAATATCGGTAACCATTGGTTTTTTAGCTTTAACTTCGCTCATTATGCTTTCTCCTCTTGTAGACGTGCTTCTTCGTTCTTATCTTCTTTGCCTTCTGTGATGTTTAGGTAGATGCGGAACAAGTTAGCACCGACAAACTTAAAGATGAACATCACCGCAACCGCCATACCGATTGAAGAAGTTACCGCCATAGAGCCGTCTGCTAGTGTTAGCGTAAATAGCACAGCGCCTGATGAGAAGAAGTTAACGATCGCTGCACCTGCGGTGAACTGGAACATAGTAAATACGTCAGTTTCACGCTTAGTTAAACGACCTTCGTCTTTTAGTTGACGTGTCATTGCCGCACCCGCATCAGTACTTTGTAGTGATGCAATTAGCGCTAGGCCCGAACTACCAGGAATGCCCATAAGAGGACGAAGTAGAGGAGTAAGCAGTTTACGAGCTGCATCTAGTGCACCGTAATGCTCAAGTACATTGATGACGCCCAATGCGAACATAACCGTTGGGATTAGCGTTAGTGCGAAGATGAAACCATCACGAGCACCGCTGCCGCCTTTACCACGAAATGATGTCATGGTCGCTTGAACACCATCAGCCGTTTCTTGCACGCCGTATGCCACGCTACCGAACGCGCCATTTAGCGTGGTAAAGTCGAAAACACCGTACCATTCGTTTGACTGCATAGCACCTGAGAAAAATACAACAGCGAATGCGAGTGCGACATAGCATCCCCATGTCACCTTGCGATCTATATTGGGAGTGGACATTTTTACACCTTAAAAATTTTTAGGAACAGACCTCGCGATTTTGGGGTAATTGCTGTGCTAGAAATCTGATCCGTATCAATGCCTCACGAACTCTGTTTACAAACTGCAATTTAGTGTCACATTTTGTGACATCACGCATAAATAGGGCGTTTGCGTGACGATGATTCATAACAATGCATATCATTTATATTCATAAAATTGCTGCTATCTATTAAATATTTTACTGCTGATGGCCTTATCCCACCTATCTCACAGACAATGTCGGTAAAATTTTCTAGTATAACGTGGTGTTTATTTTCGCGCCGAGGCCGCTAAATCGCCCCTCTACAATGATTCAAATAACGTAATAACTATGTAACTGACAGAACGATAAGTGCTTACCTTTGGCCATACTTTTTTCGTTTCACCACTGCCAACGAATAACACTGATTCTGTACATTTATAGATATTGCTTATGCAGCAAGCAGTGAGACTGCATCAATAATCTTTGATTCGAGCGCAAGGAAGTGTCTACCTATCGAATTCTCAAGGAGTTGAGTAATGAAAAGCTTATGGCTTATCTTTATCCCCTTACTGCTCGTATCGAGCCGTGTTTTTGCCTCCGGCAGTGATGCCGAACCCCTCGCCCTAACTCAGTCAGGTGTTGGCTATATTACCCTGCTCATTTTTACCATTGCCTACGCTTTGGTAATGCTCGAAGAGTATCTACAACTGCGTAAATCCAAGCCCGTCTTGCTGGCCGCAGGTTTGATTTGGGCGATGTTAGGTTATGTCTATTCACAGCACGACCAAATCGAGGTCGCCAAAGCCGCACTTGAGCATAACTTGCTTGAGTATGCTGAATTGCTGCTGTTCTTACTGGTGGCGATGACCTACATCAATGCAATGGAAGAGCGCAAACTGTTTGACGCGTTGCAAGCTTGGATGGTCGGTAAAGGATTTGATTTTCGTACGCTATTTTGGCTGACCGGTATTTTGGCCTTTTTCATTTCCCCCATCGCCGACAACCTAACCACTGCATTACTGATGTGTGCTGTGGTGATGAAAGTCGGCGGTGATAACACACGCTTTATCAATTTAGCCTGCATTAACATTGTTGTGGCCGCGAACGCTGGCGGTGCATTCAGTCCTTTTGGTGACATTACCACCTTAATGGTCTGGCAAGCCGGCCACGTCTCTTTTTCCGAATTTATGCCACTCTTTGTCCCATCCGTAGTGAGCTATCTTATTCCCGCCTTGATCATGTCGCGTTTCATTTCGCAAACCAAACCAGATGTGGCTCATGTTCACGTCGAGTTAAAACGCGGCGCTCGCCGAATTGTTGGCTTGTTCATTTTAACCATTGCCACCGCTGTTGCCTTCCATGCTGTGCTGCACTTCCCACCAGTCATCGGCATGATGATGGGGTTAGCATATTTGCAGTTCTTTGGATTTTTCTTACGCCGCACCCTCGCTCGTTCATTAAAACGCAAAGCCTTAATGGCGATTGCCAATCGAGATGATTACGCCTTAAAACGTTTGGGTTCGGTCGTACCCTTTGATGTATTTCGCCGGGTTTCCCATGCCGAATGGGACACCTTGCTGTTCTTCTATGGCGTAGTGATGTGCGTTGGAGGCTTGAGTTTAATCGGTTATCTCAGCCTTGTTTCAGAAGTGATGTACTTACAATGGGATCCTATTTGGGCCAACGTTATGGTCGGTATTCTCTCGGCGATCGTCGATAACATTCCAGTCATGTTTGCGGTGCTCACCATGGAGCCGGCAATGTCGATGGGGAACTGGTTATTGGTCACTTTGACCGCTGGTGTCGGTGGTAGTTTGCTTTCCATCGGTTCCGCTGCAGGCGTGGCCTTAATGGGGGCGGCACATGGTAAATATACCTTCTTTGGTCATCTCAAATGGATGCCCGTTATCGCCCTCGGTTATGCGGCGAGTATCTTTACCCACTTATGGATGAACAGCGCACTGTTTTAATTATATTAATTAAGTGCAATATAATTAGTCAGTTAGTACTAACTAACTGACTCTTATTGGTGAAACTGATTCAATGAGCAGAAAAACACTCAAACTTAGTCAATACTCAGTAATGTGTTAACAAACAATGAGAGGTTCACCATGGTTCGTATCCCCACTCTACTTTCTCTTCTTTGCGCATTGTTCATTAGCCCATTGGCGCTGGCCGATCATCACGCAGATGCCGTTGATATGGATACCGCAAAAGATAAGATGATAGAAAAAGGCGACAAAGTTATGGACGAAAACCATGACAAAATGAAGAGTGAAATGAAAGACAAGCAAGATAAAATGATGGACAAACATGAAGGCGACATAGACATAAAAGAACGCAAACATGAAATGAAATCAAAAATGCAGCATCACGAAGAAGATAAAAAGGTACTCATGAAAGCGGCAGAAGATAAGGAAGTGACAAAAGATATGTTCTAAACAAATCTAGCTCAGTCCGACGCGTAACCTGAGTGACAAGAGTGGAGTTCAATCTGTCATCTGCTGCATTACCGCTTCAAGTAAGATGGGGATATATCCGTAACATCTCTGAAGGCTTCATGTTAAACTCAGCGCGATTACAAGGGGCCTTTTGCCCCTTTCCACCTTTTTGATGCAGAGTTCAATCATGCCATTCTCAAAACTTGGTTTAAGCCAACCAATCACAGACGCCCTAACGAAGCTTGGCTATAACAAGCCAACATCGATTCAAATCAAAGCGATTCCTGAGATTTTAAAAGGCCAAGACCTACTTGCCGCAGCGCAAACCGGTACCGGTAAAACAGCCGGCTTCGTATTGCCTATCTTGGAAAAACTGAGCAAAGGCGAAACTCAGCGTAAAAAACGCATCCGCGCACTGATTCTAACACCAACTCGTGAGCTTGCTTGCCAAGTGGAAGAGAAAGTCCGTGATTACGGTCAAAACCTTCCACTTACCTCACTGGCAATGTACGGTGGCGTGGATGAAAAATCACAAAAACAAGCGTTGATCGAAGGAGTCGATGTTCTGGTTGCGACACCAGGTCGCCTACTTGATCTCTATGGTCAACACGCGGTCCATTTTGATGAAGTTGAGGTTTTGGTTCTTGATGAAGCAGACCGTATGTTAGACATGGGCTTTATCGAAGACATCAACAAGATCCTTGACCGTTTACCGACCGACATTCAGCACCTACTGTTCTCGGCAACCTTGTCAAACAAAGTTCGTGAACTCGCCAAGACCGCCGTTTACAACCCGTTTGAAATTTCAATCGCCGCTAACCAAGCGTCAAAGAAAAGCATTGAGCAATGGTTAATTTCAGTTGATAAAGACAAAAAATCAGCGCTACTTAGCCACCTAATTAAAGAGAATGATTGGGATCAAACCCTGATCTTCATCGAGACTAAACACGGTGCGGCTAAATTAGCGCAGCAACTGGAAAAACGCGGTATCGAAGCGGAAGCATTCCACAGTGGTCGTAGCCAAGCGGTGCGTTCACAACTTCTGCAAGATTTCAAAGCAGGCAAAATCAAGTACATGATCGCAACGGGTGTTGGCGCGCGCGGTATTGATATCGAAGGCTTAACGCGAGTCATCAACTACGACTTGCCATTCCCTGCAGATGAATACGTGCACCGTATTGGCCGTACCGGTCGTGCAGATGCGCGTGGTGAAGCGATCTCTTTTGTTTCTCGCGATAACTTCAAGAACTTATGCATGATCGAAAGCCGTTTAGGCCATCTGCTTGAACGTCGTGAAATTGAAGGCTTTGTGCCAAATAAACCTCTACCAATTTCGATTCTAAACTACGTGCCTAAACACAAACGCGAAGCCAAAGAGAATAAATAGTCGGTTGATTTCATCGAAAATAGTCACTGAGATCAAAGGCTAGTATGCGTACTGGTTTTACACTGTCTGCACTTAAATTTATCTCGATTGAAAGGAATCAATCATGTTTAAATGCGGACAGTGTCGCCAATTCACCCGAACTCGCGACAACCAAAAAGATCTGTGTGGTGCATGGGAACAACCCACACTAGCAACACGTAAGGCTTGCGACTATTTTAGCCCGAAAAAGCCGCTGTTCGATCCTGCCAATTATCCGATACCACCCAGTCACCCAAAATCATAACCAGCCAATTTAGACTATTGCCCCTGTTCTAACTTGAGCAGTGCCGCTTTTCGCTCGACACCGCCTGCATAGCCGGTCAACTTACCGTTTTTACCAATCACACGATGGCATGGCACAATCACTGAGATCGGGTTTTTACCATTAGCGAGCCCCACTGCCCGCACAGCTTTAGGATTGCCAATCGCATTTGCCAAATCCTGATAGCTCCAGGTTTCACCAAATGGGATCGTGGTTAGCGCCTGCCAAATTTTCATTTGAAACGGAGTGCCAACCGCAGCCAGCGGCAAATCAAATTGATTTCGAATACCAAGGAAATACTCTTCCAATTGTGTTTTCGCAGCCAACAACAGTGCATCACTATCATCACGCTCACCCAACTCGCTCGGCAAGGTGGTATTCACTTCAAACCACACTCCGGTTAAGCCAAGCTGATTCGATTGAAGTGTTATTTTCCCTAATGGGCTATCGATTATGGTGTAGCGTTTCATCCTACATGACTCCATAAATGAAAAGTCGCGTAACTACCAAATGGAGCAACGGCAGTCGCATTGATGGTAGGAAATTGTTGTAGTGATTTTTTCACCACTAAATCCCCATCAAGAAAACAGTCTGGTTGAGATAACCCTCTCAGCGCAGCGTAGTTCACTGTCCAAGGTCCAATCCCTTTCACTGCCAACCATTGAGAAAAGTCAGCGTCGGGATCACCCACCATTAACTCGGCAAAACGTTTCAACGTCTCTTTACGGCTTTGCGGCATACGCAAAAAGCTCAAATCGGCCTCAGCGACCTCTTTGGCTCTGGGAAAATGAGTGACCCCCTGCGGTTGTAATGTACTCACCAATAAATTAAGTTGATTGATCGCCGCTTTGATCGAGACTTGTTGACCAAGAATGGCTCGAACACCGGCTTCCCACGCACTCCATACTCCTGGGATACGTAGCCCCGAATAACGAACAAAACGAGGATCCAAAGTGTGAAAGTGTTGTTCAATCACATCGGTGTCTGCATCCAAATCCAACATACGGCGAACTTGATTGACCAAAGCTTTTAGCTGGCTGATATCCGATAATTCAAACTCTAACTGCACCGTATTGGCTTTGCGAGCAAAATGAGCAGTCAACATTCCCGATGCTTCACCAAGTTGGAAGCGGCGCTGGTAGTCACTTTCCCCCACCCACTCCAAACCTTCTATGGCACGTAGGCGGTAAAAATTTAGCGCATATTGCCAATCAAAGGCGCCACGATAACTGAGCTCAATAGTGTGCGTTTCAACGGGCAAATGCGAAGCTCGACGCAGTGCACTTGGTGTTAAGTTGAGCGCCTTACGAAAAGCATCATTAAAGCGGCGCGTACTATTAAAACCACTGGCAAAACCGATATCTGTAATGCTCATATTGCTGTTGTGGAGTAGTTGCTTAGCGAACATCAATTGATGATACAAAGCGTATTGTTTCGGTGACATGCCCAACCGCTGCTGGAACAATTGCCTTAAATATCGGTCGGTAATGCCAAGCCTCTCAGCCAGTTTATCCAAAGTGGTGTGTTGTAACTCCCCTAACTCAATCAGCTTTAATGCACGTTCAAATGATGTTGCTGTTCCTTGCCATGCCCACGAATTAGGCGCACTATCTGGGCGACAGCGTAAACAAGGTCGATAACCCGCATGTAATGCCTGAGCTGCGTCATCAAAATACTCAACGTTTTCTTCTTTGGGTAAATTAGCCGGGCAAATGGGCCGGCAAAATATTTTGGTGGTTTTCACGGCAACAAAAAACCGACCATCAAAACGAGCATCTCGCGCTTGTCGTGCCCGCTGATATTGGCGATGCAGTTTACCTTGCGAATGGGCCATTGAATCAATATCTGGCATGGTTGTTTACCCTCTGGCTACGCCGTTTCTATCCATTAGTTTACCCCTAACCACCGATTTTTATAGCCACATTCGGAACTCAATAGTCCAGAATCAGAGGCTTAACTGATAATTTAAACATCCAGTTGCCTATCTCACATTCCTTAACTAACTTTAGTGAAGGAACTTGTTTCAAGAGCCGTAACGAGACAAGCGTTGCAAGGATAAGCAATAGGAAGTTGGCTATGAACTTACACTCATGCACCATCGTGCTTCGCGATCACTCAAAACATATCTGTAAAACTGTCGAACAATCGCTTGGCGTCATTGATTCTCATGGCATCACCAATATTAATGCAATAGAAATCCAAGCGTTAGAAGGCCTTACCATTCACAACTATCAAGCGCTCTCGATTGAAGAATCAATCGAAAGTTTGATGAGTCTTTAAACCAACAACGAGCAATCACCACCCTCCTAGTGCTCTCTTTGATTCAGTGTTGTGTGTCTTAATACGGCCCACAACTCTGTAATAGTTAACTTCCTGTTTGTTCAGTTAAGCAAAGTTAACTCACTCGCAAACTTGATCATTTATTATAAAATGGTCAGGGTTTGGTTTTGCACCGCAAATATTCACCACTGGTATATTAGTTTATAAAACAATCAATTAGTTTGGTAAGTTCAGTATGTGGATAAAAGGACTTATCATGAAAAAAATGGGGTTAGTAGTTACTCTTCTACTTGGTGTATCTGGTTGTGCCTCTGTGCCAACTGCCGATACAACTCAAAGTGATCAAGCATTAGAGTTTTCAACACCTAGTAAAGACAAGGCCGGTATCTATATCTACCGAGCTGATGCTTTTGCGGGGCAAGCACTAAAAAAAGACGTCTACCTTAATGGCGAGTGTGTTGGTGAAACGGCTCCCGGAATCTTCTTTTATGAGGAAGTCGAAGGAGATAGAGAACATACTATTGGCACTGAATCAGAATTTTCGGCCAATAACGTCACGCTATATACAGAAACAGGACGCCTCTATTTTGTAGAGCAATACATCAAGCTAGGACTCTTCGTTGGCGGAGCTAATGTAGAAGTAGTTGATGAAGAAGAAGGTCGAACCGAAGTCGCGAAAACTAAAATGGTGATAAAGGGAACTTGTACAAGTCAGTAAACTCGTCCAAAACAAAAAAAACCTACGTTCAATGACGAGGTTTTTTTAAAGGTTAATGCTCTCAGCTCTCAGCTCTCAGCTGCGTTTTGCAAACTGTAAGCGGTAATTGGGTCGATGTTTTTTACTAACTCTTCAACTTGTTTGATCGCATCAACTGATGTGCTGGCTTTACGATAGCTCAAATAGATTGGGCGACACCACTCTTCTACCCCTTCCACTTTATGCAGTTGGCCGCTCGCTAAGAAAGGCTCTACCAATGAAGCAGGTAGATATGCACTACCACCTTTTTCCAAAATAAAATCTAAGGCAATACGAGCAGTCGAGGTTCGCAAATATGGCGCAGGTACTTTTGCATGACGCTCAGCGTGTTCAGAGGCAAATTTAGTGCCCCAATCCACGTAAACGTATTTATCACTAAATACAGTATTGAATGCATGAGAGTCGGTGGAAACCAAAAGAAGAACAACGTCAGCGACTTTCTTGCAATTCAATTCATCTGCTTTGATTTGATCAAAAGCAAAGGCCATATCGAGCGTGCGTTCTTGTAAGCTACGAACCAACGATTCGCGCCCCATCACTTCCGCCATAAATCCATACCCATCAAACGCTTCAGTGGTCGCACTCAAGCAGTTTTGTAGGTAAGCATCCCAAACATTGGGCGTTCCACCCATGGTGAGTTGCAACTTTTTGCCACTTTCTAGAGACAGCTCTAACTTTGCCTGTTGCAACGTTGTCACCATCACCTCTGCATAGCTAACTAAACGTTCCCCAGCGGATGTTAGCTTAATGTTATTACGGTCACGAATAAAAAGCTGAGTATCAAAATAACCTTCGAGCTGTTTAATACGTGCACTTACGGCAGCTTGTGTAATGTATAAGTTTTCAGCAGCACGCCCAAAATGACGTACTTTTGCCAACTCTAAAAATGTTCTAAAGACTTTTACGTCCATTGTTATACCTCAGAAAATGACGCAGCAAGATTAACAGGGAAATCCTAAATTAATAAAGCAAGAAAGTGTAAAGTGTTACATGTATTTAACGATATAAATTAATGGATATGATAAAAATATTTTGTTTTTCTTTTTGCTTACTTTACGCCTAATTTTCGCCATATACCAATGCTGATTAGGCCGCACTGATATCAAGGCTCAATGGCACTGGTCTTTAGTCCATTCCATACCATTTGAGGTTTATCGAAATGTCTGACACTGAATTTCGTCATGGCAAGAAACGTTTTTACGACAACACGAAATTTCCACGTGGTTTTGCCAAATCCGGTGATTTTACACTTGCCGAAGAAGAAATCCTAACGCTCTACGGCGACACCATGTTTGGCTTAGAAACAGGGGAGCTCTCTCCACAAAATGCGGAAGAGAAACACTTTGTTAAAGTCATTGAGAACCCAGGTAAAGCGAAAACGAAACTTGAGCGTATTTGGTTGAAGTACATTCAGCTTGCCCGAGGCCGTAAACGCTTCCACACCTTAAATGGTCGCACCAAACCAGATGCATCTGAAGACTACTCAGAAGATAGCAGCCTAGTTGAAGAAGATTAATTAAAAAAACGCTCCAATTTTTGGGGCGTTTTTTTATTGCTAAACAAGTTGAATTTAGAGCAATTTAGGCATATTTTTTACTCAACACTCCGTTGTCGAATCGATAATTTTTATTTGTTTTACTCCGTCTGCCATTTATCCGTTAATGCGCGCGACACGTAAGCCCTACAACGCCGTGTCAGGTGTGATATCAGCGTAATCTGATTCATGTTCTTCTCTCTATTTTCGTGAGAATAGATGTGGAAAAAACATCCCAATTAGACCGCGTGCGCGCGGATTACAACGTACATTACTGGAGCCAAGGTTTCTATGGCATTGATAACCAAGGTGAAGTGTACGTATCTCCTACCACCGACAAAGCGCACCAAATTCCATTAAGCAAGATTGTTACTCAATTAGAGCAAAAGCAGCTTAATTTGCCTGTGTTGGTTCGCTTCCCACAAATTCTGCACCAACGAGTGCATGGTATTTGTCAGGCTTTCAACCAAGCAATTGAAGAGTATCAATACCCGAACAACTATCTTTTGGTTTACCCAATTAAGGTCAACCAACAAAAAGAAGTGGTTGATGAAATCCTTGCCAGCCAAGCGAGCTTGGAAACCAAACAATTGGGTCTCGAAGCGGGCAGTAAGCCTGAGCTTCTTGCCGTGTTAGGTTTGGCGCAAAAAGCCAGCTCTGTGATTGTGTGTAACGGCTATAAAGACCGTGAATACATTCGTCTTGCCCTGATAGGTGAGAAGCTAGGTCACAAAGTTTTCATCGTACTTGAGAAATTGTCAGAACTTGATCTAGTGCTCACTGAAGCGAAAAGCTTAGGGGTTAAACCACGCTTAGGTATTCGCATTCGCCTCGCCTCACAAGGAGCAGGTAAATGGCAGGCCAGTGGTGGTGAGAAATCGAAATTCGGTTTGTCTGCCTCTCAAGTATTGACTGTTATCGAGCGTCTAAAGAAAGAAGATCAACTTGATGCGATGCAACTGGTTCACTTCCACCTTGGCTCACAAATGGCCAACATTCGCGATATTCGCAATGGGGTGAATGAATCTGCACGCTTCTACTGTGAACTGCGCGAAATGGGCGCAAAAATCGATTTCTTTGATATCGGTGGCGGCCTCGCAGTGGATTACGATGGTACACGCAGCCAATCTTCAAGCTCAATGAACTATGGGCTGATTGAGTACGCACGCAATATCGTCTCAACCGTTGGTGATGTATGTCAAGATTACGGTCAGCCAATGCCAGTAATTATCTCTGAATCTGGCCGTTCATTGACTGCGCACCACGCTGTTTTGATCACCAACGTAATCGGCACTGAAACGTATCAGCCTGAGCATATCGAAGCCCCGCAAGATGACGCCCCTACGCTACTGCAAAATATGTGGCGTAATTTGCAAGCATTGCAAGAAGGCAGCGACGCGCGTGCATTGATTGAAATTTACAACGACACACAAAGTGACTTATCTGAAGTGCACTCACAATTTGCGATGGGTCTACTCAATCTGCCGCAACGCGCTTGGTCTGAACAAGTTTCACTACGTATATACTTTGAACTGACACGTGCATTGAGCACCAAGAACCGCTTCCATCGTCCGATTCTCGATGAGCTAAATGAGCGCTTAGCGGATAAGTTCTTTGTTAACTTCTCGTTGTTCCAATCATTGCCAGATGCATGGGGTATCGACCAAGTCTTCCCTGTGCTTCCTCTGTCAGGTTTGGAAGAGTTAGAAGACCGCCGTGCCGTAATGCTAGATATCACCTGTGACTCAGATGGCGCCATCGAACAGTATGTTGAAGGGCAAGGTATTGAGACAACGTTACCAGTACCAGCATGGAGCACAGACAAGCCTTATTTGATGGGGTTCTTCCTCGTCGGCGCTTACCAAGAAATTTTAGGTGACATGCATAACTTGTTTGGTGACACTCACAGCGCAGTGGTTACCGTCAACGATCATGGTGAAGCAATCATTGAACGAATCGATGAAGGTGACACCGTTGAAGACATGCTTCGTTACGTTCACATTGACGTAGAGGACATTCGCGAGCATTATCGCGAGCTCGTTAACCAGCGAGTTAACCAACAAGAACAACAACAGGTACTGCAAGAGCTAGAACAAGGCCTATGTGGTTACACCTATTTAGAGGATTTTTAAATGAATGATTTGTTTAGCAAAACCGATTATTCACTCTACTCGAATTCGATGAGCTTTATGCGCCGTCCTTACCTACGTAACCCTATCGGCAGTGATGCAGATTTGGTGGTACTAGGTGTACCTCTGGATATGGCAACATCGGGTCGTCCTGGTGCACGTATGGGCCCAGACGCAATTCGTAGAGCATCAGTAAATCTTGCATGGGAAGGTAAAAAATTCCCTTGGGATTTCAATGTATTTGATCGCGCTAAAGTTATTGATGCTGGTGATCTAGTATTCGATTGTGGCGATGCTGAAGACTTCACTTACCGCTTAGAAAAAGCAACCAGTGAAATTTTGAAAAATGGCAAGACCATGCTGGCGTTGGGTGGTGATCACTTCATCACACTACCAATTCTGCGTGCGTACGCGAAACACCACGGTGAGATGGCATTGATTCACTTCGATGCCCACACTGACACCTATGCGAATGGCAGCGCTTACGACCACGGCACCATGTTCTACCATGCGCCGAAAGAAGGCCTGATCTCGCCTAAGCACTCTGTGCAAATCGGTATTCGTACTGAGTATGAACAGCAAGATCACGCTTTCAATGTGATTAACGCGATGCAAGCGAATGACATGACGGCAACAGAAATCGTTGAGAAAGTACGTGGCATCGTTGGCGACAAGCCTGTTTACGTTACCTTCGATATCGATTGTCTTGATCCTGCTTTTGCTCCGGGTACCGGTACGCCAGTTTGCGGTGGCTTGAACTCAGACAAAGTGCTGAAAATTCTACGTGGCTTTGCTGGTATGAATATCGTCGGTATGGATGTGGTTGAAGTATCACCGCCATACGACCACAGCGATGTAACGGCACTTGCAGGCGCAACTGTCGCGCTTGAGTTAATGTACGCTTGGGCATCAAACAAGAAAGCGGCTGAGTAATCACGCCAAATTCAACGCTTGATCAAAAAGAGCCTGTCATTCGACAGGCTCTTTTTTTATATTCGATTCAATTCGGTTGAAACAACGTCCAACCACTCTCCTTTTTCACAAAGGTGATCGTGTTGGTCATTTTCTTCACGTCACCCTGTTTAAAATCACCAAACTCAGTGCGGATCTGCATCAAATAAACAGGGGCGAAAAAACCAGCACTTTCGTTGATATACTGGCTAAATTGGTCAAAATCCATCAAAAATCTAATTTCATGGCTCATATCAGCGATATAGAGCGTTTCCGATTGCTCATAGCCATCAAGCTTCTTATGCTTACTCGCTTCATACAATGCCGGCATATCGTGATTAAACTGGGTATAGTCGACATACTGTTGCAGCATTTGCTTTTCTGATGGGCCACCACAACCCACTAAGAACAACGCTAGCGCATAAAGTAAAATGTACTTTTTCATATCCCTACATAAACGATAAAAATGACCCAGTACAAAAAACTTTAGCAATAAATTCCATGAATGAATCGTATTACGCATCGATTTTGGGGCAATCATCCGCAACAATAATTCGGATTTGTGATGAATTCGAGTTATTCATTCGGTTGCGTTTATCATTTATCAAACTTGCGTATTCTGACCATTTGTTTTGCACATAAAAAACGCTAAGCAAGCTTAGCGTTTTTACTCTTGATGGTTTGAGTGGTACGTAATTACGACCAGAACAACATCGCTATCACTGTCAGTGCCACGATACAGACGATATTAAGCACAATCCCCACCCGCATCATCTCGCTTTGCTGTATATGACCTGAACCAAACACAATCGCATTAGGCGGTGTGGCGACGGGCAGCATAAAGGCGCACGAGGCAGAAACAGCAATTAACACTGACAGGATAACCGGCGATAAACCGAACGCTTCCGCGACACTGGCAAATACCGGGATCAGCAAGGCCGCACTGGCAGTATTACTGGCAAATTCAGTCAAGAACACCACAAAAGCAGCAATAACGACGACGATAACAAACAATCCAAGATGAGAGATCATTTCGCTCAAGCCATTAGCTAAGAATACACTCGCCCCTGTTGCTTTTAAGACGTTACTCAAACAGATACCACCACCAAACAGCAGTAATACGCCCCAATCGGCCGTTTTTTCGATATCTTTCCAATGCACCACTCGAGCAAAGTTGACCGCGACAATCGCACTCAGAGCCACAATGGTGTCAAATTTGGCGTAACCACCAATCATGGCATTGATCGGTTTACTAAAAATCCAGAAGAAAACGGTCGCAGCAAAAATCGCTAAGGTAACAACCTTGCCTTTGTCCCAGTGCACTGGCTCATGATTAAGCTCAAACTCACCATTTAGCTCTGGTTTTAATGCTGCATACAGCACAACAATGGCGACGGGAAGTAATACTGCCGCCGTTGGCAAGCCAAAGGCCATCCATTCGGTAAAGGTTAAACCAACTTCAGCGGCAGCAATCGCATTCGGAGGGCTGCCGACGATGGTCGCTATACCACCAATACTGGCACTGTATGCAATACCCAATAACACAAATACGTAGGTTTTATGGCCACTCTCTTCATTCACCTTACTCAACACGCCCAACACCAAAGGCAGCATCATAGCGGTCGTGGCGGTGTTACTGATCCACATGGACAGTAATGCAGTGACACCAAACAACATGAACACAGCCGTACTCATTTTACCTTTGGCAATAATCAGTACTTTATCGGCAATCACTTTGTCTAAGCCTTGGCGATGCATCGCTGCCGCGAGAGCAAAACCACCTAAGAAAAGAAAAATAATCGAGTTGGCAAAGTTATTCAGTGCCGTTTGAGTATCAAATACGCCAAATAGCACCGCCATGATCGGCACAAGAATTGCGGTTACGGTGACGTGCAGAGCTTCGGTTAACCATAGAATAGCAACAAAGATCAGCATACTCAGCCCAAGCACCACTTCTGCTTCAAACGGTAGGGTAAAGTAGAGTACTGCAAATAACACTATATCCGCTAAGATGATCAGGCTATTGCGGTTGATTAACCATTCTCGGGTATTACTCGGTAGAGGGACACTATCATTTTTATTCATTATTATTTTCCTTGTGAGGGCCAGTAGGCATTTGAAATGATCCCACATAACCCTCTAAGGAAATATTTTGCTTTGCGAATTTGTTAACCATATCAAGAATATGGTTATAAATGTTAAGGTTTTGATTTTAAATTAAGTTATCAAAGCTCGCCATCACCTGTTTGCACATCATCACGCGACCATGTCCCTGTCCTTGTGTCGCCACCAGCACAACATTGCTCATCTCATTTGCGGCACGCTGTGACACCGAGAACTTAGTAAACTTATCACCTTCATCATGCACAATAATGGTGGGTGATTGGCGCTGAGCCAACTTTTGGTAAGGATCAATTGATTGGATTGGATAACGATATTGCGCCTCCACTTCCTGCACAACATCGTTAAACAAGCGCATTGAGTAGCCCGACCGCGCCACGCTACCAAACAGGTTATCAAGATAATCCAACACTGGAGCAATAAGTAACAGCGGCTTATCAACCAACTTAGCATGATGACACTCTATCGCAGAAGCAGTACCCATACTGTGGCCGACAAGGCCCGCCACATCATCGACGCTATCAAGTACCGCCTCCAACCCTGCGACAAACGCCGGGATATGGCCATACACGCCTTCACTTTCACCGTGTCCCGGGTGATCGTACGCCAATGCGGTATAGCCGCGGCTAGCGATGTGCTCCATCAAAGGGAAATACTGGCTTGCGGTGCCAGACCAACCATGCGTGAGTACCCAAACAGGGCCACTGCCCAATGAATATGTGCTTAGTACGCCCTCTTTTGAGGTGACTTGCCCTTTCACTAATCCTTGCGGCGCGCTGTTCTTTGGTTTGGTACGCAGCGGTGTTAGCAACAGTTTTCGCGCAGTATTACGCGCGTGATGTGGCGCCAAACGATGATGCAAGCGAGTGGATACGTTGACTAAGCTGCGCTTAACACTGAACTTATTAGACGTATTGAAGTAGATTTTTTCACTCATTGTCGTGATTCCCTAAATAATTTGTTCCGTTGCAACTCATCGCTCCTCTACATTGATAAACACAAAAACGAACGACCGTGCTATTTGTCAACACAGCTTTACTGTGCTTGCATCTCTTAATCTGGTGAACGGCTAATTTTGCTCAGATCAGCTTCATACTTGCCAATGACTGATGAGACGCTCAATACCTTGCCAAAAATGAGTTTGGCTCTCCTCTTCCCCACGAATGGAATAGAACAAATGAGCGCTCAAATAAAGCCCATACAGCTCAAAGGTGGCTTGTTTAGCATCCAAGTCTGAGCGAAATTGTCCTTGTTCAACCCCTTTGGCAACCTGAATTTCAAGGTAACCAATCCACATAGCAACGGTCTTTTTTAACACCACTTGCAATGGCGTACTGGCGCTTGAATTCTCTTTCCAAGCATCTAAAAACATGCAACTACCCTGAAATGAATGATTCCAGCCTAGCCAATTATCCAGCAAGGTTTTGAGCTTGTCGGTGATATCCTGATCACCAAGCGTACGGGCTGGCGCAATGACGCGTTGAATAAACACGTGGTTGGCATGCTCTATCACTGCTATTTGTAAATTCTCTTTCGAATTGAAATGGGCAAACAAACCGCTCTTAGACATCGAGCACTGCTTTGCCAGCTCACCTATGGTTAAGCTTTCCAATCCGTTCTTGCTTGCCAGCTCAAAAGCCGTCGCCAAGATGGCTTCGCGGGTTAATCGACCTTTACTCATCACTTGACCATATTACCTTGATATCTCTATTTTTAGCACGACCGTACTTATTTGCAAGCTTGATCGCCAAGTTTATAGGCCAGCACAAACTTGATTTGTATCTCGAAATAGGAATTTTTAATCCAAAATCACGATTGAAACTGATTGATATCCATTGCGCGCAAGCGTTTTCCTGATAGCGTTAGCGCGTTTTCAATGAACCAGAAAAGAACTATGGAATCCAAAAAAATCACCAGTATCGAGCTTGGTCGCTTAATTGCGATCTTCGTCGTTGTGGCTATGCACTGTCAGATGTTTCTGAGCTACTTTCTCTATCAAGACACACCGTGGTTCGGTTACATTTTTAACCAATCCACCCGATTTGCCGTACCGCTATTTTTCTTGATTTCAGGCTATCTGATCCAACCAAAACTCACCGCAACTCCAATCGATACGGTAAAACGCTACTGCGCTCCGCTGCTACGTGTCTTCATCGTTTGGAGTGTGATTTGTCTTGCGATGCCATTTAACCTATACAAGTTCATGACCGAAGGTTACATCGCTGAACGCAGCGGTTACTGGGGCTTTCTTGCACAATCTCCGCTAAATACCCTATTGGAAGGCGGCTTGGTGCACCTATGGTTTATTCCCGCACTGATGATTGCTGCGCTTATCACCGCCCTATTTGCAAAAGCCGACAAGCTCAACTGGCTGATTCCGTTCGCCGCAGTATTGTACATTTATGGCGTACTGGCCGGCAGTTATCAGAACATTACCGAATTATGGACACCATTTTTCACCCGTAATGGCCCATTCTTTAGTACCTTAATGTTTGCGATTGGCTTTGTGATCCGACAAAAGGACATTCACGTGTCTGCCCCAAAAGCGATAGTGCTTGCATTGGTGGGGATGGCGATTCACTTCGCCGAAGCGTATTGGCTCGTCGCTTACCAACAGCCATTCAATGGCAATGACTTCCTCTTTGGCACCATGTTGTGGGGAACAGGAATCTTTTTATTCCTATTAGCAAAGCCAAATTTGGGTAACACTCCATGGGTGCTTAACTTGTCTAAATCGGTACTGCCGATTTACGTCGCCCACTTGCCTGTGATCATCTTTATGATGAATGTAAGTGGCTTACTGGAAGTCACTGGGCCTGCAAAAGACGCATTGGTCTTCTCAGGCACAGTCGTAATTACATTGGCATTAGTGAAAGGTATTGAGCGCACACCACTCAGTAAGTGGTTATTTCGCTAGAATCGAGAGCCTTACAACGTCCTCTAACCGCAGCCTCGGCTGCGGTTTTTTATTTACGCGCTAAATCACGGGCAAGGATCAGCGCCAAACCAAACACTTGAAGAAACAAACTGATGTTACGATACCAAGCAATACGCTCTTGCAGTTGAGCCATTTGCTCACTTAGCGTGATATTGTTTAAGTAGAAGCCATCAATTTGATCGCGATACTCCCGCTGTGCATCATCAATTAATTCCATCAGTTGCATCACATTGTGCTTAACCAACGGTGGAATAGGCGTATTTAACCAATCATTCAGATCCATTCTTATTGCATGCGCCACCTCCGCTATAGGCTGAGGCAGCGCCATATAAAGCAATAAAGACTCACGTTTACGCTCTAAGGTTTCAACACTATTCCACGCTAATTGAATTGAATACAAATGATCTTGTTTTTGTTGCGATAAGTGCGCCACCTCTCCACCAAGATCTTCGAGGACAATACTCGACA
>NZ_AFWE01000052.1 GCF_000222585.1 Vibrio scophthalmi LMG 19158 | reverse complement strand
TAGTGACTGAAACGCCACGAACCGAAGCAAACGCCATGTTAATGCGCGGTGCACTATTGGAATGGGGTAAGCCCGTAACGTGTAAAACGGATAATGGTTCGGATTATGTATCGAACCGAATGAAACAAACGTTTATCTCGTTATCGATTGAACAAACGCTGTGTACACCGTTTCACCCTCAAGAAAAGCCGCATATTGAGCGTGTTTTCAGAACCTTTAGCCATGACTGGCTTGAGATGATGCCTGGTTACGTGGGCCACAATGTGGCTGAGCGTAAAGGGATTGAGGCGCGTAAGTCCTTTGCTAATCGCTTGATGAACAAAGGCGACATTATTGAGGCCAAGTTATCACCACAGGATTTACAGACATTTTGTGATCAGTGGTTGGAGATATACCACCACCGCGAGCATGGCGCATTAGGTTGCTCACCGTTCGTCAAGGCAACAAGCTGGAATGGTGTGATTGATAGAGTTAGCGATGAGCGCGCACTCGATATGTTGCTGGCATCACCAGCAGGTAACAACGGTCGCCGCAAGATTGCTAAGAAAGGCATTAAGGTTGACGGTATTTGGTACATATCGCCAGAGCTTAACGTGGGCGACTGGGTTTACGTTTACTACGACGAGTCAGATATTGGTCGCTTAGTCGTGTACAACGATGACCATGCATTTTTATGCATTGCACAAGCACCAGACTTCACAGGCGTATCGCGTAAAGAGTTGGCCTCAGCCGCTAAGCGCAAACAGACGCAGCAAATGCAATTGGCCCACAAGGCCGCAAGAGAAGCGCGTAGTAAATATAATATTCGTGATCTTGCTGAGGAAGTGATGAACCACGAACTCACACAAGCTCGAAACGTGGCGGCATTTCCTCAACGTGAAGTGGAATTTACCAGTAGTACGCTAGAAGCAGGTCGTGAAGCGCACGACGCCCTATCTAGCATTGATTCACCATCTCAAGGCTCACCATTGACTGAGGCTGAGGTTCGATTCTTAGAAGAGGACATTGTGAGGATTCAAAAAGAAGAACGCGCCAAGCAGTGTGAAGATGAAACCGAAGAAGGCCGCTTTATTCGCTGGATTGAGTTGCACGAAAAGATGGAAGCAGGCGAAGAGCTTGATGAGTTAAACGGTCAGTGGAAAGCACGTTATGAAACGTCCAGTGACTTTAAAGGACGCAAGATGATGTTTGATGACTGGGGCAAAGCTGCATTCGTCAAATAAAAAAACAGCTCTTATTTGCGAGATAAGAGCCGAAATGCAAAAAATTTATTCATCGGAGAAGATCATGAAACAAACCATCGTACCTGTCAAGAATGTTGCTCGATTAGCGAGCTTGGGTAATGCCTTACAAGAAGGCCCAATCGGTACGCCTAAACTTGGCGTTGTCTACGGCGCACCAGGTCTAGGTAAGACCACCTCAGCAACGTGGTTTATCAATAAGTGTAACGGGGTTTATGT
>NZ_AFWE01000053.1 GCF_000222585.1 Vibrio scophthalmi LMG 19158 | reverse complement strand
TTGAACTGGTTTGGGGAATAAGTAGCAAGTTACGTTCAAACTCCAAACGGCCATATTGACCAACCTTGAAAGAACTTGCATGAAGTGAATATTTGCCAGCTGGATAAGGTGCTTGGTTTTCTTCCAATGAAAGTGAAAACTCAACAGGGAAACGACCGCCTAAGTGAACGAAAGCAACTTGACTAAAAAGTTTCATTGCAGAACGCTCACCACGAGCAGGAATTTCACGAGTATCAACAAGTACGTTATCTTCAAAAATTTCAATAGTTAGACCGTCAGTAGTTTTCATATTAATTACCTATGCGATTAGTCGAAGTATGTTTGATGTATTAAAACCGTATTTTTTGCTTAATTCGCCGACTTCTGGCTCGACATACCATTCTGGACGTTGATTAGAAAAATCGACGTCGATAATTTGAAGTAAGGGCACTACATTTTCACGTCCATGACCCTGTAAATTTTGAAGTTGAGCCTTACTAAAGCCAACAAACAACAATTCATTAAGATGGTTATAAAAGCTAGCACGGACAGAATAAGAATCCTTAACAGACTCAAAACCATCAGAAATAAGAGAACGATAAAAACGGAAGATACGGTCAGCTTTAGAAAAAGAAATATTGCCTTTAGGAGTAGTCTTTTGATAAGCAATTTTGAGTTTGTTATGGACTTCTTCATCGTTAAAAATGTTCATTTGCTGCCCCTCTAGCGCTAGAAGTAAAGGATTGAAGGCTTTTTGCCAAATATCTTGAATGAGTGATTTACCATCTTTTTCATAGTTGATTTGAAATTGAATAGCTTGAAATAAATTTTTAGGAATTTCGAATGTATCTAGATAACGGCGATGAGCGCCAGCTTCAAAACGAACAAGGTTACGAGCAAAGTTAATTAAACGAGGGTCAGACATGACATCAATAACGCGGTCAAATTCGGTAATCCCTTTTTCTTGAAGAGAACGAAGTGAGTTGAGTTGGCGTTGGAATTCAGGAGATTTTAAATAAGCTTTACGGTCACAATGGCGGGAACCTTGAGTAAAATAACAAGTAGTCTCAAACTCATTACGAACACTTTTACGCATCTGACCATTAGAAACATTTTTAAGGCAATTAATGACTTGTTTAGCATGAAGTTCATTTGAAACACGAGCTGAATAAGTAACATCAATTGCATCTAAAGTGGAGTTGGTATAATCCAGCATTTTCCAAACTTTAGGGTAAACCTCTTGGAGAGCACAAAGCATTTCATCAGCACCAAGAGCAATAGAAGTAGAACCAAAAACGTTATGACCCTGAACTATTTTTGCAGGTGAACATTTAAGTTCAATACATGGGGAACGCCATGTAGTACCTTGGAAAATCTTCATTGCCATGCCCGTAAAATGAGTTGGAAGAGATTCATATGGGTGACGTAAATCGGCAACCTCATAACAGTTATCTAAAGCACCACCCTTATAATGAACAGATTTAGCTTCAAGACCAATACCACGACGCGAACACTCAATAATGTTTACATACTCAATACACTCACCAGTCTTAGACATACGAGTGTTAGTAACAAACTCACGCTTAAACGGGATAGAGATCTTCAATTTGTCTATCATGATGCCAACCAATCTTAGAAACTAAGAAATTATTTTTAATGCAAAACATAAATACTTAGTTTCTAATTGTCAACATTTATTAGATTCTAAGTTTATAATTTCTGCAAAACATAGATAGAGAGCAAACAATGGCAACTAAACACATAAAAGACAGCACATGGAGAAAGGTTGAAGAGAAAACCGTGAAAGCTGTTATAGAAACAAGAACGAATATCAAAGAAACAGAAATGTTAGATTTCCTAATCAAACTAGGATTAGAAAGGTTTGAAGAAGAAGACTTTTCCAGAGTAAAAAAAACGAAGTGATCTAAAAACGGTCATAAAAAGAACGTGGAGAGAAATACCTTAGATTCTAATATTTAGACAAGAGTACACTATTAAAGATAGTGTACCCTCCGGTGAAAACAGCGAACGTGGCGCTCCGCTTGCCTCCCCGTCCCGCTGTTTTCTTTCACCATGAAAAGCAAAAGCATCTTGGCAGTAAGGTGATGTGTTTTTCCCTGGAATGAATTGGATTACTGACCGCGCCAGTCTAGTTACTCGATGAATTGGCCTTTGGTGGGTGGCTTGGTGCTTCGTTCGCGCTACGCACTCTCTTTTCCCTGCGGGGCAAAAACAAAAAAGCGGTATACCAGCTAGAAACCAGC
>NZ_AFWE01000054.1 GCF_000222585.1 Vibrio scophthalmi LMG 19158 | reverse complement strand
ATTCATCGTAAGGTAAAAGAATCATCTCTCGACCAATCTCCAAATCCCCACGCATACCAACGACTAAAGAATTAACAGATAAAACATACTTACCAGCGACATAAGCAGGTTGACCCTCTTGAAGACGAATTTTAAATTCCTTAGGGAACTTACCGCCGACATGCGCATAACCAATTTGTGATAACATGCAAAACGGTTTATTGTTCTTTTGTGAAATACCTTCAAACTTGTCAATACATTCATTTTCTTTAAACACTTCGATAATTAATTGGTTTTTCATTTTCATTTCCTATGCAGTTAATCTAAATACATTTGCGGTATTAAATCCGTATTTTTTGCTGAGTTCGCCGATTTCTGGCTCGACATACCATTCTGGACGTTGATTAGAAAAATCGACGTCGATTACCTGAAGTAATGGCACTACATTATCGTGACCATGACCTTGTAAATTTTGAAGTTGAGCTTTACTAAAACCAGCAGAAAGAAGCTCATTAAGTTGACGATAAAAAGTAGCGCGAGAAGAAAAAGTATCTTTAACGGAGTCATATCCATCAGCAACTAAAGAACGATAGAAGCGAAAAACTCTATCTGCTTTAGAGAATGAAACATTGCCCTTTGGCGTAAGTGTCATATGGATTTCTTTAAGTTTTGTATGAACTTCTTCGTCGTTAAAAATATTCATGCGCTGCCCCTCTAAAGCTTGGAGTAAAGGATTAAAAGCTTTTTGCCAAATGTCTTGAATGAGTGAATTACCATTTTTTTCATAATCAAATTGAAATTGAATAGCTTGAAATAAATTTTTAGGAATATCGAAAGTATCTAAATAACGGCGATGAGCGCCAGCTTCAAATCGGACAAGGTTGCGAGCAAAGTTAATTAATCGAGGGTCAGACATAACATCAATAACGCGGTCAAATTCAGTAATCCCTTTTTCTTGAAGGGAACGAAGTGAGTTAAGTTGGCGTTGAAATTCAGGGGATTTTAAATAAGCTTTGCGATCACAATGGCGAGAGCCTTGAGTAAAGTAACAAGTCGTTTCAAACTCATTACGAACACTTTTACGCATCTGACCATTAGAGACATTTTTCAAACAGTTAATAACCTGCTTAGAGTGAAGTTCGTTAGAAACACGAGCAGAATAAGTAACATCAATTGCATCTAAAGTGGAATTGGTATAATCGAGCATCTCCCAAACACGAGGGTAAACTTCTTGGAGAGCACAAAGCATCTCATCAGCACCAAGAGCGATGGAAGTAGAACCAAAAACGTTATGACCCTGAACAATTTTTGCAGGCGAACATTTAAGTTCAATACATGGAGAACGCCATGTAGTACCTTGAAAAATTTTCATAGCCATACCAGTGTAATGAGTAGGAAGGGATTCATAGGGATGTCGCAAATCTGCAACTTCATAACAGTTATCTAAAGCCCCACCTTTGTAATGAACAGACTTAGCCTCAAGACCAATACCACGTCGAGAACACTCAATAATATTGACATATTCAATACACTCACCAGTTTTAGACATACGAGTGTTAGTAACGTATTTACGTTTGAAAGGAATTGAAATTTTCAGCTTATCAATCATAAAAACCCAAAAGGTGAAAAACCTGTCAATACTAAGATTTCTTATATGAAAGCATAAGAAAACTATACATTCAATAGTGCTGTATAAAAAACCATAAGTTAAGATATAAGAAAAGTTATAATCTGAAAGGTGGATCACAATGCTGAATGAAACTTTGAGGGAGTTAAGGACAAAGAAAAATCTAACTCAAAAAGAAGTGGCGAACATAATGGGAGTATCCAATATCACATACATGAAGTATGAAAACGGAGAAACAGAACCAAAGTTCAGCCAAATGATAAAAGCATTAATAGAGTTGAATGCAAATATAAAAGACATATTCGAAGGACTGGATACATCACTAGATGATTCACTTGCATACAACATGAAAAGAATAGAGATCTTATCTGCACCAGAAAAAGAATGTCTAAACCAAGTGGTAGAAGCAATGCTACTGAAACATCAGATTGAAAAAGTACAGCGCAGGAATGAGTAAAAGTCTCATAATGAGACAAGAGTACACTATTAAAGATAGTGTACCCTCCGGTGAAAACAGCGAACGTGGCGCATTCGCTTCTCCCCCGTCCCGCTGTTTTCTTTCACCATGAAAAGCAAAAGCATCTTGGCAGTAAGGTGATGTGTTTTTCCCTGGAA
>NZ_AFWE01000055.1 GCF_000222585.1 Vibrio scophthalmi LMG 19158 | reverse complement strand
GTTGAAACGTCAATCGCTGCGAACGCAGGAACAGAAGCGATAGCAGAAACAGCAACAGTGGTTAAAACAACAAGTGATTTTTTCATGGTTATTACCTCTTAAATCCAAATTGAATAAGAATTGCATTGATTGTAAATGTCAGGCCATAAATTGAAGCAGCAGCACCAATAAGAGCAAAAACGGATTCAACAGTTAAAGCGTTTTCTTGCTCAGTAAAATCAGTTTGCTGAATCAAGTTAATGAACTGACAGGTTTCACCAGTTGCGACCGGAACAACTTGGAGCAAATCATTGACGACTTGAACGCAAATCATATCGATAGCCTCTAATGTGAAATATCTTGAAGGTCAGTAATCAAGTTGATTAACCCACCTCGTAAAAAAGCTAATTGGTTAAGATGTGCAGACTCGATTGGGTAATCCTGATTTTTAAGAGAAGAAAGTGCCAAACATTCAGAGTCAGTAAGCAATCTTTCTAAATGGTCAATCAAGTCGAGCACATCCATGCGTTAATCCCCTACGCTACTTTTTGAG
>NZ_AFWE01000056.1 GCF_000222585.1 Vibrio scophthalmi LMG 19158 | reverse complement strand
ATACCGCGTGATGAATGGTGCTTTTCGTTTCCGTTTGCACTGAGAATTTTTGTCCAAGCATCGCAATTAACTGATCGTAATATTGGCTATTTTGCTTATTACCGAGCAGTTTACATAGCTCGTTTCCGGTAGGGGTAAAACGGTAGTAAAGTAAACGTACCCCTTTGCTATGCACTTGCAGTGCAAGATTCTTACCTTGGTAAATTAATGGCAATGGGGACTCTAAATCAATCTCACCAGACTCTAGTTCGGTGCCATGCATTAAGCCAAGCTCAAACAGTACCAATAAGCTGGAATAGGGCAGCTGGTAATTGCCAACATTAATATTGCTGGTAAGCGTACGTTTACCCAAACTGAATATACCCGCTTGGGCGCGAAAACCAATCAACAACTTGCGACTGTTATCATTCCCAAAACTGCAGGCAAGCGAAGCGGCCCGTTGCAGGATCTGCGCTTCTTTTGGGGTCATATCGTGCAACACTTTGAGGGCTTTCATTGAGGTAGAGCCTGGGTTAGTCACTTCGCGTTTAAACACTTGTGCCCACAGGCGCTGCATTGCAGGGTTATGGACTTCTTGGGCCATATCAAAAAAGCGATATAACCAATCTTGATCCGGCTCTCCAGCGGTTTCATCACTACAGGCGGAGTGCGCTAGTTTTAAGATCTGCTCTAAGTTTTTTTGCCGCTGTTCACGGCGACGACGTTCGCGTACTAAAGCACGCTCTAAGGCAGGTTTTTGTGGGGACTCTTTTTGTAACAGAGCATCTAAACCATGATCTTGAGCAATATGCATTACGCGACTTGAGCTGTCTTTTACGTAGTTAGATTTTTTCTCGTGACGGCTTTCGTTGCTAGGCGGATGCTCGATAATGATTGGCTTGCGACTCTCAGACATGGTTTTTCCTTCACCCACATGGACTTACTGATAACTGTACCTTTTTATATTCGCGCTCGCCAGAGAAACTAATGTGAGTCATGTCGGTGTTATTTGATGTTGCGATGTTCGGAGGTGACGGATATTGGCAAGGTTTGAGGCACTCGTTTATGAACCTATCTTTGCTTGCATTATTGTTGCCGTCAGCTGCTTAAGCCCAATTCACACGATAACGGCAAATTTCGCTGTCACCAGTGATAACAATTTGTTAAAATTGTTATCAGTTAGCGAGGGTTCTTATGAAATATTCCAAAGAGAATAAATTTAGAAAGCACCTATCCATTGCCTTATTACTCTTTGTTTACCTAGCGGTACTAGTTTATCTGTCTAGATTCTTAATCTAGTCAGCCAGATGTTTAGGGCAATGAACAGGTTGCTTGTTTGTTAAACTTTATGTGCTTTGAACCATTGGGTCTAAGCTAGATTACAGCGCGAGTTTGATTTACCGCGCGTACTCAGTAATCATCGTATTCTGCTATGGCAGTCCCTTCGATGATGTAACCCGTTTCCGCCAGTTCATGATTAAAGGTTTCGGTTTTGAGTGTGCCGATAACGTAGATCACATCCCATAGCTGCTGAATCGGTGCGCCTTGAGGAAACTTCACATAAATGATTTGATTTGGTGGCGGTGGTGGCACATGGATGCAGGCACCAAAGTATGGCACCAATAAGAATTCCGTGATCTTCTCTTCATCCCCTTCTAATGGCACCACAAACCCCGGAATTTTCACCTGACTACCATTAAGTTCTTGTCTGACAGAGCCTACCGTTGATTGCTGCATTGCCGCTCCACTATGGTCGGTAATCAGTGGCATACCTACCGCATCAAACTGATTACGTTCGCTTTCTGGGATCAAGTCGACCCAATCTAGACTTAGGATCTCCTCATTGGCAACACTATAAGTAGGCAAAGCGAAGCTCAATGCCCAGCACACGAATACTAAGATTTTTTTCATGGTTACACCCGTATTGTCATCCCATCGCTTAGAGACTGACGGTATGCTCGTAGCGCAGGGAAAATACCTATCACAGTTCCAGCAAACTGGACGGCAGCGATAAGACCTAATTCATAAGAAGAGAGCATAACTAACGGTAGCTGAATACCGTAATTTTGCGTCACAAAGGGGCCGGCTAATGCTAACAAGCCATAGAGCAAGCCAATACCTACCGCAATACCGATAGCCGTGAGCACACTGGCTTCGAGGATCAGTAGAGTGAAAATATGCCGAGGCCTTGCCCCCATCGCTCTCAAGATAGCCATTTCTCGGCGTCGTTCTTGTAAGCTGGTGAGTAAGCTGGAAAGCATACCGAGTAAACCGGCGACAACGACAAAACCAGAGACCACCATTAAAGCTTGTTCCGCAACGGACATCATGCCCCATAATTCATGCAACGCGACACCGGGTAAAATAGCGCTTAGCGGTTCTTGCGGGTAAGTGTTGATCTGACGCTGTAAGGCAAAGGTTTGAATTTTTGACTTCAGACCGACCATCATCGCGGTAATTTGGCCCGGCTGAAAATCAGCCTTGGCTAGGCTTTCAGCGCTCGGTGTGGCACCAAGTCGTGCACCAGATTCCCAACCAACATGAATGGCCTCAATTGCTTCTAAGGAAACATGCACGGTTTTGTCCACGGGCGTGCCGGTTGGTGCAAAAATGCCAACCACTTTAAACGGTAAGTTATCGTGGCGACTAAAGCCCACATCGCTAATTCCGTGTGCAATAATGATTTCACTACCAATATGGTAGCCAAGCTTCTTCGCCACATCCGCGCCAATGACCGTTTCAAATAAGCCTTCAAATGGCTTGCCTTGGCTGAGTGCTAGCGCCTGCTTATTACCATAGCGATAGTGCTCAAAATAGCTTTGATTGGTGCCTAATACACGAAAACCTTTGTGTGAATCCCCAAGTGACAAGGGGATAGTCCAATCAACAGCGCGGTGTTGGCTAAATTCTTGATAGCTCTTCCAGTCGATATTATTGGTCGCGTTACCAATGCGAAATACGGAGTAGAGTAATAAGTTAACTTGCCCTGATCGACCGCCAACAATCAGGTCGGTACCTGAAATCGTATTGGCAAAACTCGCTTTCGCTTGAGTACGAATACGCTCAACGCCAAGCAGCAGAACCAATGAAACTGCAACAGTAAGAATGGTGAGGAAGGCCGTTAAGCGGCGGTTGTTGACACTCTTCCACGCTAACATCAAGGTTGGGCTCATGCTGGCTCTCCTGCTTGATTGATTAGACGCAGATCTAAGCTGCGGTCAAATAGCGCTTCAAGTGTGGGATCGTGGCTGACAAATACCAGTGTGGCATTGACCTGATTAACTTGCTCTAGCAGCAGTTCGATAAACGCCGTGCGATTGTCATGATCGAGTGAAGAGGTTGGTTCATCAGCAATGATCAATGGTGGGCTGCCAATCAGCGCCCGTGCAGCGGCAACGCGCTGTTGCTGACCGATACTGAGTTCTACGACCGGTTTATGCAGTAGCGCTGGGCTTAAATGTAATTTTTCGAGCAGATCTTGAGCGCGCAAAGCAAGATCAACTTCGACACGTTGCTTACGTTGAGCTGAAAACTGACAAGGAAGAATGACGTTTTCAATCACGCTTAAATAAGGCAGTAGATTAAATTGCTGAAAAATATAACCAATATTGTCTGCACGAAATCTATCACGTTGACGGCTACTAAGTTGCCCCTGATCCTCGCCAAGAATCGTCACGGAACCTTGTTGGGCTTGATTAATGCCCGTAAGAAGACCTAATAGTGTCGATTTACCACAGCCACTTGGGCCTTTAATAAATAAATGCTCACCACGGTGAACATCTAATTTCTCTATTGCGAGAGTCGGTTTATCGCCACCTGGCCATGTGAACTCTACTTGCTGTAGAGCAATCACCTTCGATTGTGAGGTGTTATTCATTGAGTATTCCAATCAATATCGATAACAAGGAGAGCTTGATATGAGTACCAAGCTCTCTTTTTCGTTACAGCTTAATCGTGCTGTTTTTCGCGTTAAGGTCAACGGCTTTTTGTTCTGTGTCGGTTAAGACATTAGCACGAACTTTCTCTGTGCTTGGAAACAAGCTAAACCATTGTGTATCGATCTGTTTAAGCTGACTAATTTCACCACATTGGTAATGGTATTCAACGGTGAATTCACCATGCCCAGCATGATCAGCATGATCAGCATGATCAGCATGATCGTTATGTTCATCATGGTCATGATGTTTTTCTTGATCTTGATGATGGGCTTTTTCATCATGCTGGTCGTGGTCGTGGTCGTGGTCGTGGTCGTGGTCGTGGTCGTGGTCGTGGTCGTGGTCGTGGTCGTGGTCGTGGTCGTGGTCGTGGTCGTGGTCGTGGTCGTGGTGCTCGTCTTCACCTAACGTGTGGCGCACCGAGACATGCTCGATTTCACATTGAGCAGACGAAGAAAGCGCAAGTACTTCTATTGGCTTTTCCAGTTGAGCAATCGCCTTAGCAAGCGCCTGTTTTTGAGCCTCGTTTTCTGGAGCATGCTCAAAACCGACGACGTCTGCACCGGGTGAGGTTATTTCAAACAGCAATTCGTCACCATCTTGGGCGATATTGAATTCGACTTCACCATGGACGTGAGCGTCATGCTGGCGAAATCCCTCTTCTGCCATAGCGGTGTGTGCAAAGAGTAAACCTAGAGCGAGTGCAATCGGAGAAAACTTGTTCATTTTACTTTCCTAGAGCTGATATAAATATGTCGTATTACCCACAAAGTTTGTTTTGTGCGCAGAGTTCATTCCTGTGCCTTGCGGGATTAGAAATGCGAGGTCAGAAATTAAATTTGTCGTATTTAGATAAGCTTAGGTGGTGCGCGAGCAATTTGCGCGATCACCGGAACCTCTAGGTAGTGATATACAGCAAGCGAAGGTGGAGGTTCTGATGAATTGGAGAGTAGTAGAGCCAGTGAGCTCGATTTGGCGCCATGCACTACGCTAGCAAAAAGTTGGCAGTGATGGTGCTCGTGGTGTTGAAGATTAAGGTCTAATTGGTGATGAATGACGGCAAAGTTCGTCCACAGCAGTAGCATGACGGTACAGAGTACAATCATCAATTTGCGCAGCGACAACAAACCAAAGCGAGGCGTCATAATCATCAATTAATAAAAACGGAGTTGTTATACTATAACAACTCCGTCAGAAACTTTAAGTGCTAAATGGGGCGATTATAAGTTTTGTGCGATCAGTTTTAATACCTGCTGGATTTCTTCAGGCGTTAATACACCTTCCTTAACGAACAAGATCTTACCTTGCTTATCTTGCATGATGATCGCCGATGATTCTGATTTTAAATCCCAGCTATTGGCAACCACACCATTCTCATCTAACACCATCGAAGACCAAGGGAAGTCCGTTTTGCTGTCTTGTGCTGAGGACTTTACAAATGATCCTGTGCCCCAAATCGCATCATCTTGGTTGATGATGGTGGTGGTTTGATAGTCGTCAGCGGGAAATTGTGCTGCGGTAATGGCTACCATCAAAGGCGCATTCATCTCTTTTGAATTACTGCGCCCAGCGATCGCTTGAATAACACGAACTTTGCCTAACATCGCATTGCTATTCCATGCCTGATAAATCGTGTCGTTGTTCTGTACTAAAATCTCACCATGACTGGCGATCTCAACGTTAGGCACGCTGTCACCCACAGTTAAATTGTGGGCGTTAGCAAACATGGGTGCAGTAGCAATAGCGAGAGCGATAAGGGTGTTATTTTTCATTATTTTCTTCCTGTTAGGTCATGCTTGGCAGACGAAGCTAAAGTATATACTCAAATTTCAGACTAAGAAGCCAGACCATTGCCAATCGGGACCATTACGCGCTAGTTTGTGGCGGGAAGCAGACTCCAGTTCCACCAAGACCACAATAGCCATTTGGATTCTTCGCTAAGTATTGTTGATGGTAGCTTTCGGCGAAGTAATAGGTTTTGCCGAGATCAATTTCAGTGGTGACGGCTTGTTGGCCAAGCAAGGTTTGATAACGCTGTTTTGAATCGAGAGCGTGTTCAAGTTGTTGCTGGTCATAAACATAGATCGCTGAGCGGTATTGCGTTCCTAAATCATTGCCTTGTCGCATGCCTTGGGTGGGATTATGTTGCTCCCAAAAGTGATGCAGCAGTTGTTCAAAACTGATGAGGTTGGGATCAAAAACCACTCGTACCACTTCGGTATGTCCGGTGAGGCCAGTGCAAACTTCTTCATAACTAGGGTTTGGCGTGTAACCTCCAGCATAACCGACCGAAGTACTGATTACGCCGTCAAGCTGCCAAAAAAGGCGCTCTGCGCCCCAGAAACAGCCCATTCCGAATAAAACTTGTTGCTGATCGTCATGTGGCTGCGCCGATAAGCTTGACTGATTAACGAAGTGTTTATCTTCCACTGATAATGGTGTCTCTCGGCCGGGTAAGGCGAGTTCGGCCGAGATAAGCGTTTGTTTATCTAACATATTGCGTCTCCTTGAGCGTTTGTCCTATGAAGAAGACCGTGAATTTGACGTTTTTCATACAGACTAAATCAACAACTAACGTTATCATTTAATATAAACAATACGAATTAATAACGTTAATACTGCATGTTTAAAAAGCCTCTCGTCATTCTTGTAGCTGTCTTGTGTCTGCCTAGCTTTAGTGTTGTGGCGGATGTGGACTTGTCGATCCGAGGCTTAAAGGGCAAAGTCAAAGATAATGTTGATGCCTATTTAACCTCAATTCCCGAAAAAGAATATGACACCTCACTGCGTTTTCAAGCTCGTTTAGAGCGTAATATCACTGAAGCGCTTAACGCTTTGGGTTATTACCATCCGCAATTTTCTTTTAGTGTTGAAGACGATGGGAAAGATCTCATCGTTGAGGTGAAGAAAGGGAAACCCGTTCTTATTAGCCAGTTGGATATTCAATTTGAAGGTGAGGCCAAGCAAGATAAGGATTTTGCCACTTTAGTTAAACGCAGTGGTTTGAAAGTCGGAAAGCGCCTTAATCAAGGTGACTACGATGCTCTAAAGTCCGGCATTCGTAATCTAGCGTTGCAAAAAGGCTACTTTGAGGGAGACTTTGAACTGAGCCGCTTAGAGGTCTCTCCGGCGCTTAATCAGGCTTATATTCGTTTGCATTATAATAGTGGTATCCGCTACCACTTTGGTGAAACCATCATTACGGGTAGCCAAATTGAAGAAGATCGCGTTCATTCTCTTGAACCTTATAAAGTCGGTGATCCTTACTTGGTGACGGACATCGGTATCTACAACCAAAACCTTTCCAATACCGATTGGTTTTCTTCTGTGTTCGTTGAGCCAGATTTAAGCCATCTTGGTCAAGGACGTGACCTTCCAGTCAAAGTTTCATTAGCCCCTCAAGCGAAAAACCAGTTAGAAACCGGTATTGGTTATTCGACCGATGTGGGGGTGCGTGGTTCATTAAAATGGAAAAAGCCTTGGGTAAACTCACGCGGCCATAGTTTTGATAGCAGTTTTTCATTGTCAAAGCCTGAGCAGACCATTACGGCAGGCTATCGTATTCCACTGGAAGATGTGCTGAATGAGTACTATCGCATTCAATATGGGATGAAAAACGTCGATAACCGCGATACCAAAAGCTTAGAATCCAATATCGCTTTAGAGCGTCACTGGACACTGGATAATGGCTGGCATCGTACGCTGTTCATTCGTTATTTGTTAGAGAACTACGAGCAGGGTATTCAAGACGATAACGCACAATTCTTGTTGCCGGGCATTTCCTTCTCACGTACTCGTTCTCGTGGCGGCTCAATGCCAATGTGGGGCGATAGACAAACTGCCACGATGGAATATGGTGATCCCAAAGCACTTTCGGAGGCGCGCGTGTTCCGGATTCAAGCGGGAACAACATGGATACGCAGCATTGGCAATAACCATCGTGGCTTGTTCCGTATTGATGGCGGTGCCAACGTGACTGATGAATTTGATAAGTTGTCACCGTCACTACGTTTCTTTGCTGGTGGTGACAATAATCTGCGTGGTTATGGCTATGAGTCTATTTCTCCGCGAGATTCGAGTGGTGCGCTAACCGGTGCTAAATATATCGCGACGACCTCTTTAGAATATCAATATCGAGTAGTGGGAAATTGGTGGGGTGCCTTGTTTTACGACTATGGTGATGCATTCAACAAAACCCCTGATTTTAAACGAGGTGTTGGTGCTGGTATTCGCTGGGAGTCACCGGTTGGCCCTGTACGACTTGATTTTGCTTGGGGTTTAGATGCCCGACCGGGGGATGAATTCCAAGTGCACTTTACTTTAGGGCCTGAGTTATGACCAAAGTGGTATTAAAGTGGTCAAAATGGCTTTCTTTGATTGTGTTGGGATTAGTGCTGGCTCTGCTGCTAGCACTGGTGGTGGTATTGTTTTCTAAACCAGGTTTAAGCTTAGTGGTGTGGGGGGCTGATCGTTTCGTTCCGCAGCTCACCATCGGATCTCATCAGGGATCGATATTTCCACGTTTCACGCTCAATGACGTCGCGTTTAAAGATGATCAATTGCATGTTGATGCACAGATAAAATCATTAACCTTAGCGATAAAACCTGCTTGTTTTACCGAACCGAGCGTCTGTATTGATGAGCTAAGTGCGCAAGGTGTGCAATTTAGCATGCCACAACTGCCTGAATCTGAGCCAAGTACTGAGCCTGACTCAGCCGCCAGCTCAACAATTACCTCGCCTTTACCTATTCGTGTCGGTCGTATTCTCTTACAGGATGTCGCGCTTGATGTACTGGGCAATCAGGTCCGTTGGGATACATTTGCCACTGGGCTGATCTTCCAAGGAAATCGCCTCAGTATTAACAAAACTCGTTTTGATGGTGGCGTGGTCAAATTAGCCCCTGCGACGCCAGAGCAGACCTCGACTAAGCAATCAGATAATGCGACGGCAAAAAACAGTGATTCTCAGCCGATTGAATTACCTGATGTGGTGCTGCCATTATCGGTTGATGTGACACAACTTGACATTAGCAACTTTAAACTCGAGCAAGCGGAGCCGGTGATTATCCATCAGCTTGCTTTAAAAGCTTTAGCAAGCCAATCCAGCGTCAAAGTGAGCCAGCTTGATGTCGATATGCCGCAACTTAAAGCGGGCTTAACGGGTGAAGTTACTCTAAACCATGGTTATCCGCTCGATCTTAGCCTCGATGCTTTAGTGAAAATGGCACCAGTCAATGGGCAAAAACTCACCTTAAAAGCCACGGGCAGTGTTGAAAAGCTCAAGTTGGAGGCAAAGTTACGTCAGTTGATTCAAGCGGATCTGAGCGCAGAACTGGAACCGCTTGATCCGAACTTGCCATTCCAGATTGCGCTTAAAAAGGGCAAAGCACAGTGGCCACTAACGGGAAAGGCTGACTACCAAGCGCTAATCAATCAATTTAACGCTCAAGGATCCTTAGCGGGTTATCAATTGGATCTTGATGGTAATGCCAAAGGTCAGACAATTCCGGAGGTGGATTTAACGCTTACTGGGAAAGGGGATTTGTCTGAAATTCATTTGTCGGCCCTTGATATAAAAACCCTCGGTGGTG
This sequence comes from Vibrio scophthalmi LMG 19158, assembly GCF_000222585.1. GTDB lineage: Bacteria > Pseudomonadota > Gammaproteobacteria > Enterobacterales > Vibrionaceae > Vibrio > Vibrio scophthalmi. The sequence goes on along the minus strand of NZ_AFWE01000056.1, from coordinate 21,488 downwards.
AGATCAAAGGCTCGGCGATGGCTAACTGGCAAGCCCCAATCAATTGGGCGGCGGATCTGACTTTGGCTAATATTCAGCCCGGCCTGCAATGGTCAGAGGCGGAAGGCAATCTTAGCGGGGCATTGAAAACCGATGGCTCGTTAACCCAACAGGGTGGTTGGCAAGTGAATCTGCCAATGCTCGACATTGATGGAGTATTACGTCAATACCCGCTTAATGTGGTCGGCTCGCTCAAGGCATCAGACAAAAAAGGGGTGGGTGATATTCATCTTGAAACACCTAAGTTGGTGCTGTCTCATGGGCCAAACCAAATTGAAGCAAAAGGTAAGCTTGAGCAGCAATGGAATATGGACGTTCGGCTTAATCTACCTGAGCTGGCGAAGTCAATTCCGGAACTGCAAGGCAGCGCGTTGGGTGACTTGAGTTTGCGGGGCAAGCTGAGTGAACCTGAAGTTGGCGTTAACCTTGCTGTGAATAACATTGACTGGCGCGGTGAAGCACAAGTGAAAAGTGTGCGTCTACAAGGTGATGTTGTGCCATTACCGTTACCGCATGGCAAAGTGAACCTCAAAGTGGCGCAAATCAATTATCAAGGCAATCTGATTGATGATGTTGAGCTCAATATTGGCGGTAATCAAGATGCCCATGAATTGAGTCTTGAAGTGAATTCAGAGTTGCTTTCAACCCGTTTGGCTATCAGTGGTAATTTGACTGATAAACCTAATCTTGTCTGGCAAGGTCAACTTGGTCGGATGATGATTCGTACCCAGCAAGGTGATTGGAACCTCAATCAAGCCACGGCGGTTACCTTTGATTTTGCCAGTCAAATGGCGGCGGTTGGTGCACACTGTTGGCAACAAAATGACAGCTCAGTTTGTCTGGATAAAGATATTCAAGTGGGCGAAAGTGGTGAAGCGCAATTTTCCATTAAGCAGTTCGATTTCAAACAACTGTCGATGTTTATGGCCGAGAAAACCGAGCTTAGCGGTTCGGTGGAAGGTCAAGTTTGGGCTAAATGGGCTCCGCAACAAGCGCCACAGTTAAAGGCTTCGATCACGATGCCAACAGGGCAAGTGAAGCAAATGTTTGATAAGCCGTTGGTGTTTGGTTGGGACAGTGTAAAAATCAATGCTGACGTTGCCAATAATCAATTGAAAGCGGATTGGTTATTTGATGTTACCGACAATGGCGATGTGAGCGGCCAAGTGACGATTCCAGATGTGACGGCGCAAGATAAACAGATGGAGGGTCAATTGGCGTTGAGCACGTTTAATTTAGACTTCCTCAATGTCTTGGTCGGTGAATACAGCCAACTAAAATCAAACATTCAAACGGATTTACGTTTTTCAGGCCCATTGCTTCATCCACAAGTGAACGGACAATTTGTCGTGGATGACATGTTGTTGCATGGTGATATTTCTCCGATTGATATTGATTCTGGTCGATTAGCGATTGAGTTTAACGGCTACAACGCCAAGTTAAACGCGGCGATTCAAACTCCCGATGGCAAGTTGAATGTTACCGGTGATGGTGACTGGCAAGATCTCCAAGATTGGCGCTCGCACGTGCGGGTTTTTGCTGATGAACTGCAAGTGAATCTGCCACCAATGGTGCGTATTAAGGTGATTCCCGATATGACCATCTCTGCGCAACCTAATTTGGCGCGGATTGATGGCAATATTGCGCTGCCTTGGGGCCGTATTGTGATCGATGAACTGCCGCCAAGTGCGGTAGGCATATCAAAAGACTTGGTGCTGGTGGATAGTAAAGGAAAACCACTGAAGAGTGATTCAACGGTGCCATTTGAAGTGGAAACCAATATTAAGATTAAGATCGGCGATGACTTTAAATTGTCCGCCTTTGGCTTAGAAGGCGGCTTGGTTGGCAATCTTAAAGTGGTGCAGAAAAATAAAGGGCCATTCGTGACGGGCGAAGTCAATATCGTTGAGGGTTCTTATCAATCCTTTGGTCAAGACTTGTTGATCAAAGAAGGCAAGATCTTGATGAACGGACCGGTGGATCAACCGTATGTGCAAATTACTGCAATACGTAACCCGGACAATACTCAAGATGATGTCACCGCAGGGGTAAAAGTGGTGGGGCCTGCTGATGAACCGCAGTTAACGATTTTTTCTGATCCCGCCATGCCACAGGCAAATGCGCTATCTTATCTATTAAGAGGTCAAGATATTGATGGTGAATCGGGCGGCAACGCGATGACCACCACCTTGATCGGACTCAGCTTAGCCAAAAGCGGCAAGGTGGTCGGTGAGCTTGGCCAAGCGTTTGGTGTGCAAGACCTGCAATTGGATACCGCTGGCTCCGGTGATGATTCTCAAGTGACGGTGAGTGGCTATGTATTACCAGGCTTACAAGTGAAATATGGCGTCGGTATTTTTGATTCTGTCGGTGAGTTTACAGTGCGCTATCGTTTAATGAAGGATCTCTACTTAGAAGTAGTTTCCGGCTTAGACAGTGCGGTGGATCTGCTCTATCAGTTTGAATTCAATTAATCATTGATGTTCTGAAATGATCGCATGCAATAGAAGGGAGGTTGCCAGTGCAACATTTGGTTTTTGTTTACGGCACATTGCGTGAGAATGAAACTAACCACCATTTTGTTGGTCAAGGTCAGTTTTTAGGCCATCACGAAACATTGCCCGAATACGCGTTATATGATCTTGGCGCTTATCCAGCCGTAGTAGAAGGACATCAAGTGATTTTTGGTGAAGTCTATTTAGTTAATGACGCGATGCTAGCCGAATTGGATAAGCTAGAAGATGTACCGGTTGAATATCGCCGTGAGTTAATTCCAACCCCCTTTGGTGAGGCTTGGATTTATCTTTATCAAGATGCATCACAATTGGATGTCATGATTGCATCGGGTGATTGGTGTCAACGGGTATAATGACCAAATCATGATAATGACTGCGCATCTAGCGCCGTCAAATCAGTGTGAGGGGACAGTATGAAGTGGAAAGTAATGTTGATGCCTAGCATCTTAATATCGAGTGTATTGATGGGGTGCGCAGCGCAGCCTATTACCATTCCAAATACGACAGATGCGTGGCAAGATTATGGCCGTCAACAAGCAATCAAAGGCCATCTTTCTCAAAGTGAACAAAAGCTGGCAGAACTGGATCAGTCAGGGGCCTTTACTGATGAGTTGTATAATGCCTATCAAGTGGGATACGCAGCAGGTAAAGAGAAGTACTGTTCACAAAGCGCTTATATGCTTGCTCGCCTAGACAAACCATATCTAGGTATTTGTGATGATGTAGATCCATTCTTTCGTAGTGATTACGAAAACGCCCGACGTGAATCTTGGTAGTAATTGATTTGATAAGGCATTGATTAAAAAGCCAGCAATGCTGGCTTTGTTGTTTTCTAAGGGCTAATTTTGAGCGCGCTGATAAGATTCTAGAATCTCTTGTCGTGCTGCTGCGACATCTGCCCAGCCATCGACTTTTACCCACTTTCCTGCTTCCAGTTCTTTATAGCGCTCAAAGAACTGGGTGATTTGCGCTTTGAGCAGGTCTGGGATATCACCAACATCTTGGATATGGTCATATTCTTTAGACAGCTTGCTGTGTGGCACGGCAAACACCTTCGCATCTTCGCCAGACTCATCGGTCATTTTTAACACCCCAACTGGTCGACAACGAATCACCGATCCCGGCATTAGTGGGTAAGGGGTTGGAACCAGGACATCAACCGGATCACCATCAAGTGATAAAGTGTCATTTACGTAACCGTAATTGCATGGGTAGAACATCGGCGCTGACATAAAGCGGTCAACGAAAACCGCACCAGAATCTTTATCGACTTCATATTTGATTGGGTCTGCATTGGCAGGGATTTCGATGACGACATACAGGTCATCGGGTAGAGACTTACCAGCAGGTACATCATTCAAGCTCATGAGAGATATCCTTATTTCTAATTCAAATGAAGAGTGATTGGGTAAAAATACAGCCACTACAATAAAGGCAAAGCGAGTTTGATGTAAACAAACTGTTATTGTTTTGAGACTAAAAAAGCGCCTCGCGGCGCTTTATCTTTAGTCGGGATGCAATTCCAGCAGTAACTCAACTTGTTTAACCATGTTGGTTGAACCAACGAAAAAGGGCACGCGTTGATGTAGCTCAGTGGGTTTGAGATCCATAATGCGCTGTGCGCCATCCGAGGCTAAGCCTCCCGCTTGCTCAATGATGAAGGCCATTGGATTGCATTCATACAGTAGGCGTAATTTACCTTGCGGATGACTTTGTGTGCTTGGGTAAAGATAGATCCCGCCTTTAAGTAGGTTACGGTGAAAATCAGCCACCAGTGAACCAATGTAGCGCGAAGTGTATGGGCGATGGGTTTGTGGATCGTTTTCTTGGCAATATTTGATGTATTTTTTAACGCCTTGTGGGAAGCGGAAATAATTGCCTTCGTTGATCGAGTAGATCTGACCATCCTCTGGGATCATCATGTTTTCATGTGAAAGACAGAAGGTGCCAAGTGATGGGTCGTAGGTGAAGCCATTGACGCCATTGCCTGTGGTGTACACCAACATGGTAGAGGAACCGTAGATCACATAACCTGCCGCGACTTGCTTGTTGCCCGGTTGGAGGAAATCTTCTTCAGTCGGTGGCGTGCCAATCGGCGACACTCGGCGATAGATGGAGAAAATGGTACCGACTGATACGTTAACATCAATATTTGACGATCCATCAAGAGGGTCCATTAACACCACATATTTGGCATTTTTGTTGAGCTCTTTACTGAAGGCGACTGCTTGATCTTCCTCTTCACTGGCCACTCCACACACCTGATCGCGTGCTTCTAGGGCGGCTTTGAATTTATCGTTAGCGTAAACATCTAGTTTTTGCTGAGCTTCGCCTTGTACGTTTTCAGTGCCGACCGCGCCAGTGATATCCACCAGACCCGCTTTATTGATTTCACGGTTAACGATTTTGGCTGCCAATCGAATCGAAGAGAGCAGCGATGAAAGATCGCCACCAGCGTGAGGGAAGTCTGCTTGTTTCTCAACGATGAACTCGCCAAGCGTGCGCATTCCAGACATGTTATTTCCTTTTAGTCAGCTAAAGATATTGGGCTTGAGTGATGGATTTCTAATGATCCAGTGCAATAGGAGGATTTGCTCAGTGATTAAAAACTCCCTAGATAAGTGTAAGACGTAGATCTTTTTATGGGTAATAAACTAACTGCTTGAGATCCCAATTTATTTACATTGTGTTTTGGACTGATAGAGAGTGTAGAAAAGCGCGCGAATAGGGCGAAATAGGTCGGTTCAATTGGCAATAGAGTGATCAAAACGGTTCGCTTTTAGTGGCTTTATCGCCATAATGAAGCGGTATTTTTAGCGTAGGACAAGGTTTCGTTTATGCACATTCATATCTTGGGGATCTGTGGCACCTTTATGGGTGGCGCGGCAACATTAGCGCGCCAGTTAGGCCATAAAGTGACGGGCAGTGATGCCAATGTTTATCCACCAATGAGTACCATGCTTGAATCTCAAGGTATTGAAATAATAGAGGGTTTCGATCCTGCTCAATTGAATCCTGCCCCAGATCTTGTGGTGATTGGTAATGCGATGAGTCGCGGCAATCCTTGTGTTGAGTATGTACTTAATAACAACCTACGCTACACCTCTGGACCACAGTGGTTACAAGAGTTCTTATTGCATGATCGCTGGGTATTAGCTGTCTCGGGCACGCATGGTAAAACCACCACCTCAAGTATGTTGTCTTGGATCCTCGAAGATTGCGGTTACCAACCGGGCTTTTTAGTCGGTGGCGTGTTAGGAAATTTCGGCATCTCGGCTCGATTGGGCGAAAGCATGTTCTTTGTTGTCGAAGCGGACGAATATGACAGCGCTTTTTTCGATAAGCGTTCAAAGTTTGTTCACTACCATCCACGAACATTAGTGATGAACAACCTCGAGTTTGATCATGCCGATATCTTTGATGATCTTGAGGCGATTAAGCGTCAATTCCATCATCTTGTCCGTACCGTGCCGAGCAACGGGCGTATTTTAGCACCGAAAGCCGATCAAGCGCTGGCCGATGTGCTAGACCGCGGGTGTTGGAGTGAAACTGAATACACCGGTGAACAAGGAGATTGGCGTGCTGAAAAGATGGTTAAAGACGGTTCACAATTCCATGTGCTGCTTGATGGTGAAATCAAAGGCACAGTGAAATGGGATCTGGTTGGTGATCATAACGTCGATAATGCCTTAATGGCGATTGCTGCTGCTCGCCATGTTGGTGTGACTGCCGATCTTGCGTGTGAATCGCTAGCGAAATTTATCAATACAAAGCGTCGCCTTGAACTGAAAGGGCAAGTGAATGGCGTGACGGTTTATGATGACTTTGCTCATCACCCAACGGCGATTGAACTGACGATGGGTGGCCTGCGTAACAAGGTGGGCGGCGATAAGATCATTGCGGTACTAGAACCGCGTTCTGCGACGATGAAACGTGGTGTACATAAAGATACTCTCGCGGCATCATTGCATCATGCCGATGAGGTTTTCCTTTATCAGCCAGAGAGCATTGAATGGTCGGTGGAAGAGGTTGCTCAGCAATGTTCTCAACCGGCTTATACCAGTGCTGATATTGATCAATTGGTCGATGCGATCGTGGCAAAAGCCGTACCTGGCGACCATATTCTAGTGATGAGTAACGGCGGCTTTGAAGGTATTCATGGCAAGCTGCTAGAGAAACTGGCAGGTTAAACAGCATGACAAACAAGAGTAGTAAAGCGATTACTTTAGCCTTTACTGGCGCATCGGGCGCACCTTATGGGTTGCGCCTACTCGAGTGTTTATTGGCGGCAGATTATCAGGTCTATCTATTGATCTCTTCTGCCGCGCGAGTGGTGTTGGCAACTGAACATGGTTTGAAATTGCCAAGTGGCCCAGAGGCCGCGCAGCAAGCATTAGTTACGCATCTCAATTGTGATGCAGATAAATTGGTGGTGTGTGGCAAAGACGATTGGTTCTCGCCAGTGGCGTCAGGATCTGCTGCGCCAAAACAGATGGTGGTGTGTCCATGTTCTGCAGGCAGTGTGGCGGCAATCGCTCACGGCATGTCGGATAATTTGATTGAGCGTGCGGCTGATGTAGTGATGAAAGAGCGTGGCCAGCTAGTGCTGGTGGTACGTGAAACGCCTTTTTCTACCTTGCATTTAGAGAATATGCATAAGCTATCGACAATGGGGGTTACCATTATGCCTGCCGCGCCCGGGTTTTATCACCAACCACAAACCATTGAAGATTTGATTGATTTCATGGTGGCGAGAATTCTGGATCATCTCGGTGTTGAACAGGGGTTAGTTCCGCGCTGGGGTTATGATCACAGAGGATAATATCTCGCTAGCCATACATTGGCAGAATGATTACAATCCCATCAATACTCAACGGGGAGCCATGCTGTGATGCGCTGGCTGAGATCGGTCAATGACTGGGACCCGTGTACCTGAACCAGATAATGCTGGCGTAGGAATTGAGTCTGGTCATTTAGTTACTGCGCTAATTAAACGCCGACCTCAAACCTGTGCCGCTCAACTAGGAGAGAGCGAACAGTGAAAACCACCATGTTAACCACCACCTTTAGTACGCTAGCGATTGCTTGCGCGTCTTTTTCTGCCTTCGCGGCGGACAATACCCTAACCGTTTATACCTACGATTCATTTGCCGCAGATTGGGGCCCAGGCCCAACAGTGGAAAAAGCCTTTGAAGCCCAGTGCGGTGGTTGTGATGTTAATTTTGTCGCGCTGGATGATGGCGTGTCGATTTTGAACCGCTTACGTTTAGAAAACGGCAATAGCAAAGCGGATATTGTCTTAGGGTTGGACAACAATCTAATGGCAGAAGCGAAGAAGACCGGTTTACTGAGTGAGCATCAGGTTGATACCAGCAGCGTAACAATTCCCGGCGGTTGGCAAGACACCACCTTTGTCCCTTATGACTATGGCTACTTTGCCTTTGTTTACAACAAAGAAAAGCTCGCTAACCCACCGACAAGCTTGAAAGAATTGGTTGAGCAGCGTGACGATCTAAAAATCATCTATCAAGATCCACGAACCTCGACTCCGGGGCAAGGTTTGATGCTTTGGATGAAATCAGTTTACGGTGATGATGTCGCGGCCGCATGGCAAAAACTGGCAGGCAAAACCGTGACCGTGACGAAAGGTTGGTCTGAAGCTTATTCGATGTTCCTAGAAGGCGAAGCGGATATGGTGCTTTCGTACACCACATCACCGGCTTACCACATTATTGCCGAAAACGATCTTAAATACGCAGCAGCGGATTTTACTGAGGGTCACTACACGCAAGTTGAAGTTGCCGCAAAAGTGAAGGGCAGTAAGAACCCAGCGTTAGCGGATCAGTTCATGCAGTTTATTTTGAGTGATCAATTCCAATCAGCTATGCCGACGGGGAACTGGATGTATCCTGTCACAGATGTAGCTCAGCCAGAAGGTTTCTCTACCCTGACAGTGCCGAGCAAAGCGCTAAGTTTTAGTGCTGATGAAATTGCCACGCAACGTAAGACATGGATTCGTGAATGGCAAAGCGCTTTAACGCGTTAAGGTTTTTACTTGAATCGTCTTCCTAAATTAGGACTGTGGGTCGCGATGTTTATCGCGGCCTTTGTCTTTTCAGCTTTGGCGGCGCTCTTTTATGCCGCACCGTCGCTCAATCTATTGCAGGTTTGGCAAGATCCTTATTATCGCCACGTTACGCAATTTAGTTTCTATCAATCGTTTCTTTCCACTTTGATCAGTGTTGGTCTTGCGCTTCCGGTCGCCCATGCACTGTCAAAGCGTGATTTTAAAGGTAAGGGCTTGTTGCTCAAACTATTTAGCTCCACTCTAGTATTACCTGTGCTGGTGGGGGTATTTGGCTTATTGGCGATTTACGGAAATTCAGGGCTCATAGCCGATGTTTTAGCGCAGTTTGAGCACACATTACCGTTTTCCATTTATGGTTTGAACGGTATTTTACTTGCGCATGTGTTTTTCAATCTCCCTTACGCTGCCCGCTTGTTGCTGCAAGCATTAGATACCATTCCTCAAGAGCAACATAAACTGTGTGCCCACTTGGGAATGAGCCAGTGGCAGAAATTTAAGTGGGTTGAGTGGCCGCGTTTAAGACAGCAATTACCCCACGTATCGGGCTTGGTCTTTATGCTTTGCTTTACCAGTTTTGCTACGGTTATGGCGTTAGGGGGCGGGCCAAAATCGACCACGATTGAGCTGGCGATCTATCAAGCGATTAAGTTTGATTTTGATCTGCAAGCTGGCGCTTTATTGGCGATTTGGCAAATGGCGTTGTGTGGCTTACTGGCGCTTTCTATTCAGCGCCTCGCTAAGCCTCTCGCGGTCTCTAACGGTTCAACGACACAGCTGCGTTACTTGGTTAATGATGGCCGTTTGGCGCGCGTGTGGGATGCTGGCTGGATTATGTTTGCTTCTCTATTGGTCGTCCCACCACTATTGATGGTGGTGCTGAGCGGGCTAAATACACAGATTATCGATGTGTTGCGTGATACGCGTTTTTGGCAAGCACTGCTTTCCTCTTTGCAAGTCGCTATCGTCGCCAGTGTGTTTGCTTTAGCGGCGGGCATCGCGGTTTTAACCACCAGTCGACGTTGGCGTTTAATGTCGAAAAATCGTCGAGCGGATCAGATTGAGCTGGTGGGAACGATTATTTTGGTGACGCCGGGATTGGTGATCTCCACCGGATTGTTCTTATTACTGCGTAATGTGACGGATGTTTTCAGTCTAGCGTATTTTATTGTTGTGGCGGTCAATGCCTTGATGGGGTTGCCATATGTGATCAAAACCTTGTCGCAACCGATGTTACAAATCGAACAGCATTATCAATACTTAGCGGCGAGTTTAGGTTTACGCGGTTGGCAGAGATTTAAAGTGGTTGAATGGCGAGGCTTGAAAAAACCAATGGCGCACGCGTTTGCCTTGAGTTTTATGCTGGCGATGGGCGATTTAAGTGCGGTGGCATTATTTGGCGGAAGTGAGTTCCGTACTTTGCCTCTCTATCTGTTCCAATTGCTTGGAAGCTATCAAATGGAAGCTGCCGCAGTGGTCTCTTTGACCTTATTGCTGCTCAGTGTCGGTTGCTTTAGCGTGATCGAAAAGCTCTTTAAAGCGAATCAGACGATGCATCATTCCATTCGCCATACCGCTAAGCATGTTACGAAGTCATAAGGGGATTTATGTTAAGTATTAAACACGCCCACTATACCTATCACCACGCGCCATTTGATTTTTCTCTTGAGGTGGCCGAAGGTGAGATTTTGGCTCTGATGGGGCCGAGTGGCGCTGGAAAATCAACCTTATTAGCTCTGTTAGCGGGGTTTATTGAGCCAGAGTCTGGCGATATTCTAGCCGCAGGACAATCGTTATTGGGTCAAGCGCCGCATCAACGTCCAGTGGCGATGTTGTTTCAAGAGCATAATCTCTTTGCCCATTTGACGGTTGAGGAGAATATTGGTTTAGGACTTCATCCAGGATTAAAGCTCACGGCAGAGCAAAAAAAACAAGTGGTGGAAGCCGCGCAACAAGTGGGAATTGCGGAGTATTTTGGCCGTCTTCCTGAGCAGTTATCGGGTGGCCAGCGTCAGCGTGTGGCTTTAGCGCGTTGTTTTGTTCAGCCACACCAAATTTGGCTGCTCGATGAGCCATTTTCTGCATTAGATCCGCTCTTAAGAGAAGAGATGCTGATGTTGGTGAAACGCTTAGCTCAAGAGCGCAATTTGACGGTGGTGATGGTAACGCACCATATCAACGATGCACGCACGATCGCCAGTCAGTTTGCTTTTGTCGCTGATGGACGAGTGGCGGAATCTGGTGCGATTGAGCGGTTGTCTGCGCAACATAGTAATAGTGAGTTGGCGGCGTTTGTTAAAGCCAGTCACTGAGCATGGAAATAAAAAAGGTTGCCGATCAAGGCAACCTTTTTTGTTGGGCGAATCTCAATTACTCTTGAGCTTCTTGTAGCGCTCTTAGCACTTGGAAAATTTCGCGGTAAGCCCTTGGTGGCTTGTTCGCTTGTTTTTCTTTAGCCGCTTGACGAGCAAGTTGACGTAAGCGCTGACGATCTGCCTCAGGGTACATTGTCATAACCGCTTCAATCGCGCTATCACCTTCCGCTGCGATACGATCACGTAGCAACTCAAGCTTTTGCAGCATCATGGTGTTTTGTGCGTGCTTGTTACGGATTTTATCCAGTGCAGCCTGAATTTGATCCGCATCTTCATATTGCATCAGTTTACCGATGCGTTGCAGCTGGCGACGACGCGCTTCGTTTTTGAAGCGTTGTGCATCTTTCACTGCATCTAAAAGATCTTCACTTAGCGGCATTTTCTTTAGAGTAGACGAACTCAGTTCGACCAGCTCTACGCCAAGTTTTTGTAAAATCTCCATATCGCGTTTCATCTCGGATTTACTAACCCAGATGATCTCTTCTTCCGGTTCCCATGGCGCTTTTTGATTCTTACGAGCCATCTCTTTTGCCTTTAATTGACTATCTCTTCTTCTATTTTAACAAGAATCTTGGGGAGAAAGCGAAATTCTTGTTATCCTAGAAGCAATACTCATGAAAATGTAGAAAAAATATGGACGTAAGAGAGCAAGTCGCTCAGCAGCGTGTTGAGCTTGAAGCCGCCGTCGCTAAAGCGTTAGAGATGGCAGCCGTTAAGGCTGATGCCGCAGAAGTCGCAATTTCTAAATCGACTGGATTAAGTGTATCGACTCGCATGTGTGAGGTCGAAAACGTCGAATTTAACAGTGATGGTGCTTTAGGTATTACGGTTTACCGTGGTCAACGCAAAGGTAGCGCCTCTACGTCAGATTTGAGTGAGAAGGCGATTCAGCAGACCGTCATGGCGGCGTTGGACATTGCCCAATACACCTCGGAAGACCCATTTGCAGGCCCAGCACCCAAAGAATTTATGGTGCAAGAGATCCCTGATTTGGATCTGTTCCACCCAGATACGCCGGATCCTGATTACGCCGCGCAAGTCGCCATTGCCGCAGAAAAGCGTGCGTTGGAATACAGCAGCAAGATCAAACAAAGTGACGGTGCTAGCTACGACAGCCACTATGGTGTGAAAGTCTATGGTAACAGCCATGGTCTGCTTGCTAGCTATGCCAGCAGCCGTCACAGCACCAGTTGTTGTGTGATTGGTCAAGGTGCCAACGGCGAAATGGAGCGCGATTACAGCTACACCATGGCGCGTCACAAAGATGAGCTGTGGACACCGGAACAAGTCGGCCAATTGGCGGCAGAAAAAACCGTGAGCCGTTTGGATGCTAAGCGTCTAGCTACGGGTAAATACCCAGTGATGTTTGCTGCGGATGTGGCGACAGGCCTACTTGGTCATCTGGTGATGGCGATCAGTGGTGGCAACCTCTACCGTAAATCGTCGTTCTTACTCGATCATTTAGGTAAGCAGATCCTACCGAGCTGGTTTAACGTTTCTGAGCGTCCGCATATTCTGCGTGGTTTGGCTTCAAGCCCATTTGATAGTGAAGGCGTCTTTACTAAAGATTGCGAGATCATTACTGATGGCGTGTTGGCAACCTACTTATTGACCAGCTACGCGGCACGTAAAATGAAGATGGATCCAACCGGTCATGCGGGCGGCATCCATAACTGGTTCGTGCAATCAACAGGGCAAGATTACCAGCAGATGCTTAAAGAGCTCGGTACTGGCTTCTTGGTGACGGAAGTGATGGGGCAAGGGGTGAATACCGTTACTGGCGATTACTCGCGCGGTGCGGCTGGCTTCTGGGTGGAAAATGGTGAAATCCAATACCCTGTATCGGAAGTGACCATTGCGGGTAACCTGAAAGACATGTTCCAACAGATCGTCGCCGTTGGCAGCGATGTTGAAACACGCTCGCAAATTCAAACTGGTTCGATTCTACTTGAGTCGATGAAAGTCGCTGGCGAATAACGACTGCAGTTTATAACGCTAGAAGCATAAAAAATCCCGAGCATTGGCTCGGGATTTGTGTTTTTAGCGCAGAATAGTTTTTAACACAGAGTCGCTTTTAATGAATAGGAGACTATTCGCCCCACTGGGCTTCAAACCAACTCTCTAAGATCACCACCGCTGATTGGCAGTCGACATTGCCTTTTGATAGCGCTTTATAGCCGCCCATCGCAAACAGATCGGCGCGGGCTTCGCGGGTAGAAAGACGCTCATCATGCATCTCTACCGCTACCCCAAATCGACCTTGTAGTCGCTGGCCGAATTTTTTCGCACGTGGTGTGATGGTTTCAAGATCCTTGCCGTGCAAGTCAGTCGGTAGGCCTACCACGATTAAGTTTGGTTGCCACTCTTTGATCTGCTTTTCAATATCATCCCAGTTAGGAATACCATCGTTGGCTTTAAATGCTTTGAGTGGTGAAGCGGTTCCGGTAATTTCCTGACCAATGGCGCTACCAATACTTTTGGTACCATAGTCAAAGGCCATAATAGTTCTATTTGACATAGTTTTTGATTCTTTGGTTGTGGGGCTTATGTAGTTGAATCAACACGTAAGCTATGCGTGACCAACATCGCTAGAGAGTTGCGCGACATCAATACCCAACATTTGTACTGCGGTCTGCCAGCGTTCTGTCAGTGGGGTTTCAAAGATCACTGATGGATCGGCTTCAATAGTGAGCCATGAATTTTCGGCTAACTCAACTTCGAGTTGCCCCGCTTCCCAGCCGGAATAGCCTAATGCCACTAAGTAGTGGTTTGGTTCCGCTTCGGTGCCGAGTACGCTGAGGATATCTTTTGAGGTAGTGACGGAAATTTTGTCGGTCATTTGAATGCTTGATTCATAATGATCTTTAGGTTGATGCAAGATAAAACCGCGATCTTCAGAAACTGGACCACCGTTAAGTACTGGCATTTCAAGCTTATCGCTTTTTAGCGGTGGATGAACCGATTCAACCTTAACCTGTTCCAGCATTTTCCCAACTGTGACTTCAATTGGTGCATTGATCATTAAGCCCATTGCGCCATCTTGATTGTGCTCACACACATAGATCACACTGCGCTTGAAGTAGGGATCTTTCATGCCCGGCATGGCAACTAAAAAGTGGTTAGTTAAATTCATCAGTATCCAGCCTTATGGTTACCCAAACCTCTGCTTAGGCGATACTCTAAGCAGTCAGAGGGCGCGAGCGCCCTCTATTCGGGATTATTTTTTTAGACGGCGCTCAATCGCATCCATCAGCTTGCCTGTGATAGAGATATCGAAGGCTGCTTCAATTTCACGAATACAAGTTGGGCTTGTTACGTTGATTTCCGTTAGCTTGTCGCCAATCACATCGAGGCCAACAAAGATCAGGCCTTTTTCTTTAAGTGTAGGCGCAACTGCCAGTGCGATCTGCATATCTGTTTCGCTCAGTGGTTGAGCCACGCCAGTCCCACCTGCGGCAAGATTACCACGCGTTTCGCCTTTGGCTGGGATACGCGCTAGGCAGTATGGCATTGGCTCGCCATCAACGACGAGAATGCGTTTGTCGCCATTGCTGATATCGGGCACAAAAGTTTGCGCCATGGCGTAGTTTTGGCCGTGATTGGTCAATGTTTCAATGATCACTGAAACGTTTGGATCGTTTTCTTTCACGCGGAAAATCGATGCGCCACCCATACCATCGAGTGGCTTAAGAATGACGTCTCCGTGCTCTTCGCGGAAGGCTTTAATTTTCTCGGCTTTACGCGTCACGATGGTGGTTGGAGTCAGCTCTGGGAACCAAGCGGTAAACAGTTTTTCGTTACAGTCACGCAGGCTCTGTGGCTTGTTGACGATCAGTGCGCCTTCCACTTCAGCGCGCTCTAGAATATAGGTCGCGTAGATGTATTCGGTATCAAAAGGGGGATCTTTACGCATCAGTACCGCATCAAGATCTGCCAGCTTAATGCTTTGCTCAGATTTGAACTCGTACCAACAGTTTGGATCTTCTTTTAGCTCAACGATCTTCGTGTCGGCAATTGCCACGCCTTGATCCAAATGCAGATCTTGCATTTCCATGTAATGGATTTCGTAGCCGCGACGTTGTGCTTCTAGCATCATGGCAAAGCTAGAGTCTTTTTTGATATTGATGGACGAAATTGGGTCCATCACGATGCCAAGTTTAATCATGCTTTTCTCCGGTTAGCCAAGATCGCCAAAACGAACTTGTAGGGCTGTAATTGCTGTTAACGCCGCGGTTTCGGTACGTAATACACGTGGGCCGAGAAGCGTCTCTTCAAATTGGTATTGCTCGGTCATATCGATTTCATCGCTCGACAAACCGCCTTCTGGGCCAATCAATAATCGCACTTTTTCTACAGGCGTCGGCAGGGTATTGATTGAGTATTTCGCGCGAGGATGCAGATTCAGTTTTAAACCGTCGTACTCTTCGGCACACCAATCTTCCAATTTCATGATTGGGCGAATTTCTGGCACGGTGTTACGGCCACATTGCTCGCAGGCACTAATCGCAATTTTTTGCCATTGTTCCATTTTCTTTTCAAAACGCTTTTGGTCAAGTTTGACACCACAACGTTCAGAAATGAGTGGTGTAATAGTATTTACGCCCAGCTCAACCGATTTTTGGATGGTAAATTCCATTTTGTCACCACGTGACATAACTTGGCCAAGATGCAAATCCAGTGGTGATTCACTGCTGCGTTCGATACGCTCAGTCACGTCAACGTGCACGGTTTTCTTGGTCACTTCACTGATGGTGGCCGGAAATTCTGCGCCGCTGCCATCAAACAATAGCACTTGTTGGCCTTCTTTCATGCGTAGAGCACGGCCGATATGGCCTGCGGCATCTTCACTAAGTTCAACGACGCCAAGCTGCTGAATGATTTCTGGGTGATAAATTCGTGGGATTCGCATGGTGTATTAAGTTCCAGCCAAAAGAGATTTATAAAGAGTAACATGGATGCGTTAAGCGAAAAAAACAAGGGTATTTTCCGCTTAACTTATTGCCTAGAGCTTACGGCAAGCTTCAACAACAAATGGGTTGTGGTTACCCTGAACCTTAGCGATATGCTTATCGCGTTCACATTCCCATTTTTCGGCCGGATATTGTTTATTCCAAGCTTGCATTAAATTGCGTTGCTGTTTGGAAAGATCAAAGCCGTACTCTTGGCTCATATAGAGATAGGTTCGCGCAATTGAACCGCGTGCACGAGCGGGTGGCATGACTTTGCGTTGTTTGAAATTCACCTGCATTTCGCAACTGCCATAGGTGACCCCATCGACACCATTCCATTGGCTAAAGTTAAAGTTGGAACGGTCGCCATTGACCTCGCCAATTGCAGGCGTGAGGTTATGTAGATCCGCTTCCATTTGACGAAATTGAGGGTATTTTTTCTTTGAACACTCTTTGCGGCCGCCTTTTTGCCAACATTGCATTTGATGGCCGAACTGCCACGCAGGTACGACGTGTTCCCACTCAATACGCGTTGCGCGTACTTTTTGTGTTTGCTTACGGATTTGGTAGCCACAGCCTTCTAAATCGGGAACGCCTTTTCTTCCTTGCCATTTGATATCACAGCCACAGTAAAAGCTGGTGGCGTAATCAAGGTCGCGCTCGAGATCTTTATAGATGCTAACCGCTTCGCGTTTGGCGGCCGAAAAGGAACTAGGGGGAGCTGCTACAACATTGCTCGCGGCAAGCGCCAGCAATAAACAGGAGAGTGTACGCATGAAAAAGTCTTATAAAGGAATGTCTTTTTGCATGATATCACTCAACTTACTGCTATATAGGTGATAATTTTGTAAATTGAAGTTTGTCGGTGGTCGTTTAGCTGAGTTGTTTGCCCGTAAAGCTAAGCTGCTGTTTGCATTGCTGGCAGCGATAACTCATTTGCCCGCGCAGAACCTTGTTATGACGGCGAATGGTTAACGGGTAATCGCGGCACCCACAACGATATTGAAAGGTTTTCCCTTCTACTGACTGAGTAGCAAAGCGATGGGTTGTATGAGCGGGAACGCTAAATACGGCCTCCATCACCCCTTTCCATTGCGCGCCATGGGGGCGCACTCGGCCATAGACTTGATAAGTGATCAAGTGTGCGACTTCATGAGGAATGACTTCATCCAAAAAGGCTTTTTGGTTTTCGATGAATAGGACTGGATTGAGGCGGATTTGGTTGAGTTGTAAGTAGGCTTTACCTGCTGCTTTTCCACGCAGCTGATAGTTGAGTGCTGGCTGAGCAAACGGGCGTTTAAAGGCCTGCTCAGCAAGTTTTAGACAATCGGCTACCTTACGTATAGCTTGATAGTTGAGTTCTTTATCCACGCTCTCTCCATAAAAAAGCAGCTCAGCGCAAAGGCCGAGCTGACTGCATCATATAGTGAAGCGCTCAATCTGTTAAGGGTGATGTTTCTTCTTAATCACCTCATGATAAGCGTGCCAAGTTCCGTACCCCAAGATTGGCATAGTAAACAGCATGCCGATGCCATAGGTGGCAAAGCCAATTAAGATCCCACCACAAATGATGGCTGCCCAAACAATCATCGCGGGGATGTTGCTTTTCACGGCATTAAAGCTGGTAAATACCGCTGTCATCATGTCGACTCGGCGTTCCATCATTAGTGGGATGGAAAATGCAGAAAGACAAAATACGGCACAGGCGAGCACAAACCCGACGATGGAACCGATGACTAAAAATGGTAAAAAATCGGTTAGCGGTGCACCCTGCACAGAAGGGTAAAGCGCATGCAGCAAGGCGGCGATACGCATCCAAAAGATCATGCACACAGCAAGCAATACGGCAAATGCCCATTGAGAGCTAGAGTTGCGGCTGATGGCTTTGATCGAATGAAATAGGCTTGCATTGCGGCCACGTTCTCTCGCCCAACTGGCATCATATAATCCCAGCGCTAGAAATGGCCCGATGAGCATGTAGACCACTAAACTCGGCATCACGACTAAATGGGTGCCTTGCCATTGCACCAGTAACACAATACCGATGGCGGCAGCCATAAAGCACAAGCCATAGAAGGCACTAATGAGTGGCATTTTTACTAAATCATGCAGCCCTAGCGCGAGCCAGTGAAAAGGCGCGCTGATGCTGACTTGATTGCAAGGTATGGTTCGAGCGTATTCATGGTTGGGGACTTCCTTTTGTTCACGCTTAAAGTCCGATGGATTCACGGTACGAGGCATAACTCCTCCTTGATGGTATCCCACAGTAACCACTGTTTCAGTGGTGATGTAATGACAGACTGACTGGCGGGACATCAAACTCGCTCTAGCTGACATCATTGTCTGAGCATCAATGTTCTTCCTCATAAAGGTCTGAAGATTAATCTCAGCGTTATATGCGCATAATGCACATTTAACATTATTTTAACTATTGGCAACAATGAGCGAATTTACAAATTATTTGCTCATTGGTTGGTCTATTTCACTTTTAGATAGTTGGAGAATGGAGAATGGAGAATGGAGAAGAGGGCGGGGGAGCAGACTAAAACAAAAAGCCCCCGCAAAGGCGAGGGCTTAAAGCGTGGTAGCACTAAGCGATTACTTAATGCCAGCGAAATCACGTAGGATTGCCGCTTTATCAGTCGCTTCCCATGGGAACTCTTCACGACCGAAGTGGCCGTAAGCCGCGGTTTGTTTGTAGATAGGTTGAAGCAGGTTCAACATCTCTTGCAAGCCGTATGGGCGTAGGTCGAAGTGTTGGCGAACGGCTTCGATGATGATGTCGTGTGACACTTTTTCTGTACCGAACGTTTCCACCATGATTGACGTTGGATCCGCAACACCGATAGCGTAAGACAATTGGATTTCACAACGGTCAGCCATACCAGCAGCGACAATGTTTTTCGCAACGTAACGTGCTGCGTAAGCTGCTGAACGGTCAACTTTTGATGGATCTTTACCTGAGAATGCACCACCACCGTGACGAGCTGCGCCGCCGTAGGTATCAACGATGATCTTACGACCCGTTAGACCACAGTCACCCATTGGGCCACCGATAACAAAACGACCGGTTGGGTTAATAAAGAATTTGGTTTCTTTATTTAGCCATTCTGCTGGCAATACTGGCTTGATGATCTCTTCCATTACCGCTTCACGTAGATCTGGTGTCGTTACAGAATCACAGTGTTGGGTTGAAAGTACCACAGCATCAATACCAACAATTTTGCCTTGATCGTATTGGAAAGTAACTTGAGATTTCGCATCAGGGCGAAGGAAATCTAGCTTGCCGCTCTTACGTACTTCTGCTTGTTTTTTCACAAGTAGGTGAGAGTAAGTGATTGGCGCTGGCATTAGAATATCAGTTTCGTTGGTTGCATAACCAAACATGATGCCTTGGTCACCCGCACCTTGTTCTTTCGGATCAGCTTTATCAACACCTTGGTTGATGTCTGGCGATTGCTTACCGATGGTGTTGAGAACAGCACAAGAGTTCGCATCAAAGCCCATATCTGAGTGTACGTAGCCAATTTCACGGACAGTTTCACGAGTGATCTCTTCGATATCAACCCATGCTGAAGTTGTCACTTCGCCGCCTACCATCACCATGCCGGTTTTTACGTAGGTTTCACACGCAACACGTGCTTTCGGGTCTTGTTCTAAGATCGCATCAAGAACTGCATCAGAAATTTGGTCTGCAATTTTATCTGGATGGCCTTCTGAAACTGACTCAGAGGTAAATAGGTGCTTAGCCATGTGAACTCCATGTTTGTTCGTCGATACAGACAATCGATATCTGTATCAAAAATAGTCTTCAGCTATGTAGGTGTTTCTACATCTAGACGTCTATTTTAAATTTGAATGTTCGAATTACAAGCTCTTTTTTCAACTATCTAAAAACCAAACGTTTGCTTTTTAAATCGACGAATGAAAGAACTTTAGTAAAAGCGCGGTGAAAATCCGAATATTTGTGGCTTTTTTGTCGGGAAAACGTTTGCAGTGCTATAGGCGCTTTGAGAGAATACCGCCCACAATATATCCCTATATCAACTCGCTTACTTGCACTTAGGAGCAGACATGTCTTCTCGTAAACACCTAGCAAATGCAATCCGCGCACTTAGCATGGATGGCGTTCAACAAGCTAACTCGGGCCACCCTGGCGCACCAATGGGTATGGCAGATATCGCTGAAGTACTTTGGCGCTCTCACCTAAACCACAACCCAGCGAACCCTGAGTGGGCAGATCGCGACCGTTTTATTCTATCGAACGGCCACGGTTCTATGCTGATTTACTCTTTGCTACACCTAAGTGGTTACGAGTTATCAATTGACGATCTGAAGAACTTCCGTCAATTGCATTCAAAAACGCCTGGTCACCCAGAATATGGTTACGCGCCGGGTATCGAAACAACAACCGGTCCTCTAGGCCAAGGCATTACTAACGCGGTTGGTATGGCGATGGCTGAAAAGTCATTGGCAGCACAGTTCAATAAAGAAGGCCACGACATCGTTGACCACCACACTTATGTTTTCATGGGTGATGGTTGTTTGATGGAAGGTATCTCGCATGAAGCTTGTTCTCTTGCGGGCACATTAGGTCTTGGTAAGCTAATCGCGTTTTGGGATGACAACGGCATCTCTATCGATGGCCACGTAGAAGGTTGGTTCTCTGACGATACGCCTAAGCGTTTTGAAGCGTACGGCTGGCATGTTATCCCTGCGGTTGACGGTCACGATGCTGACGCCATTAATGCAGCGATTGAAGCGGCAAAAGCCGATCCACGCCCTACTCTTATTTGTACTAAAACCATCATCGGTTTTGGTTCGCCAAATAAATCAGGCTCTCATGACTGCCACGGCGCACCACTAGGTGCGGAAGAAATCGCAGCAGCGCGTGAATTCCTTGGTTGGGAACACCCAGCATTTGAAATTCCAGCAGATGTCTACTCTGAGTGGGATGCAAAAGCGGCTGGCGCAGACAAAGAAGCGGCATGGGATAATAAATTCGCAGCTTACGCAGCGGCTTACCCAGCAGAAGCGGCTGAATTTAAGCGTCGTGTAAACGGTGACTTGCCAGCAGAATGGGAAGCGAAAGCCAACCAAATCATCGCTGATCTACAAGCAAACCCTGCCAACATCGCATCACGTAAAGCATCGCAAAACGCACTAGAAGCGTTTGGCGCAATGCTACCTGAGTTTATGGGCGGCTCTGCTGACCTAGCGCCTTCAAACCTGACTATGTGGTCTGGTTCTAAATCGCTAACGGCAGATGACTTCTCTGGTAACTACATTCACTACGGTGTACGTGAATTTGGTATGACTGCGATCATGAACGGTATCGCACTGCACGGTGGTTTTGTTCCTTACGGTGCAACATTCCTAATGTTCATGGAATACGCGCGTAACGCAATGCGTATGGCTGCTCTGATGAAAGTGCAGAATATCCAAGTTTACACTCACGACTCTATCGGTCTGGGTGAAGATGGCCCAACTCACCAACCGGTTGAGCAAATCGCGTCACTACGTC
>NZ_AFWE01000057.1 GCF_000222585.1 Vibrio scophthalmi LMG 19158 | reverse complement strand
CTAGCGTCAAATCAACATCCAAATCAGGCCAGCAAAAACCGCTACGGCCTTGCTTTTCGACGTTGAAAACGGCTTTCACTGGCGCATTTTTAAACCACGGAAATTCTTCAAAACTGAGGAAATGCCCTTCATTCTCAGCTAATAGCCAAAGACCAAATGGACTAATCCCTAAGACCTTAAGTGAAGTGTTTTCTCCCATGCTTCGAGCTTCCTTACTGAATCTTGTAGGAACCGTGAGCCGTAATAGCGTCGTACATGCTCTTTGGGTCAAGATCTAAGCCGTTCTCCCAAGTCACTGCACCATGCTCAACAAACACAGTTTTAAACGTGCCATATTGCTGCAATTCAGCAAAAACACCCGTTAACCATTGAGGGGCAATTGTCACCTTGCCCTGAGTACCATCATTGAACGTGACCAGTAATGATAGGTGGTTTACCACCTCTACTGCCTTAACACGCCATTTGATAGGCGTTGGTATTACGCCAACGGTGCTATCTTGTTTGGATGTTGTTTGGCTCTGCATAAGTCCCAATCCTCGATTAATTCCGCTCTATGCTCGGATGCCCACTCCAAAACCATTGCTCTTGCACGTTTTGGAAACTTACCCTCGATGACTTCAAGCGTGTTGATGTTCACTAATATTTCAAACTCACCGTATTTCGCGTGGAAGTGTGGCGGTTGATGGTCGTTCCAGTAAATGTAAATTAAGATACCGTAGAACTCTGATATACAAGGCATTATATTTCCTCTTCAGCCTTAGATTGATACTAATTATGCCAAACTATTTTGCATTTCACAACATAAAAGCCAAATTATTTTGCTTTTCTTTCTCAGCAACCTGGATATATCCGATCACCATTGCATCAAACGCTTTAGGATTTCGGGAGTACACATTGCGCATGGTCTGAGCTGTATTACCATAGAACTCAACCACTTCACTCATACGCTTTACTCCAAGCTCTTTTGCTCGGTTACTTGCAGACATACTGACCTCTCAGAAAAACAATTAGCCAAATTATTTTGCATTAAAATGTAAAAAGCAAATATTTTTGCTAAAACGCCATCTCCGCGATAGCTAACATGCTTACGGTGTCTGTCTCAATTAGCCTCAATGTTGTTTCAAGGCTCTTGTTCCCAAGCATCTTGTGAATTGTTGGTAAATCGACACCGCAACGTTTAAGCCTAACTGCAAATGTCCGCCTACCACTCAATATGCTCGGTTGTTCAATGCCAGAATCAGCTAACAGACGTTTAATATGATTGTTTAACGCGTTGCAATGATAAGAGAAATGACCTTTCTCTGTGGTTCTACGCTTGATTTTAAAATGGTCGCCATTACTTCGTTTAAAAAATGATTCATCAGGTGAAAAACCATGATAGTAATCAGGGTGATCACCATCTTTTGGGCGCTTATCTATGTAGCCCTTGATTAGATTCTGTAGTTTTATATTAGAAAGGTAGAAATCTCGCTTCACATCGCCTTTGACTGCAAAGCATTTCGTTAACTGGCCGTTCCTCTTAACAATGTCTCGAACCTGGATGCGACAAATCTCTAGTGTCGTCATTCCGCTACCCAAAAAGAACCCGATAAGGCAAGCGTTAAGTTCTGGCTCTGGTGTTTGGGTTATGACTTTAAAGATCCACGTTTTGTCTTTGTCCTCGATGAGCGTTGGCAGTGCCATGTGTGCAAATCCTTCTTTAGAATGAATATACATACACGTTAACAGTGACATATTGAGAAATCAGTGATCTAGATATTGGAGTTATTAGCTTTGGGGGAAAACGGGTTAGGCATAATATGCAGTATTGCTGCGGCAGGAGAACAAACACTAAATATGAGGTGGTAAACTTTTAAGGTGAGCGTGACGAGTTTGAGCAAGAAAGTGCTCACTCTTTGCATCTACACCCCCTTACTAGGGGGATGTATTAGATGCGGCTATTATTCAATAACGATTAACTACGTTCGATATACTTATATTCATAATTTACATTCACCATAGGCACATAAACAAAGTCACCCATGTTATTTATCTTTTTCTTTACATTCACTTCAGACTTTAAAATCTTGAACGAATTAGGGTTAACTGAAAAGTAAGCGGCTGAGTGATTCAACTCTTTACTGAGTTGCACACTGTTTAGAGCATCGATTTCATTTTTCAACATAGCTCCAGAAGAAAATGCCGCGTCTTCTGTCATAAACTCTGACCCTGTAATGTTGCTCGACGTTACTTTACTGTTGATTTGACCTGCTTGTGCTGGAATAACTGAAAACAAAGCGGCGGTGGTTAGTAATATAGCAATGACTTTTTTCATAATAACTCCTAGATGGCGTCTGTCTGACTTAATTAAACTAAACGGTTTAGTTTAATCTAACAGGAAAAATAACCTTGTCAACATCTTTTGAACTAAACAGTTTAGTTTGATATTATATTAGTAATAGCTAAAAAATAAGAAACATATTATGAAAGATAAAGAGTTAATTTTAATAGATAAGGTTATGCAATCTTGCTCTGAAGCAGGGTTTCACTTCCTTAGTGTTGATGCGATAGCGAAAGAGTCGGGTGTATCCAAAGCGACCATTTATAAATACTTCGATTCCAAAGAGCAACTATTTGCCCGCTCTTTAGAGGCCTACAAAGACAAGGCTTTAGCTTACCTTAAGAGCTTATATGAGGATGACAACCTATCGCTCGAAGAAAAAATAGACTTGCGATTTGACATGCTAAAGAAAAAAATCATGCCAAACTTTAACGGCTGCTTATTCCAACTTGCTTATACTGAATACTGCAACCAAGACGATGAGATTGCCAATGCCTGCCATGACTTTAAGAAAAAAACACAGCAATTGCTCTCATCTCTGCTGTCAAATAACAACATCTCAAATGCTACGGAAAAATCGATAATGGCAGAAATGATTTACAACGGATTGCTTGCATCTTTACAAATAAATAAGGATGACGGTTTAATCGATAACGCTAAGAGTCTTTATAAAAAGGTCATTTTTGACACGTATTCACTTCATAGTCAGCGATAGAAAGCTACACATCTAGCTGCTATAGCAAAATCTTACTGCAATATGTTGTGTAGTCGTCGCCTGAACAGATACTCGATATAGGAGTGGTAAGCTTTTAGAGTGAGCGTGGTAATTTTGAGCAGAAAGTTTACCAACTCTCGATACCACGAGGAAAAAGCAAAAAACTGTCTCACTAAATAACACTGCCGCTCGCCGTAATGCTTGAGCTAAGCTGAGTCTTTTTTTTCAGATTAGTCGAAAGCCGAGATGGGCTGGTTTGTCATAGATATATGAAATTTATTGGATTCAAGAGCGGTCTTTTAGATGCGCTTATTAACTGGAGTACATAAATTTGGATAAGATATTTCAAACCAGACTAGGACTTAGTCTTCTTTCCATT
>NZ_AFWE01000058.1 GCF_000222585.1 Vibrio scophthalmi LMG 19158 | reverse complement strand
AAGGCAGGAATTTCCTTCTTACCTTGATAGAAAATCTTATTAACTTGGTTGATTTCAATCATTGAGAACCCTGCTTTGGCTCGAAATAGGAACAGTAGATAATGTTGAGCTACATCTCATTTATCAGATGATGCTATGGGTTTGTTGAATTTGTGTCAATAGGTGTTTTTACGTCTAGACGTCTATTTGAACGTTTGCATGCAAACGTTCAGGAATTAGATCGTGATGAAAGAAATAAAGCGTGCAATAATTCTGAATAAATAAAGTAGATAGAGAAGCAAATTGTGGCTAAACCAGCAGTCTTTTTAGATCGTGACGGTGTGATTAACGTTGATCATGGCTATGTACATGACGAACATGACTTTGAATTTATTGATGGTGTCTTTGAGGCAACCAAAAAATTGAAAGAGATGGGTTACCTACTTGTGCTTGTTACCAACCAATCCGGTATCGCACGCGGCAAGTTCAGCGAAGAACGTTTTGAGTCGCTCACTCAATGGATGGACTGGAACTTTGTCGATAATGGCGTCGAGCTAGATGGCATTTACTATTGCCCGCACCATGCAGAGCATGGCGTAGGGGTCTACAAAGAAGATTGTGATTGCCGTAAACCAAAACCAGGTATGTTTATTTCTGCCCGCGATTTTTTAAAGATCGATATGGCGAATTCAGTCATGGTGGGTGATAAAGCAGAAGATATGATGGCAGCAGAAGCGGCTGGTGTCGGCACAAAATTATTGGTTCGTACTGGTAAGCCGATCACCGAACAGGGAGAAAAGCTTGCAACAGCAGTACTGGATAGTATTGTGAATGTCCCTAACTATCTAAACAAATAGACTATTATATAAAGGCTGCAATTGCGGCCTTTATTTTTACAGGAGGTAAACATGGTCAAACTCGGTATTCTTGCCACGACAGTGCTGGTATTAGCAGGCTGTGCGAGCAGTGACAGCCAAACATCAAGCAATGATCCTAATCAGTATCAATATGATTGCGATAACCAGCATCAATTTTCAGTGACCTACTTAATTGAAGAACAGGGCGCTTTAGTGCGTGTACAAGAGATGGATTACGCCTTAATACAAGCCCCGGCTGGCTCTGGTTTGCGTTATATGTTACCTGACAATGCGTTGTCTGAAGTTATGCCGGTGACTCTCTATGCTAGAGGCGACAATGCACGTCTAGAGTATGGAAGAGAAGTTTATCAAAACTGTGTCACGCAAGGGCTTGCTGAAGAGTGAGACTGGTTAAAAATGTTTACTCTATAAAATAAGAGGGGCTTTGGTGGAAAAACCAAAGCCCCTTTTTCATCTTTGTTGTTCATTTTGACTTAATGCTCTTTGAAGCGTGTCGGTCAATCAACGGTAATTCACCACATAGCGCGTTGGCTTATGGTTCATCGCCAACACCAGATTAAGTACAACCGCGCCAAATACTGAATAGAGCAAGGTTTGCGGCGGTACAAAGAAAAATGAGGTAATTAAAATAACGCAATCAATCGCCAATTGAGTTTTGCCGACCGAAATACCGAATTTGTCTTGGATGAGTAAACAGAGCACGTTAAAGCCGCCAAGGCTAGAACGATGACGAAATAGAATTAGCATTCCCAGTCCCATCAAAACGCCACCCGCTAAAGCACAATAAGCAGGGCTGATTTTATCCAGACTGATCACCAAATCGAGGTGATCGGTTAAAATCGACACCAACGCACCTGAGATTGCGCTGTTAAATGCGAAGCGTGCGCCAAAACGTTTCCAAGCTAAAAGATAAAATGGGCAGTTCGCTAAAAAGTATAATGTGCCGAAAGACCAAGGAACAACTTGGCTAACGAGCAATGCAAGGCCAGTGGTGCCACCAGTAAGAAGGTGAGCTGATTGGAGGAAAAAGACCCCTTGTGCGACGATAAACGTGCCGGTCAATATGGCGATCCAATCTTCTTTACGTGTATGTTTTTCCATCAATTTAAAATTAAACCTTGAACGAATGGCCTGCATAGTAAGGAAAAGATGAGGTTTTCGGTAGATTGAGAGCGAAAATTAAGGTAAACCTATGTAATTGTCTTTTTACAAGGTGTAAATCGTCGTGTTGACAGTTATTGGGCAAAGATGGCCTCAACATGATAAACCTTGTAAACCAGTATGAAAAAACTGCATGAGAAAAATGCAATTTTCTCTTTATGACCTAGATCAAATTATGTAAAATGCGCGCCAGTAGGGTGACGAAAACGTTTGCGTCGGGGTCGTTTGCCAGTTTTTTGCAACTTTCAGTCTAAATCTGAGTCAGGAGATACAGATGCTTAAGCGTGATATGAACATCGCAGATTACGATGCGGATTTGTTCGCAGCTATCCAAGAAGAAACTCTTCGTCAGGAAGAGCACATTGAACTAATCGCTTCTGAAAACTACACCAGCCCACGAGTAATGGAAGCACAGGGCTCTCAGCTAACTAACAAGTACGCTGAAGGTTACCCAGGTAAACGCTACTACGGTGGTTGTGAGTATGTGGATAAAGTGGAAACACTTGCGATCGAACGTGCTTGTGAACTATTCGGTGCCGAATATGCCAACGTACAGCCACACTCGG
The DNA here is from genome assembly GCF_000222585.1 of Vibrio scophthalmi LMG 19158. Classification (GTDB taxonomy): domain Bacteria; phylum Pseudomonadota; class Gammaproteobacteria; order Enterobacterales; family Vibrionaceae; genus Vibrio; species Vibrio scophthalmi. The sequence goes on along the minus strand of NZ_AFWE01000058.1, from coordinate 59,214 downwards.
GTTCTCAAGCTAATAACGCGGTTTACATGGCGCTGCTTAACGCTGGCGATACCGTTCTAGGCATGAGCCTAGCGCACGGCGGTCACCTAACTCACGGTTCACCAGTAAACTTCTCTGGTAAGCTTTACAACATTATTCCTTACGGCATCGATGAGAAAGGTCAAATCGATTACGAAGAAATGGAAGCATTAGCGGTAGAACACAAACCTAAGATGATCATTGGTGGTTTCTCTGCTTACTCTCAAGTGTGTGATTGGGCGCGTATGCGTGAAATCGCGGACAAAGTAGGTGCTTACTTCTTCGTTGATATGGCGCACGTAGCGGGTCTTATCGCTGCCGGTGTTTACCCGAACCCTGTACCGCATGCGCACGTAGTAACCACAACGACGCACAAAACGCTAGCGGGTCCACGCGGCGGTCTAATCCTTTCTAACGAAGGTGAAGATCTGTACAAGAAGCTGAACTCAGCGGTATTCCCTGGTGGTCAGGGTGGTCCTCTAATGCACGTTATTGCCGGTAAAGCAGTGGCGTTCAAAGAAGCGCTAGAGCCAGAATTCAAAGAATACCAAGCGCGCGTTGTTGCTAACGCAAAAGCAATGGTGGCTGAATTCCTTGCTCGTGGCTACAACATCGTTTCTGGTTCTACAGAGAACCACCTGTTCCTAGTTGATCTGATCGACAAAGACATCACAGGTAAAGAAGCGGATGCAGCACTAGGTGCGGCCAACATCACCGTGAACAAAAACTCAGTACCAAACGACCCACGTAGCCCATTCGTAACGTCTGGTATCCGTGTTGGTTCTCCATCAATCACTCGCCGTGGCTTTACTGAAGAAGATTCAAAAGCATTGGCAGGTTGGATGTGTGACATCCTAGACAACATTGGTGATGAGTCTGTGATTGAAGCCACCAAAGTGAAAGTGCTAGAAATTTGTAAGCGTCTACCGGTTTACGCTTAATTTTTCTTCGTAGAGTGAACGAGTGACTGTGTCGCTCATCTACTATGAAAATGCGATTTGAAAGGCTCCATCTGGAGCCTTTTTCGTATTTGGAATGATGAAAGTCGCTTAAGGTTCCTTTTTTGTCTAAAGAAAATAGGAAAATGATGTACTGATAATGGTTTGGCGGAACTTACTTGGCAATACTCAGTAATGTGCCGGATTTGCATTTGAATGAGTAATAGCGCGTGCTTTCGTTAAATTTTCCTAGCCCTTCGCCGCCACAATAATCGATATTAATGTCACGCATGGTATCGAGAGTGTTTTCGGTGTTGAGTGCGAACTTTGAACCATCAGAACATAAAATTCGCACTCGTCCATCATCACTGAGCGAGTAAATATCCACTTCGGTGTTACACAGTTCAAAAGAGGCTTCTTGAAAGTTATCTTGCTGCTCGGTAGTTGAACAGGCAGCAAGCATCACGCTAGCACTGACGGCCAGCAAAAGGCATTTTTCCATAGCTATATCCCATTTTATTAGGTGCGACGCTCTCGGCGGCCAGCAGAGTGGTATCGCTTTAATAAGCCTAGAAGTGCATATCATTTTGTGCAAGCTGGTAACGTAATAATAATGAATTAGTGGCCGCTTTTCAGGTGGATATACACGATGGGCATGGGAAACACAGGACGTACAAAACAAAAAGCCAGTCATAAGTAGACTGGCTTTTAACGATGACAATGTGCGGGCTAATTAGCTCACTTCGATGCCTTGCGCTTGAAGATCGGCATGGTAAGAAGAACGAACAAATGGGCCACAAGCTGCATGTGTAAAGCCAAGCTCCAGAGCAATTTCTTTCAGCTCATCAAACTCAGCTGGTGGCACGTAGCGCTCAACGGGTAGGTGATGACGGCTTGGCGCAAGGTATTGGCCAAGTGTCAGCATGGTTACCCCATGAGCACGAAGATCTTTCAATACTTCGACGATCTCTTCTTTGGTTTCGCCTAGGCCCATCATGACGCCAGACTTAGTTGGGATCTCCGGGTGTTGCTCTTTGAACTTTTGTAGTAGCTGTAGTGACCATTTGTAGTTAGCGCCAGGGCGAACTTTGCGGTACAAGCGTGGCGCGGTTTCTAGGTTGTGGTTAAACACATCTGGGGTGTTTTCACTGAGCAACTCGAGTGCAACATCCATACGGCCGCGGAAGTCAGGGACCAAGGTTTCAATTTTAATGTTTGGGCTTAGTGCGCGGATTTCACGGTTACAATCGGCAAAGTGTTGTGCGCCACCATCACGTAGATCATCACGGTCAACAGAGGTGATCACCACGTATTTTAGCTTCATGTCCGCGATAGTTTGTGCCAGCTTTTTCGGTTCGTCAGCTTCTGGTGCAACAGGGCGGCCATGGCCAACATCACAGAATGGGCAGCGGCGAGTACAGATTGCACCTAAGATCATAAAGGTCGCTGTACCGTGGTTAAAGCATTCCGCGAGGTTAGGGCATGAGGCCTCTTCACAAACAGAGTGCAGGTTGTTCTTACGCATTGCTGATTTGATGTCTTGAATGCGTTGGCTATCTGCAGGTAGCTTGATCTTCATCCAATCAGGCTTGCGTAGCACTTCTTTCTGCTCAGTAGGCATGTTTTTCACGGGAATTAATGCCATTTTATCAGCGTCACGGTATTTAACGCCTTTTTCCATTTGGATTGGTTTACTCATGCTTCTATTACTTCTCGTTTGGGACTGCTGTGCTGACTTGTAGTTGTTGATAATCTAACAGAGTCGCAAGTTCTTTTAGTAGTTGTTCGGCAACGACATTGACATCATCAGGACCACCAAGTTGGCTAACTTGCACCATTTCCATTCCCGCATAACCACATGGGTTTATACGTAGAAAAGGCGACATGTCCATATTAACGTTAAGTGCCAAACCATGAAATGAGCATCCTTTGCGGATACGTAGGCCGAGTGAGCAGATTTTTTTATTATCTACATACACACCAGGTGCATCTGGTCGAGCCGCTGAATCGATATTGTAAGCTTTAAGTGTATTGATCACGAGGTTCTCAATGTGAGTAACGAGATCTCGCACGCCGAATTTCTTGCGACGTATGTTTATCAGGAAGTAGACCACCATTTGGCCGGGACCATGGTAAGTTACTTGGCCACCGCGATCACTTTGCACCACAGGTATATCTCCTGTATTGAGCAGATGCTCGGTTTTGCCCGCTTGGCCTTGGGTAAAAACTGGATTGTGCTCGACAAACCAAACTTCATCGAGAGTTTCCTCGTTGCGTTGATCGGTAAAGGCATGCATTGCGTGCCAAATCGGCTCGTAATCTTGTTTACCAAGATGCTTCACAACCAGAGCTTCTTGCATTCCTGAGTCCATCATAAATCAATAAAGTGTCCGGATTATAAACCGCTTCGTGACATGGGACTATATGCTGATAACAGTTTTTTAACCCTTCTATTCAAAGGTGATTTTTATCCATTTGATATATAACAAAAAAGCAGCCGAAGCTGCTTTCAAAAATATTTTATTTTTTAAAATAAAATTATAGAACCATGCGAACGATGTCGATATCACCAAGTTCTTTGTATAGCGTCTCTACTTGTTCAATAGAAGTCGCTTGGATAGTAACTGACACGGCGTGATAGTTACCTTTTGAACTTGGTTTCACGGTAGGACTGTAGTCACCCGGAGCATGGCGTTGAATAACCTCGAGCACTTTTTCTGGTAATTCAGGCTTAGCGTAGCCCATAACCTTGTAAGTGAATGAACAAGGAAACTCAAGCAGGTCTTTCAGTTTTGCATCTGAGTTAATAGTCAGCATTTTTGGAAACTCCAAGTTGAAATGTCGATCTAAGCAGCGCGGAATGTTACTGCCAATCGGTTTGAATCTCAAGGTTGTCGATACAGCGATAATAAAACAAAAGCCGCCAAAAGGCGGCTTGAACTATCTAATTAGTGGCCGAGATTAGAATAAGCTTTTAACCAGCATTACGATGTAATCCCAAAGGCGACTGAATAGGCTACCCTCATGCACATCTTCAAGTGCAAGTAGAGGGTATTGCGCGATATCTTCACCATCTAGTTGGTAGTATAGCGTACCAACGACATCACCTTTACTAATTGGGGCTTCTAGCTCTTTTTCAAGTACGAAGCTTGCTTTTAGATTTTTCGCTTGACCACGAGGAAGAGTGACATAGGTATCTTGATCAAGGCCAAGAGCGACCATGTCTTTATCACCCATCCACACTTTTTCTTCTACAAACGTTTCACCTGCTTTATGCGGTGCAACCGTTTCAAAGAAGCGGAAACCGTAGCTCAATAGTTTTTTGCTTTCTGATTTACGTGCATTAGCGTTTTTGGTGCCCATTACAACCGCAACAAGGCGCATTTTACCTTCCGTTGCTGAGCTTACTAGGCTGTAACCTGCGTTGCTTGTGTGACCGGTCTTAATACCATCCACATTCATGCTTTTATCCCACAGCAAACCGTTACGGTTGTACTGAGTGATGCCGTTGTATGTATATTTTTGCTGTGAATAAATTCGGTACTCTTCAGGCACATCACGGATCAGTGCTGAGCCTAACAGCGCCATATCGTAAGGCGTTGAGTAAAGCGCATCATTGTCTAGGCCGTGAACGTTAGCGAAGTGCGTATCGCTCATACCTAGAGTGCTTGCCCAGGCATTCATCAAATCAACAAATGCATCTTCTGAACCGGCAATGTGCTCAGCCATCGCAACACAAGCATCGTTGCCTGATTGAACAATGATACCTTGGTTAAGGTCTTTTACTTTTACCGTGGTACCGACTTCGATAAACATTTTCGAAGAGTCTGGGAAGTTTTTTGCCCAAGCATTTTTACTGATGGTGACATCGTCATCTTCAGAAATATTGCCACGTGCGAGCTCTTGGCCGATAACGTAACTGGTCATCATCTTGGTCAAGCTTGCTGGTGACAGCTTGGTGTTCATTTCTTTTTGTGCCAGCACTTTGCCTGAATGGTAATCCATCAGCACATAGCCTTTCGCTGCAATTTGAGGTGCATCAGGCACTACAATAGGAGAGGCCATTACAGAAGAGGCGAAGCTTGCCGTAAGCGCAATAGAAGACGCAAAAACGGTTTTAATTAACGTTGTTTTTTTCATATTGACTACAGATTTATCTCGAACTGTCCATATCTTAACAGAAACCCTCGTTCAGACCAGTCAAGGAAGTGATCTGAACGAGAAGGAAACTAGTATTTTTTAACGAAGGCACTGGAATAACCCAGCAGTTTAACTTGCTCTAACGTTTTTTGCGTCAGGTTATAGTCATCAAATGGGCCAAGTATCACACGGTGAATCTCTTTATCTGAGTTTACCAAGCTGCCCACAGATAGTTTTTGACTTAGATCTTTCGCTAAAGTTTCAACACGATCTTTATGTGATGATGATGCGACCTGAATCTGATACTTCGGCAACGACTTCTGTTGCTCTGATTGCGGTTTTTCAACCGTAATCACTTCAATTTCAACGTTGGCGGTACCAGTACGAATAACATCAAGTTTGGTCGCGGCAGCAAAGCTCAAATCAATAATGCGACCCGGATGAAATGGCCCACGATCGTTAACACGCACGATGGTGCTTTTGCCATTGTCAGTGTTGGTGACTTTGACGTAGCTAGGCAATGGTAATTCTTTATGAGCAGCGCTCATAGAGTACATGTCATAAACCTCGCCAATTGAGGTTGAATGGCCATGGAATTTTTTGCCATACCATGACGCTTGGCCTTTTTCTTTAAAGCCTTTGGGATCTTTAATGATGTGATAGCGCTGGCCGCGAACGGTGTAATCTTTCGTACCCCCTAAGCTGTATGGCTCATATTGAGGAACCACTTCTTCAATATGTTCTACCGACATTGGCTGAGCAGGTGCAATGTCCTGTTCAAGATCGTAACGCTCTGCTTGATAGCGATCGGATTCAGACAGCGGTGGCGTTGTCGGAGTAGGCTCCGGTTCAGAAGGCGATGAGGAACAACCAACCATAACACTACTAACAAGTGCGAATGCTGCGAATTTATAGAGTGACTTCATTAGGTTGCCTTCGAAAACGCTTTTCTATGAGTATGAATAGACATCAAAATACCAAAACCGGCCATTAGCGTCACCATTGAGGTACCGCCATAGCTAATTAAAGGCAAGGGCACACCGACTACCGGCAAAATGCCACTTACCATACCAATGTTTACAAACACGTAAACAAAAAAACTTAACACAATACTGCCGGCCATCATGCGACCAAAAGCGGTTTGAGCCTTGCTGGCGAGATAAAGACCTCGCCCAATAATAAACAGATATAACAACAACAGGGTAAGAATACCGACGAGCCCCCATTCTTCGGCAATAACGGCAAAGATGAAGTCGGTATGTCGCTCGGGTAAAAACTCAAGCTGTGACTGAGTTCCTTGTAACCAACCTTTACCCATTACACCACCAGAGCCAATTGCAATCTTACTTTGGATAATATGGTAGCCAGCGCCTAAAGGGTCAGATTCAGGGTTGAACAGTGTCCTTACTCGCACCTTCTGATACTCGCGCATCAAGAAAAACCACAGTATAGGCAAGAAAGCACTGACGGCGCACACGGCGCTAAAAATGATTTTCCAACTGATCCCTGCAAGAAAAATCACAAAAACCCCAGAAGCGGCAATCAGGATCGAGGTGCCAAGATCGGGCTGTTTCGCGATGAGTATTGTAGGAACACATACCATCACTAACGACATCACCAGCGTTTGGAACGTTGGTGGTAGCGCGCGTCGACCGATGAAGCGAGCCACCATCAATGGCACGGCCAGTTTAAGTAGTTCGGAAGGTTGAAAGCGAACAAAGCCTAAATTTAGCCAGCGCTGTGCACCTTTTGATGACTCACCAAAAAAAAGCACTCCGAGCAGTAACGCGACGCCGCAAAAAAACATCAACGGCGCTAGCGTTTCGTAGGTTCGTGGTGGTAATTGAGCGAGAAAGAACATAACCCCAAGCGCTAACCCCATTCGCATCGCTTGGCGATCCATCATCGCAAAGCTTTGTCCGCTGGCACTGTACATTACGACTAAGCCAAAGCCCATCAGAAGTAAAATGCCCAATAACAGGGGTAAATCTATATGAAAGCGCTCAAACAGCGACCGGTTTTGGCCTGTCGCGGGGTCAAAATCCATTACTTCTCCACCTCATCCTTTTTCAGTAGTTCATGATCAAATATTTTTCGTGCTACTGGCGCACCGTTGGTCGAGCCTCCGCCTGCGTTTTCAAGCACGATTGAGACGACGACTTTCGGATCTTCAACTGGAGCAAAGCCGGTAAATAGGGCGTGGTCACGCAAGTGCTCGGCAAGTTCATCGGCGTTATATTCTTCATCTTCGCCAAGGCCAAAGACTTGCGCAGTGCCTGATTTACCCGCACTGACATATTTCGTACCTGCGAATGCACGGCGCGCGGTGCCTTTTTTGCCATTGTTTACGAGGCGCATGCCTTCAATAGCTATATCCCAGTAGCTCTCTTTTACACCGTTGATTGGCGGGTAAGTGAGTACTTCGGCCATGGTGTTATTATTGAACGGTTGCCCGTTTTCAATCGTAGCGCGCAGTAGATGTGGTGCAAAAACTTTCCCACGGTTAACGAGAACGGAGGTCGCTTTCGCTAATTGCATTGGGGTTGCAGTCCAGTAACCTTGGCCGATGCCGACGGGGATGGTATCCCCTTGGTACCATGGGGTACGGTGGCGTGCTAGCTTCCATTCGCGAGTCGGCATATTGGCTTTGCTCTCTTCGTGAATATCTATACCGGTATAGTCGCCAAAGCCGAACATCATCATCCATTGTGAAATACGGTCAATCCCCATGTCGTAAGCAACTTGGTAGTAGAAGGTATCCACTGATTCTTCTATCGACTTCACGACATCGACCTTGCCATGCCCCCAGCGTAACCAGTCACGGAAGGGTTTAGTTTTTGAATTTGGAATCTTCCAGTAGCCCGGATCGTTACGTACGGTGTAAGGGGTAATCACACCTTCCTCTAACGCTGCGACGGCCATCATTGGTTTGATCGTCGAAGCCGGAGGGTAAATTCCCAATGTCGCTCGGTTAACGAGTGGACGGTCTTTGTTATCCAACAATGCACGGTAATCTTTACCCGAAATACCATGTACAAACGAGTTTGGATCATAGCTTGGGCTTGAGACCATCGCCAGTACGCCATTATCGTGTGGATCGAGGACGACCGCACTGCCGCGGCGACCGGCCAGTAAATCATGAATGTAGGATTGTAAGTCGATGTCCAAGTTAAGCACGATGTCTTTTCCTGGTACAGGAGGTACATATTTCAGCACACGAATGATACGGCCGCGGCTGTTAACTTCGACTTCTTGATAACCGGCGGTACCGTGCAACATATCTTCGTAGTAACGCTCGATGCCAAGCTTACCGATATCTCGAGTTGCTTGGTAGTTAGCGTCTTTTTCCTCACGGACTAAGCGCTGCATATCGCGATCGTTGATACGTGATACATAGCCAATGACGTGAGTGAGTACTTCACCATAAGGGTAATAACGCTTAAGGTTAGCGTTAACGGTAACACCGGGGAAGTTATGTTGGTTGACCGAAAATTTGGCCACCTGCTCTTCGTTAAGTTGATTGAGGATCGGTACTGATTTAAAGCGACGCGTACGGCGGCGCTCTTTTTCAAAACGCTCAACTTGTTCTGGCGTAATGGCCAAGATTTGTTGCAGACGTGCAATGGTGTCGTCCATGTCTTTGATTTTTTCTGGCGTAATTTCCAGGCTAAAGACAGGGCGGTTTTCTGCCAATAAGACACCATTACGATCGTAAATAAGACCGCGATTTGGCGCGATCGGTACGATCTTAATTCGGTTGTCGTTTGAGCGCGTTTTGTAATCTTGATATTGATTAACCTGAATGTTGTACAGGTTGGCAACCAAGACGCCCATCATGGCGAAAATACCAATAAAAGCCACAATAGCACGGCTGCCAAACAGCCGTGCCTCTTCTTGGTAATCCCGAATACGGGTACGCTTCCTCAACATCGACGCTTATTCTCGGTGATATGGGTGGTTAGTGGTAATGCTCCACGCGCGGTAAAGGCTTTCTGCCATGACGATGCGAACGAGTGGGTGCGGTAATGTTAAAGCAGACAACGACCAGCTTTGTTCTGCCGCAGCTTTACAAGCGGGAGCAAGCCCTTCTGGTCCACCGATCAGGATGGAGACATCGCGTGCATCCAGTTTCCAAGCTTCCAGTTGCTCTGCAAGCTGAGGCGTGTCCCATTTTTTACCTGGGATATCTAACGTGACAATGCGGTTGCCTTTTGGCACTGCGGCCAGCATGGCTTCGCCTTCTTTTTGCAAAATTCGGGCGATATCGGCATTTTTACCGCGCTTACCTGCGGTAATTTCAATTAACTCTAGTGGCATATCGTGTGGGAAGCGACGGCGATACTCTTGAAAGCCCTCTTCAACCCACTTAGGCATTTTGGTGCCAACCGCGACTAATTGAATTTTCATCACTTAGCCCCACAGTTTTTCAAGTTGGTAGATATCGCGTTGTTCTTGTTGCATAACGTGTAGAATCGTATCGCCCATGTCGACGATAACCCATTCGCCTTCATCTTCACCGTCGATCGCCAGCGGTTCCATACCAGCCAGTTTTGACTCACGAGCAACATGCTCTGCAATTGAGGCAACATGACGCTTAGAGGTTCCGGTGCAAATGATCATAAAATCGGTAATGCTTGATTTGCCCTGTACATCAATAGTTAAAATGCCTTCGGCTTTCATATCGTCTGCTTTGTCGGCAATAAACGCGTTCAGTTGTTCGTTTTGCAAAATAAATTCCTCAATGAAATGAGTATGGTTTGGCCAAAAATAGGCGGCGGATTATAGCACGCTTTTTATAGCTTCACTTGTGGTAAGCAGATCTCGGTACTTAGTTGGTGCAATGTTGGCCAACTCGAGACTTCATATTGAGTCTTACTTTGTATTTCAATACGCGCTAAAAGTTGCATCAATTGCTGTAGTCTTGCAGTGCTGAGTCGTTGTAATGCGGCGCTGTATAGTGGGCGTTTCGTTTGCCAAATCCGGTAACTATCAAAAACTTGATTGATGCTGCTGGTTTGAGCTTGCAACTGCATCTGCAGTAATTGTGTTAACTCACGTTGAATGGTTCGGACTAGAATGACCACTTCTGTCCCTTCAGCTTCGAGTTGGCGCAAAATTCGTTGTGCACGATTGCCTTTACCTGCCAGTAGAGCATCGGTCCAATGGAAAGCGGTAAAGTGATTGTGACGACTTAGCGACTCTTCGACTCGTACCATGGTCAGTTGACCATCAGGATAGAGTAAAAGCAGCTTCTCTAAGCTTTGGCTGAGTGCGAATAAGTTGCCTTCGTGCCACTGCGCCAACATCTGTACTGCTTCTGCATCTGGCTGTAAACCCAGTGCACGACAGCGGGTTTGTACAAATTGAGGTAAGCGTTGTAGATCAGGGCTGAGGCAATTTACCCAGCAAGCTTGAGCGCTTAGGGTTTTGAACCACTTCGCGCTCTCTTGAGCTTTGGTGAGTTTAGAGCCGACCACGACCAAAATGACATCGGCGTGCAGCATCTCAGCGACATTAAGCAGCTCTTTGGCGATCGCGACATTGACGCCGGACTCAGGCAGTTCCAGTTCTATCAGTTGACGGGCGGAGAAGAGGCTCATCGCTTGGCAGCAGTCATAGACTTGATACCAATCAAAGCTGGCATCAATGGTGAATCGATGCCGCTCTTCAAAGCCTTGCTGTGTCGCTGCTTTTTGAATCGCTTGGCGAGACTCTTGCAGCAGCAGAGGCTCGTTGCCGAACAATAGATAAATCGGTTGAAGCTGTTTACTGAGTTGATCAGCTAAACGGTCAGCAAAAATACGCATTGAAATCTCTATTGCTCAAGATCAGGTTGCTGAATTTCAGGTTCCTGAAGATCGATTGAGTTCGTTTCATTTTCAATGGTGTCAATGCGGTAAAGCTCTTGTTCCTCTGCGCGTTGCTGTGCTTTTTGCTCATCAACTTCTTGGCCGGTCATCATAGTACCCGCTTCGATATCGGCTTTTAGACGTGCCATTTGACGAATGATTTGGCTCGCGGCAAGCTTACGCATTTCATCTTCAATCATGTCGCGCTCAACCGATTTCGCTAGTGCCGTGAGAGGGTTGTCTAGGTAACTGCGTGTCACGCTGGTTGAAAATTGGCGCGAGCCGATTTCAGGAATGGTCACTCGGTAGGAAGCATTGAATGTCAGTTCTTTTTCTGCCGCGCGGGTGTTTTGGTACAGCGACAGCGTACGCTCACCGACACTTTCCCCTAATAGGTGTAGATTAGGGATATTAGCCGCTGGTGGTACTAGGGTGACTTCACTCATGCGTAGTTGAGATCGCATCATACGAGTAAAAGTACTGTACTGGTCATAACTGGTGAGCGACATGGTGTCGAGCTCTTCAGGAATAGAATAATCGCCTCTGAGATGGAAACCACAAGCAGTCAAAAGGCTGGCTGCTAGTACAACACTAGTCAACTTAATAGAGGATAGGGAAAATAGACGCATTGACGTACGGCTCTCTGTTATTGGTTATTTATCTAAAGTCACTCACTGCAAACGGCAGAAAGTAGCTTGAGATAAATAAACAGGGTAGTGGCACTACCCTGTTTAAAAGACCTTTAAATGGCGACTAAGTTCGCCATTTTTTGTCCGTGTTCGTGACGAGGATTAGTTCGCAACGATGTTCAGCAGTTTACCCGGAACGTAAATCACTTTACGAATGGTTAAACCATCAAGGAACTTCACTGCGTTTTCGTCATTTAAGCCAAGCTCACGTACTTGTTCTTCCGTTGCATCTGCCGCAACGTTGAATTTTGCACGTAGTTTGCCGTTGATCATTACCACGATGGTTTTTTCATCTTCAACCAACGCTTTCTCATCGAATGTTGGCCAGGTTGCTGAATCAACGTCAGACTCGCCTAATGCAATCCACATTTCGTAAGAGATGTGTGGTGTCATTGGGTAAAGCATACGAACTACGGCTTTCAGCGCTTCATCAAGAATCGCACGATCTTGCACTGATTCTTGTGGTGCTTTCGCCAGTTTGTTCATCAATTCCATGATCGCTGCGATCGCGGTGTTGAATGTTTGACGACGACCAATATCATCCGATACTTTCGCGATGGTTTTGTGCACGTCACGACGTAATGCTTTCTGATCACCAGATAGAGCGGCAACGTCAACGGCTTCAGCGGCACCTTTTGCTGTGTGGTTAGCCACAAGCTTCCAAACACGTTTTAGGAAACGGTTTGCGCCTTCAACACCAGATTCTTGCCATTCAAGTGTCATATCTGCAGGTGATGCAAACATCATGAATAGGCGTACAGTGTCTGCGCCGTATTTATCAACCATTTCTTGTGGGTCAATACCGTTATTTTTCGACTTAGACATTTTGATCATGCCTGAGTGTTCAACGTTGCGACCTTGGTTATCAACCGCTTTTTCGATACGGCCTTTGCCATCACGTTCAATGGTAACATCTGTTGGTGCGATCCACTCTTTACCGCCTTTTTCGGTGGTGTAGAAGAAAGCATCAGCCAGAACCATGCCTTGACATAGTAGTTGCTTAAACGGTTCGTCAGACGTTACGTAGCCTGCGTCACGTAGCAATTTATGGAAGAAGCGTGAGTACAATAGGTGCATACAAGCGTGCTCGATACCACCAATGTACTGGTCTACTGGTAGCCAGTAGTTTGCTTTTTCAGGATCTAGGATGTCGTCTGCTTGTGGAGAACAGTAACGCGCGTAGTACCAAGATGATTCCATAAAGGTATCGAACGTATCGGTTTCACGCAGTGCTGGCTCGCCATTAAATGTCGTCTTCGCCCACTCTTTGTCTGCTTTGATCGGGCTAGTTACGCCGTCCATCACCACATCTTCAGGTAGGATAACAGGTAGTTGGTCAGCAGGAACCGGGTGAACTTCACCATCTTCAGTGGTTACCATTGGGATTGGAGCACCCCAGTAACGTTGACGAGATACACCCCAGTCACGTAGACGGAAGTTAACCGTTTTAGTGCCTTTACCTTCTGCTTCTAGTTTCGCAGCGATCGCATCGAATGCCGCTTGGAATTCTAGGCCGTCGAATTCGCCTGAATCAAACAAAACACCTTTTTCGGTGTAAGCGGCTTCAGAGACATCCACGTCAGTGCCATCAACTGGCTTGATCACTGGAATGATGTCTAGGCCGTATTTAGTTGCGAATTCGTAGTCACGTTGATCGTGAGCAGGAACCGCCATTACCGCGCCTGTGCCGTAATCCATAAGAACGAAGTTTGCTACGTAAATTGGCACTTCACGACCGTTCAATGGGTGAATAGCAGTAAGGCCAGTCGCCATACCTTTCTTCTCCATTGTCGCCAGTTCCGCTTCAGCTACTTTGGTGTTCTTACATTCGTCAACGAATGCTGCAAGCTCAGCGTTGTTCTCAGCCGCTTTCTCTGCAAGAGGGTGACCAGCCGCAATACCGACGTAAGTCACGCCCATAAGCGTGTCAGGACGTGTGGTGTACACTTCTAGTGGTGATGCTTCACCTTGCACTTCAAATGCAAGCTCAACACCTTCAGAGCGACCAATCCAGTTACGTTGCATGGTTTTCACCATGTCAGGCCAGCCATCTAGGTTGTCTAGATCGTCAAGCAGCTCTTGTGCGTATTCAGTGATTTTAATGAACCACTGTGGAATTTTCTTTTGTTCAACTGGCGTATCACAACGCCAGCAGCAACCGTCCTCAACCTGCTCGTTCGCAAGCACTGTTTGGTCGTTTGGACACCAGTTTACTGAAGAGGTTTTTTTGTAAACCAAGCCTTTTTCGTACAGCTTAGTAAAGAATTCTTGTTCCCAACGGTAGTACTCAGGCGTACAAGTTGCGAATTCACGATTCCAATCGTAACCAAAACCAAGCAGCTTAAGTTGGTTTTTCATGTATTCGATGTTTTCGTATGTCCATGGTGCAGGTGCAGTATTATTTTTTACTGCTGCGTTTTCTGCAGGTAGACCAAACGCATCCCAACCGATTGGTTGCATGACGTTTTTGCCTTGTAGACGTTGGAAACGAGATACCACATCACCGATCGTGTAGTTACGCACGTGACCCATGTGCAGTCGACCACTTGGGTACGGGAACATAGACAAACAGTAGAATTTTTCTTTGTTTGGGTCTTCACTTACAACAAAGGTCTTGTTGTTATCCCAGTGCTGTTGAACTTTCTGTTCAATGTCTTGCGGGTTGTATTGCTCTTGCATCGATGATATCCGGTTATCTTGGAAAGTGTGAGTTCAGTTAGAACAGACAATAATAGATCGTCATAGAATACATAAAGGAGTAGAGTTCAACAATAGCCAAGGCTCTTCTACACAGAAGTTGCTGCATTGTTGGCTGATTTCGCTTCCCAAGTCGCAAACTATACTTGTGGTAAGGGATTTGCTCATTTGTCGCCAAAAAACAAAATCTAACCTTGTTAACGCGACATGATATTGAGGGGGAGTAGCTATGCCTAAACGTAAATCCGGTTATGAAGATATGTTTGATGATGTGGTGGAAGCACTCAAACATAGTCCGGAAGAAGTCAACCATGTGCTCGAGACATCAGGTAAATATGTCGAGGCGGCCAATGATATGACCAAAGATGAGTTGGCATTGATATCGGCTTATATGAAATCAGATTTAAAAGAGTTTGCTGATAACTATGAGCACTCGAAAAGTGGTCCATTTTACCAAATGGTGACCAATTCAATCTGGCAAGGGCTATTAGAAATTACCGACCGAACCAAAGTTGAGTGGGTCGAGTTGTTTGCTGACTTAGAACATCAAGGCCTATATCAAGCTGGTGAAGTCATTGGTTTAGGGACGTTGGTGTGCGATAAGTGTGGTCACCAAACTCAATATAATCACCCCACCGAGATCATTGCCTGTATTCAATGTGGTCATAAAGCTTTCACCCGTCGGCCGCTAAAACCATAAATTCATATAAAAAACAGGGCTCTGATGAGCCCTGTTTTTTTAGTGTTTACGACGGCGATAGAGACCAACCGCGAGACACAGTAGTACCCAAAGATACAATGGCCATGAGCCTACCGCATGGTATGGCGTTTGTCCGCTGGTTGAGACAACGCTAGCGCGCAATACGCCAGTTTCGAATTGTGGAATTTGCGCAGTAATTTGCCCTTTGTAGTCGGTGACGGCTGTGACGCCATTATTGGTTGAGCGAATCACAGGCTTACCAAACTCAAGCGCACGCATACGGGCAATTTCCATATGTTGCAGTGGGCCAATGGAACGACCAAACCATGCATCATTGGATAGGGTCAGAATAAAGTCGGTGTCATCAGTAATATTGGCACGCACTTGCTCACCAAAAATAATCTCGTAGCAAAGCGCTGGTGCCAACTGCTTGCCCTTGGCATCAATATTGTTTTGCACGTAATCACCGCGGCTAAACGATGACATCGGCAAATTAAAGAATGGCGCAAGCGGACGAAGCAGAGCTTCAAATGGCACAAACTCACCAAATGGCAGTAGGTGATGTTTATGGTAACGCTTTTCTAGGTCGTAGCTGTAGTCACCATAATTGGTTTCACCGAGTGACAGAATACTGTTGTAGAACTGACGATTACTGTCTTGGTTGACCACGCCAGTGATCACCGCACTATGATTTGCTTTGGCGGTACTATCCAAATTGGATAAGAACGAGCTGATCTCAAATTCGAATGCTGGAATAGCCGCTTCTGGCCAAATGATAATATCGGCATCCCAATTCTGTCGGGTTAGGTCGACATATTTCATGATGGTCGGCCAGCGTTGGTTTGGTTGCCATTTTAGCGCTTGCTCGATGTTACCTTGAATAAGGGCAAATTTAGTTGTGCTCTCTGGGTTAGGTGTAACCCAGTTAATATTACGTAACCCAAAACCGGTCGCCACGATGATCGCGGGTATCACCAGCATCGACCACTGTTTATGGATCAGCGTATAAGCGATAGCGCTGCCACTGATGACGATAAGCAAGGTGATCAGTTCAACCCCACCAAGTGGAGCAAAGCTGGCGAGAGGAGAATCTATTTGGCTGTAGCCAAGCCACAACCATGGAAAGCCAGTCATTACCCAACCGCGTAACCAGTCACAAATGAGCCACAGTGCTGGAGCAAGAAGTAAAAAGCGCAGACGGTCACTTTTTGCGGCAAAACGATTAAGCAGGCCCGCAAAGAGCGCAGGGTAAATCGCCAGATAGCTGACTAATAAGAACATCAAAAACAGACTGGCAATTTTTGGCATGCCACCAAAATTGTCGATGCTGACGTGAACCCAGCTGATGCCGGTAGCAAACTGGCCGACACCCCAAGCAAAACCAATGACGATGGCTTTTTTGGTACTTTGGCCATCGAGAAGCCACAGCAGCGCCACGACACTCAGAATCGCTAAAGGCCACAGTTGGTAGGGTGTGAATGCAAATGTTGTTAAGGCGCCAACAAAAGCGGCCCCTACGGGCCGCTTGAGGCGATGAACTAGCTTACTAATCATCGTTATTATCTTATTTAGAAGAAGTGTCGATTACTCTTCAATAGGTTGCGGTGATGGCTCGTCGTCTGGCACAGTCACTTGCAGTTGAATAACACGACGGTTATCGGCTGCGGTGACTTTAAAGCTGTAATGATCAATCTCTACAACTTCACCTCGCGATGGTAAATGACCGAATGTCGTCATTACCAAACCACCTACGGTATCGACTTCTTCATCACTGAACGAAGTGCCGAAGGTTTCATTGAACTCTTCAATAGTGGTGAGGGCTTTGACAGCATACGTGTGTTTGCTTAGCTGACGAATATCCAATTCTTCCTCATCGTCGAACTCGTCTTCGATGTCGCCAACGATTTCTTCTAGGATGTCTTCGATAGTCACTAGGCCGGATACGCCACCAAATTCATCGACTACGATCGCCATATGATAGCGCTCTTCGCGGAATTCTTTGAGCAGTCGGTCTACACGTTTGCTTTCAGGAACAACAACTGCAGGGCGAATCACTTGTTCAATGTTGAACTCTGCACTGTCAGAACCTAGGTATTTGAGTAAGTCCTTCGCGAGTAGGATGCCTTCCACATGGTCTTTGTCTTCGCTAATAACAGGGTAGCGAGAGTGTTGAGCATCGGTGATCAACGCAACCAGTGCGTCAAGATCGTCAGTGCGCTCCACTGTGACCATTTGCGAGCGTGGGATCATAATATCACGCACTCGCATTTCGGCTATTTCCATAACACCTTCGAGCATGTCGCGGGTATCGTGGTCAATAAGGTCATTTTCTTCTGAGTCGCGGATAACATCCACAAGCTCTTGGCGATCTTTAAGATCACCTTGGAATAGTTGACCTAGGCGTACAAAGAAGGACTTTCTACTCGGACCTTCTGATTTTTCTTTCTTACCTTCTAGAGATGAGGGCGAATTATCTTCGTTCATTGTGTCTCAATTACATAACGCTATCAGATGTGTGATAGCACACGTAGGAAAGTCAAACTGGGCGATTAAGCGCGTTTAACCTTCATCATTAGAGCAATTAAATTACTCTTTTTCTGCAATGTACGGGTCTTGGTAACCCATCGTTTGCATAATCTCAGTTTCGAGCGATTCCATCTCTTCAGCTTCATCGTCTTCGATATGATCATAACCTAGCAGATGCAAGCTGCCATGTACAACCATATGAGCCCAATGTGCCAAAGCAGGCTTATCTTGTTCAACTGCTTCTTGTTCAACAACTTGTCGACAGATGATTAGATCACCAAGCAAGTTCATTTCCATGCCCTCTGGCACTTCAAATGGGAACGAGAGTACGTTGGTTGGTTTATCTTTGCCACGATACTCTAAGTTCAGCTGATGACTCTCTTGCTCATCAACAATGCGTACGGTGACTTCAGCATCAGGCTGAAATAATGAAATGGCTTTGCTTAACCAAAGATGAATGTCATCAAAACAAGGTAAGCCCTGTTCATCTTCGACCGCCAGTTGCAGATCCAGTTCGATCGCCATTACTGTTTATTCTCCGTAGCAGGGGTTAATAGCTCCGCTTTTTGTGCTTCTAACAACTTCTCTTCACGCTCTTCGCGACGACGTTGTTCAATCTCTTTACGTGCTTTTTGATCTTGGGTTTCCCACTTCTCATACGCGTTAACGATGCGAGCGACCACGGGATGGCGCACGACGTCATCAGCTTGGAAGAAGTTGAAACTGATTTCTTCTACTTCGTTTAATACTTCAATGGCATGGCGCAAACCAGAGCGAGCCCCACGTGGTAAGTCGATTTGGGTGACGTCACCAGTAATCACTGCGCGTGAGTTAAAACCAATACGCGTTAAGAACATTTTCATTTGTTCAACGGTGGTGTTTTGGCTTTCATCGAGAATGATAAACGCATCATTTAAGGTGCGACCGCGCATATAAGCGAGTGGCGCGACTTCGATAACGTTACGTTCGATCAGCTTTTCGACTTTTTCAAAGCCAAGCATTTCAAATAACGCATCGTAAAGTGGGCGCAGATAAGGATCGACTTTTTGGCTCAAATCACCGGGTAAGAAACCCAGTTTTTCACCAGCTTCAACCGCCGGGCGAGTCAGTAGAATACGGCGCACTTCTTGGCGCTCTAGCGCATCAACGGCTGCGGCAACTGCAAGATAGGTTTTGCCTGTTCCCGCAGGACCAATACCAAAAGTAATGTCATGGGTGACCATGTTAACCAAGTATTGAGCTTGATTGGCGGTGCGCGGTTTGATCACACCTTTTTTGGTTTTGATGAAAACTTCTTTGCCATAGTCGATATTGGACTCAGTGTCTTGCTCAAGAATGCCGGTTTCTTTAATCGCAAGGTGGATCTCTTCTGGTTCAATATCAGGAATATTGCCACGAACAGGGGCGGTATTAACGTAAAGCGTTTTAATGATTTCAAGCGCAGCAGCAGAGGTGTGAGGTTTACCCACGATGGTGAAGAAGTTGCCTCGGTAGCTAATTTCTACACCTAAACGGCGTTCTAAGTGCTTGATGTTGTCATCGAATGGTCCGCAAAGGCTGGCTAAACGGTGATTATCGGCAGGTTCTAGATCGATCTCTAGCGTGACAATTTTATTGCTCAAAGTTACCTCTCATTGTGGCCAATAGGTAGAGAGCTGATAGCGATCAGCTCTCTTAGGTCTTGATACCGGTTTATCGAACCCAATCAGTATCGAATTCGAGCGGTATGTACCAACCTATGGCGTAAAGGTGGCGACACCTAGCTCGTCTTCGCGACGTGTATTTGCCATCATTTGTGTTGGCGAAATTAGATTACGAAGATCCATGTCTTTTTCTGTGCGAACTAGCTCACCACGTAGTGAGTTAGTCATTACGTCAACGATTTTAACATCAACGAATTGACCGATCAGCTCTGCATTACCTTCGAAGTTCACAACTCGGTTATTTTCAGTACGAGCACGAAGCTCCATCAGGTTTTTCTTCGATGGGCCTTCAACCAGTACGCGTTGCTCAGTACCTAGCATTAGGCGAGAGTAGCGCATCGCTTGTGCGTTGATGGTTTGCTGAAGTTCGTATAGACGCTCTTTCTTTACTTCTTCCGCAAGATCACATGGGTAATCTGCAGCCGGTGTACCTGGGCGAGGAGAGAAGATAAAGCTGAAACTCATATCAAAATCAACTTCTTTAATTAGCTTCATGGTGTCTTGGAAGTCTTTGTCTGACTCGCCAGGGAAGCCAACGATAAAGTCTGAACTGATTTGGATGTCAGGACGCGCTTTACGTAGTTTACGAATAATCGATTTGTATTCGATAGCCGTGTGCGGACGTTTCATCATCGTCAATACGCGGTCACTACCGCTTTGCACTGGTAGGTGCAAGAAGCTCACTAGTTCAGGTGTATCTTCGTAGACTGCAATGATGTCATCAGTAAACTCAAGCGGGTGGCTGGTGGTAAAGCGCACGCGGTCAATACCATCGATTGAGGCAACAAGACGCAGCAATTCAGCAAATGAACAAATTTCGCCGTCATGCATTGGGCCACGGTATGCGTTTACGTTCTGGCCTAGAAGGTTGACTTCACGCACGCCTTGCTCTGCAAGCTGCGCAATTTCGTATAGAACGTCATCCATTGGGCGGCTTACTTCTTCGCCGCGAGTGTATGGCACTACGCAGTAAGTACAGTATTTAGAACAGCCTTCCATGATTGAAACGAATGCCGTTGCCCCTTCTGCACGAGGCTCAGGTAGATTGTCGAATTTTTCAATCTCAGGGAACGAAATGTCCATGACAGGCGCTTCGTTAGTTTGCGACTGCTGGATCATTTGTGGCAGGCGGTGCAGAGTTTGTGGACCAAAAATTACGTCAACAAAGGGTGCACGTTGGCGAATGTGGTCGCCTTCTTGAGTGGCAACACAGCCACCGACACCAATCACAACACCAGCTTTTTTATCTTTTAGTGTTTTCCAACGACCAAGCTGGTGGAACACTTTTTCCTGCGCTTTTTCACGGATCGAACAGGTGTTAAGTAGAAGTACATCTGCTTCATCAGGGTCTTCTGTTAGCTCATAGCCATTTGCAGCGTTAAGCAGGTCGGCCATTTTTGATGAATCGTATTCGTTCATCTGGCAACCCCAAGTTTTAATTAGCAGTTTCTTACTCATCTCACTTTCGCTCGTGTTAAATCTTAAAAATCGTTGAACTGGCAGTCTTTATTGACCACTGTTCATTCAAATTATAGCCGCCGTCACGGCGGTAAGCGGCGTATTGTACTGCTTTAAAAAGCACCTGACTAGTGTTGTCGCCAAATGAGTCAATGCTTGATTTTACAAGGGCTTTACCCTTGGTCGAGTTGAGGTTTTTAGTTACATTTTCGTAATCAATCCGTACAATAAAAATTCACTCACAAATCAAGATGATGACGCACAGAAAATGAACAAGTTCGATATTGCAGTGATTGGTGGCGGCATGGTTGGTGCGGCTGTCGCATTGGGTTTTGCTAAGCAAGGCAGACAAGTGGTTCTGATCGAAGGGCATCAGCCTGATGTTTATACTGATGAGCAGGCGATGGACATTCGTGTGTCGGCAATTTCCCATCACTCGGTTGATATCCTGCAACACTTGGGCGCATGGCAAAGTATAGAACAAATGCGCGTTTGCCCATATCGTCGTCTCGAAACGTGGGAACACCCCGAGTGTCGAACTCGCTTTAACAGTGATGAGCTAGGTTTAGAACAACTGGGTTATATTGTTGAAAATCGGGTGATTCAACTCGGTTTATGGCATCAATTTGACCAGTATCCGAACCTCACGGTTATTTGCCCGGACTCTTTAGCCTCTTTGGAGTTTGGGGATGACGTACAAATCACCTTAACTTCAGGTAGCACGTTATGTGCTGAATGGGTTGTAGGCGCAGATGGTGCGAATTCAAAAGTGCGTGACTTTGCCAGTATTGGTGTGACGGCATGGGATTATCGTCAACACTGTATGCTGATCAATGTCGCAACGGAAGATGAGCAGCAAGATATTACCTGGCAGCAATTTAATCCATCGGGCCCACGATCGTTTTTACCTCTGTGCGGCCAGCAAGCGTCGTTGGTTTGGTATGACTCACCAAAGCGTATCAAGCAGCTTGGTGCGATGAGTAATGAACAACTTGGTGAAGAGGTGATGGCGTATTTCCCGGCGGAGCTTGGCCACATTAAAGTGCTGCAGCATGGTTCATTTCCATTAACTCGTCGTCATGCGCAGCAATACGTAAACAATCGCTGTATTTTAGTCGGGGATTCTGCCCATACAATCAACCCGTTAGCAGGGCAAGGGGTTAACCTTGGTTTTAAAGATGTCGCGGCATTATTGAAAGTGCTGGAAGGGCAGTCTATTTCGGCTGGCTTACTCAAGAGTTATGAGCGAAATCGCCGTGGCGATAATTTATTAATGCAGTCGGGAATGGATTTTTTCTACAAAACTTTTAGTAATGACATTGCGCCACTAAAGTTATTGCGTAATGCTGCCTTAAAGTTGGCCGATAAGACAGGGCCGATTAAGCAGCAAGTGCTGAAGTATGCGCTGGGTTTAAAATAGGCGCGGCTATCCAATATATAGTTTTAAATGCCAGATACAAAAAACGCTGCTCAAGGGCAGCGTTTTTTCGTTTAGCTAAGTAGAAATTACTTAGTTACACGTAGTACTGGTGTTTCACCAACAGTTACAGAACCAGAAAGCTTGTTCAGCTCTTTGATTTCGTCCATGTTAGAGATAACAACTGGAGTTAGCGTTGATTTCGCTTTCTCTTCTAGAAGAGCTAGGTCGAATTCAATTACTGTGTCGCCAGCTTTAACTGTTTGGCCTTCTTCAGCGATACGCTTGAAGCCTTCGCCTTTAAGCTCAACAGTGTCGATACCGAAGTGAACGAATAGCTCAACGCCGTCGTCTGATTCGATAGAGAATGCGTGGTTAGTTTCGAAGATCTTACCGATAGTGCCGTTTAC
The DNA here is from genome assembly GCF_000222585.1 of Vibrio scophthalmi LMG 19158. GTDB lineage: Bacteria > Pseudomonadota > Gammaproteobacteria > Enterobacterales > Vibrionaceae > Vibrio > Vibrio scophthalmi. Next base: position 36,669 of record NZ_AFWE01000058.1, on the reverse strand, counting down.
AGGAGCTACCATCTTGTCGCCAGTAGGCTTGATAGCAATACCGTCACCAACGATTTTCTCTGCGAATACTACATCTGGCACATCTTCGATGTTTACGATTTCGCCTGATAGAGGTGCGATGATTTCGATTGCACCAGCGTCAGCGCTGTCATCAGATACTAGCTTCTTAAGTTTATCAAACAGACCCATTGTGTCATGCTCCTAACGTTTAGTTTTATTCTTTCGAAATATAGTATACCAATCTAATCGAATAGACGAACATTTTTAGCCGTCTATTCGGTAACCTAGCAAGGGGTAATGAAAGTAATCACTTGATGAATTCATCACCGTAAGCTGTGTTTTTCAGCTAACGGCATGACCACTTTCACCCTCAGTTTTAGATTGGCTATGCAGATTACTTGCTTTTTTCTGCAATGAATTTTTCTACAACAGCTTCAATTTCTGCTGCTGTTGGTAGAGAAAGCGCTTCTTCTGCCATTGCTTTAACTTCTGCGAAGTTAGAGTTACGGATCACTTTCTTAACTGCTGGGATAGAGATGCCGCTCATTGAGAACTCATCTAGACCCATACCTAGTAGAAGTAGTGTTGCGCGCTCATCACCTGCAAGTTCACCACACATACCAGTCCATTTACCTTCCGCGTGAGACGCGTCGATAACTTGCTTGATAACCGTTAGTACTGCTGGTGATAGTGGGTTGTAAAGATGAGAAATCATCTCGTTACCACGGTCAACCGCGAGCGTGTACTGAGTTAAATCGTTAGTACCGATAGAGAAGAAAGCCACTTCCTTCGCTAGGTGGTGTGCGATTGCAGCAGCTGCTGGTGTTTCAACCATTACACCGATTTCGATGTTTTCGTCAAACGCTAGGCCTTCTGCACGAAGCTCTGCTTTGTACTCTTCGATCGCTTTTTTAAGCTCACGAATTTCTTCAACAGAGATGATCATTGGGAACATGATACGCAGTGTGCCGTGTGCTGATGCACGTAGGATACCACGTAGTTGGTCACGAAGGATTTCACGACGATCCAAGCTGATACGTACTGCACGCCAGCCTAGGAACGGGTTCATCTCTTTTGGTAGATCCATGTATGGAAGATCTTTGTCGCCGCCGATGTCCATAGTACGGATGATAACCGCTTGACCTTCCATTGCTTCTGCAACTTCTTTGTAAGCTTGGTACTGTTCTTCTTCAGTAGGAAGTGCAGTACGATCCATAAATAGGAATTCAGTACGGTACAGACCAACACCTTCACCACCGTTACGGATGATACCGTCACAGTCTTTAACTGTACCGATGTTACCGCAAACTTCAACGCGGTGACCGTCAGTCGTTTCAGCGTGTAGATCTTTAAGTTTTGCTAGTTCTTCTTTTTCAGCAATGAAAGCGGCTTTAACGGCTTTTGCTTCTTCAATTTGAGCGTCAGAAGGATTTACAACGATTTTGTTGTTCATCGCGTCAAGAATTAGCATGTCACCATTCTTAACTTTCTTCGTGATGTCGTTAGTACCAACGATCGCTGGAAGCTCAAGAGAACGAGCCATGATTGAAGTGTGAGAAGTACGACCGCCGATGTCACATGCGAAACCTAATACGTAGTCTAGGTTGATTTGTGCTGTTTCTGATGGCGTTAGGTCGTAAGCAACTAGGATAACTTCTTGATCGATATCGCTTAGCGATACGATGTTGATGCCTAGAGCATTTTTAACGAAACGAGAGCCGATATCGCGAATATCAGTCGCGCGCTCTTTTAGGTATTCGTCGTCTAGAGACTCTAGTGCACATGCTTGTTCTTCGATAACGGTGTAGATCGCGTTATCAGCAGACATTTTGTCTTTTTTGATTAGTGCTAGGATTTCTTCTTCTAGCTCTTCGTCTTCAAGAAGCATGATGTGACCTTCAAAGATCGCTTCTTTTTCTTCACCAAAGGTTTCAAGTGCTTTTTGCTTGATGGTTTCAAGCTGAGCTGAGGATTTGTCGCGAGCGTCAAAGAAACGCGCAACTTCTGCTTCTACTTGATCGTCTGTGATCGAGTTTGTATTTAGTACAATTTCATCTTCTTGAAGTAGTAGTGCTTTACCAATAGCAATACCAGGAGATGCTAGGATGCCTGAAATCATAGCCTTACCTTAAATTGGTCAACTTTAAACGGGAGAAATATGGATGCGCTAACGATTATGTTTAGCTTATCTTTTGCCCTATTTCCAACAAAGCCATTTTGTTTTCACAAAATGGCTTCGAAAATAGGAGACCGGATTAGTGTAGTTGGTCCATTAGGGCAACTAGATGGTCAACAGCTTGTTGTGCTTGTGGGCCTTCAGCAGAAATTTTAACTACAGTGCCTTTTACTAGGCCAAGAGTTTGTAGTTTGAAAAGGCTTTTTGCGCTAGCGCTTTTACCGTTTGAAGTCACAGTGATGTCCGCATCAAAAGCTTTAGCTTCTTTTACGAATTGTGCAGCAGGACGAGTGTGAAGACCATTTTCTGCAGTGATTTCAACTTGCTTCTCGTACATTTTGTATACCCCAATTAATTATATTATAGATAGTTTATTAACCCGAACTAGCTTAACTCTTTATGAAAGCAGCTTCTATGAAATGAGCCATCATTTTGTGTTGAAACTGATACAGGTTACAAATATTGCAGTAACGATTGAAACATTGGATACCGATCATTACCGCTTAAATACTGTTTTGGCAATATTATTTTGAAGCCAAAAATAAAACATGACTGATATTACCAAAGGTGTGGCGAGGATCAACAAAAAAGCCCCTGTATGGGGCTTTTTTAAACGAAAATTTGATTTGGATACGTATTACTGTTGGTTCTCTTTTTCAGTAAAGAGGCCGGCAAATAGCGCGGTACTTAGGTAACGCTCACCAGAACTTGGTAATATTACGACGATAGTTTTTCCTGAAAATTCAGGTAGTTCCGCAATTCTGTTGGCGGCAACTACCGCTGCACCAGAAGAGATACCAGCAAGGATGCCTTCTTCTTCCATTAGACGTTGAGCCATCTCTATCGCTTCATTTGAAGTAACGGCTTCAACACGGTCTAGCAGCTCTAAATCAAGGTTGCCTGGAATAAATCCTGCACCGATACCTTGGATTTTGTGTGGTGCTGGTTGAATATCGTCACCGGCAAGCACTTGGGCAATCACAGGCGATTCTGCTGGCTCGACAGCCACTGAGGTGATTGCTTTGCCTTTCTCGCCCTTGATATAACGGCTAGTACCCGTAATCGTACCGCCAGTACCAACACCGGCTACGATGACATCGACTTCACCGTCGGTTGCATCCCAAATCTCAGGTCCTGTGGTTTTTTCATGGATCTCTGGGTTTGCTGGGTTGTTGAATTGCTGTAGCAGTAGGTATTTTTCAGGGTTGCTTGCAACAATTTCTTCTGCTTTAGCAATCGCACCTTTCATGCCTTTCGCCGCTTCAGTCAGCTCTAGGTTTGCCCCTAGTGCTTTCAGCAGTTTACGACGCTCAAGGCTCATTGATTCTGGCATGGTGAGCGTCAGCTTGTAACCACGAGCGGCGGCAACGAAAGCGAGTGCGATACCTGTGTTACCACTAGTCGGCTCAACCAGTTCAACTCCTGGTTTAAGTGTGCCTTTCTTTTCTGCATCCCAAATCATGTTGGCGCCGATACGGCACTTTACGCTGAAGCTTGGGTTACGCGCTTCAATTTTAGCAAGTACATTACCTTTGCTAACTTTGTTTAAACGTACAAGTGGAGTGTTACCAACAGTTAGTGAGTTGTCTTCATAAATCTTGCTCATGGTATGGTCCTTCATTAGTTAGCGTCTTGCTCGGATACCGAAAAAGTCAGGATACCGCGCAACCCTATTTGTTTATTTTGTGTGATAGAGATTAGGACAGTAAAAAATTCTAGAGAAGGATTAAAAAGTTATATCTTATTAACTTGAAGGTACTCGCAAAGAAAATAGCAGGGAGCAGTGAGCTCCCTGACGACTACTTTTTAAACTCTGCCACCCACATCGCCGTTGCGCCACAGACGGCGATCGGCATTACAATTAAATTGAGGATTGGAATGGTGGTGAAAATACTCACCAGTACGCCGAAACCGTACGCCTTTCCTTGTTTTTGTTTCAAATTGTAACGCATATCGTTGAAACAGATTTTGTGGTTATCAAATGGATAGTCACAATATTGAATCGCCAGAATCCACGCGGTGAAAACAAACCAAAGAATTGGTCCGACGGTTTGGCCTAGTGCTGGGATAAGCAGCAGCAAAAAGAGTCCAATCGCCTTTGGTAATACGTAAACCAATTTACGCCATTCGCGCGCTAGGACTCTTGGCGTGTCTTTTATCACGCTCAGGAAACCGTCGTCATTGATTTTTTGCCCAGTAAGGTGCTCCTCTACTTTTTCTGCCAGTAAACCGTTAAATGGTGCGGCAATAAAATTAGCCAGCGTGCTAAAAAAATAGGAAAACGTCGCTAAGATAGTGAGAACCAATAGAGGCCAAAGCAGATAGCTTAGCCATGAAAGGAACTCGGGCAATTGTCCCATCCAAGATGATATCCATGCATCAAGATGAGAAAAAAGATAAAACAGAGCACCACCAACCAAAACAATATTGGCCAATAGCGGCAAGATGACAAAGCGACGTATTTCTGCACTTAGGGCAATCTCGAAGCCGTAAAAGAAGTAGCCGAAACCGGAGCGAGGTGTGGTGTTGTTATTCATAGTTACTTTTTGCATTGTTATTTTTTGTATAGTGACAGTTTTGGGTGGAAAATGAGCACTTTCTATAATAACAAGAAAGAAGCGTGTCCAAAATCACAACATTGAGGGAACTTCTCACATTAATTTGTTCTAAAACCCTAGTGAGTTTTGGTAGAGTTGGTCGTTAACCGTTTTAATAAACTTAGCTTGGGTAACAATAACGCTTTGGCTAAGCAAATGAGAGCAAAAAATGCAGGAATTGCGATTCGTACTTATCGTGGTGGGCGCGCTAGCCATTGCCGCGTTGCTGTTTCACGGTCTGTGGACGAGTAAAAAAGAAGGTAAGTCTAAATTTGGTGACAAGCCATTAGGGAAGCTCGAAGTGGGAAGCGAAGACATCGCTGATCGCAGTGCAGAACGAGGCTTTGCTCCAGAAGACGACTTTGACATTATTCGTAAAGAGCGCAAGGAACCTGATCTATCGATGGAACCTCTCGAGATTGATCCGCTGGCTAGCGATCCTTTGGTTGATCCGTTAGTTAATGATTACCTTGAGCCGGATGATCAGCGTGTCAACGCGAAGACCGAGTTAGACCGCATCGATGTCAGCAGTGCTGAACACCAAGCCCCTGCCTATTCTATTGCTGATGATTTGCCTTCTATGTCTGCGGTTGCTGAAACGGTGGTGGTTGAACCTTTGCTTGATAAATCGCAACAGGTGCAAGAGAGTGTTCAGCCAACTTCTGCCTTTTCTCGTCTCGATAGCGAACAGGTCAAAACAGCTCCGTTTGAAGAGAAAGTATTAGATGTGGCTGAGACGAAACAGCCTGAAGATGTTCAGTTAGAAACAAGCGACAAAGATGAAAGCCCTAGTGAGCCTGATGCTGAGCCGGAAATGGATGTCATTGTCCTCAATGTCCACTGTACTGGTGAGCAAGCATTTGTAGGCACTAAGCTATTTGATAGCATGCAGCAAAATGGCTTACTGTATGGTGAAATGGATATTTTCCATCGCCATGCGGATTTGTCGGGTACGGGTAAAGTGCTATTTAGTGTCGCGAATATGATGCAACCGGGAACGTTAAAACATGATGATCCCGCGCTCTTTACCACCAAAGGTATCTCTTTCTTTATGACCTTGCCGTGTTTTGGCGATGCTGATCAGAACTTTAAGTTGATGCTCAGAACCGCACAGCAAATTGCTGATGACCTTGGCGCGAATGTGCTGGATGATGCGCGTAATCTAATGACGCCCAATCGTTTAGATGCTTACCGATCACAAATTAAAAAATTTAAGGCCGCGCAGCAAGGCTAAGTATGGAATTGAATGTTAAGGCTCCTCGATAGGAGCCTTTTTGTTTTTAATCTCTTTATTACCGGTATCTTCATTCTGAGTTGTCGCGCCAAATGATGATCGCTATTGGGTATTACTTGAGAATCTCAAATCGGGCGGTCATACTCCGTCCATTCGTTTTATTGCCTTTCGAACATTGAGTAAATTATGTCGACAGAAATCCAACAAAAACTCGAACAACTACGCGAAACGCTTCATTACCATGCCGTCCGTTACTACGTAGAAGACAGCCCTGAGATCCCAGATGCAGAATATGATCGTCTGATGCGTGAATTGCTCGATATTGAAGCGCAACATCCAGAACTAGTGACGATTGACTCGCCGAGTCAGCGTGTTGGCGGCAAACCGCTTGATGGATTCGAATCGGTCGCGCATGAAATTCCAATGCTGTCGTTGGATAACGCTTTTGATGATGCAGAACTGGAAAGCTTTCACAAAAGAATGGCTGACCGCCTACCCGCAGCGCGTTTCGATTTGTTTTGCTGCGAGCCTAAATTAGATGGCTTGGCAATAAGCTTGCTCTATGTTGATGGTGTTTTGGTACAAGCCGCCACACGTGGTGATGGCACGACGGGAGAGAATGTAACGGAAAACGTTCGTACCATCAGCGCGATACCATTAAAACTACGCGGTGAAGGTTGGCCTAATCGCATTGAAGTGCGTGGCGAAGTGTTTATGCCTAAGGCTGGCTTTGACAAGTTAAACCAAAACGCTCTAAAAAAAGGTGAAAAACCTTTTGTTAACCCGCGTAACGCCGCGGCAGGCAGCTTACGTCAATTAGATTCACGCATCACTGCAACCCGTCCACTGAGCTTTTATGCCTACAGTGTCGGCGTGGTGGAAGGCGAACCATTGTCATTGAGTCATTACCAACGTTTTTTGCAATTGAAAAATTGGGGCCTGCCAATGTGCCCAGAAACCAAGCTGGTTGATTCTTTAGAAGACGTAAAGGCCTATTATCACGATATATTGACTCGCCGTGATGCGCTGCCGTATGAGATTGATGGTGTCGTGATTAAAGTTGATGATGTGACTTTGCAAGAGCGTCTTGGCTTTGTTGCCCGAGCGCCACGCTGGGCGATTGCTTATAAATTCCCAGCGCAAGAAGAAATCACCACTCTAAATGACGTAGAGTTTCAAGTTGGACGAACTGGTGCGATAACGCCGGTCGCGAAGCTAGAGCCTATTTTTGTTGGTGGTGTGACCGTGAGTAATGCCACGTTACATAACGCCGATGAAATTGCCCGTTTAGCGGTGAAGATTGGTGATAGCGTGATTATCCGTCGTGCTGGTGATGTGATCCCGCAAGTGGTGTCAGTGGTGCTGGATCGTCGCCCTGATTCTGCGCGTGAAATTGTCTTCCCTGCACAATGCCCAGTATGTCACTCAGCGGTTGAGCGTGTCGAAGGTGAAGCAGTCGCGCGCTGTACAGGCGGTTTAGTTTGCCAAGCGCAACGTAAAGAAGCGCTAAAACACTTTGTGTCACGTAAAGCACTTGATGTGGATGGCTTAGGTGAGAAGGTGATCGAACAACTGGTCGATAAAGAGATGGTTGCCACTCCGGCTGATCTGTTTAAGCTCAGTGCCGGCGTGATTACGGTTTTAGATCGTATGGGGCCTAAATCGGCGCAGAATGTCGTTGATGCATTAGTTAAATCTAAACAAACCACATTACCTCGCTTTTTATACTCACTCGGTATTCGTGAAGTGGGCGAGGCGACGGCTGCGAACCTTGCCATGCACTTTAAATCATTGGAAGCGGTAATGGCTGCCACACATGAGCAGTTGATCGAAGTGCAAGATGTTGGCGTTATCGTGGCAAGTCATGTGACCGCTTTCTTCGCCCAAGAGAAGAACCAGCAAGTGATCACTGAATTGCAGCAGCAGGGGATTGATTGGCCAGCTATTGAAGCACGTGATGAAAGTGTGCCGCAACCGTTAGCAGGTAAAACCGTGGTGTTAACTGGGTCACTGTCACAACTGTCGCGTAGCGATGCAAAAGCGGCATTACAGAATTTAGGTGCCAAAGTGGCCGGTAGCGTATCGAAAAAAACCGATATCTTATTTGTTGGTGAAAACGCGGGTTCTAAATTAGCCAAAGCACAAGAGTTGGGCATAGAGGTACAAACCGAGCAAGATTTAATCAACTTAATGTAACTAAATTTGTCTAAAAACGCTCTACCACTAGTGGTAGAGCGTTTTTTTTTTGGAAAAAAATTAATTCTTTATTTGTGATAAATAATCTTCAAATAAAGAACCGTGACAATGATCAAACAAAAAATAACACAATGAAAAGAGCCTTGGGTAGTGCGACACACTTCAAATTGCTATCGTTGGTTTTTGTTTTAAATTGTTGTTTTTCATGTCTTTTATTGGTTGAATGTAAAGTTCAAATAATGAGTGAGATCGAGATCACTACTTTTGAAAAAGTATGTGTTAGCTCATATTTTTTTATAAAGAAATTAAGTTCTGATTGATGTTTTTTGTTGCGAAGTTAGTCTAGGGGACATGGATACACACGGTGTATGCAGTAACTTTAAAATCAAAGATTATTTTTAACCGTAATTGAGATTTTATAAGAATTATCTTCTTCCTTCGGCGGCCAAACTTAAGGGAGATGAAATGAAAACAGCTATATCCCATTTTTTAGGAGTTTTTTCCATGGACAAATTTTTCAAACGCACGCTAGTATGCGCAGCAGTTGCTACAGCGGCAATGGCTGGTTCAGCAAATGCAGCAATTGAACTAAACGGTCAAGCAGTACAGTTTTACGGTCAAGCAGCTGGTAGCCTTCAGTTAAACAACCCTGAAGAAAAAGACAACAACACAGTTGTTGAAATCGAATCTCGTCTAGGTGTTCGTGGTACTGTTGAGTTTGATAACTTCGCACCAAACTTTATTTACCAAATGGAAACAGGTAATGCTTGGAACCGTGGCGGTAACAACGATGGTCTAGGCTCATTCGGTGGTCGTGACACATACTTTGGTTTTGATTTTGAAGGCGTTGGTTCTCTTAAATTCGGTCGTCAGCTTGTTGCTGCATACAACTACGTCGATTGGCCACACACAAACCCAGGTCTAGGTAACGTATTTGATTGGCATAACACTATTGATGCATCTTTCCAAGACCGCGCAAACGACAACATCCGTTTTGATTCTGCAACTTGGGGTGGCTGGAACTTCCAAGCAACACTAAGTGGTATGGATGCAACTAACGATGCAATGGTTTACAGTGTTGCAACATCTTTCACTCGTGAAATGTTCAGTGTACACGCTGGTTACTACGGCCAAGGTGAGTACGATAAGAGTGTTGCAGCGACAGAAGCATCGCAAAAATACAACAAAGTTACAGGCAAGTGGGATACAGTAGCAGCTACAGCTGCATCTACTGAAAAAGCTGGTGACGTTTCTTACGGTATCGTTGGTGGTAGCTTATTCCTAGGTGATATTACACTAACAGCAGCTTATAAAGCGATGAAAAATGACCTAACGAACAACGATCAAGATGCATACTCTGCAACTGCTCAGTACGTAATCGACGGTCAATGGGTTCTTAAAGCAGGCTACGCAGCGACAAATGAATCTAAGTTAGCTAAAGAAGACGATTCTTCAACTGCAATTACTGCTCGTCTAGGTTACCTACTACCAAGCACTTACCTATACATGGACGTACGTAACTACGACATGAAAGGCGATGACAAATCTGGTGATACAACAAACGTATTACTTGGTGCTGAATACTACTTCTAAGCTAAGTCTTATAAGTTAGTCTAACTGTCTTAAATTATACGAGCACTCATCCGAGTGCTCGTTTTTCTTATCAGGAGATTATAAATGAAGGTAATGAAAACCTTGTTGGCTATTGGTGTAATGACTGCTTCATTCGCTCCCCATGCAGAAGTTGGACTAAACTTCCACCGTGATCTCTCACCAATCATTGTTAATGGTGAAGAGATGGGTTACAGCCTGTTTTCTAGCTCTACGCAAACGCTAGAAAATGGCAATAACCAAATTGTTTTTCGTATGGCAAAACTGATTGAAAGTAATGGTGGGGAAAGAGAAAAATTTAACTCGCATGCGTTTGTGTTAAGTTTTGATGCGGAAGATATCGATCTTCGCTTAGAGCCTGACATGCGTGTATTACGAGAAAACCAAGGGATGGAATTTAACAATAACCCTAAAGTAAAGTTGGTTGATGAAAGTGGAAGTTACGTCGATTTCACTATTGACCGACTTCCTGCTGGTGATGGTCTAATGCGTAACTATACCAAAGATCTTGCTCACTATAACAAAACCCATGGTATAAATACGGGGAATATTGCCGAGGGTAGTGTGGCGCAAGTTGATGCAGCGGTAGTGGCGACAGTACCTTCAGTGAAAGTGGTGACGGTTAAAACCGGCGAACTAGAGCCTGCGTCCATGATTGAATACTGGATGGATAAGGCAACACCGGCAGAAAATGAACAATTTGTTAGCTGGGCATTTGAAAACCGTTCAATGGATCAGCTAAGCCCTATTGAAGGTTCCCAAGCATTGAATATGCTTAGTTATTGGTATGCAGAAGCTAAAGTAGAAGATAGAAAACAAATTCTTGCTTGGCTTATCAGTCAATAAAAAATTCTAGTAAAAAGGCTCTAATACCACTAAGTATTAGAGCCTTTTTTCTTGTCAGCGTTCATAGTTTATTAGTATTGGTTAGTCGACAAAACGCCGCCTCGTTCTTTACAAACACCGCTCGGGATATAATCCATTGAGCCATCTTGGTAGGTACAATCCACCCAAGGGCCACGTTCGGTGGCAGCTCCGCCAGCAAATACAGAAAATGACAGTAGCGCAGTACAGAATAGAGCAATAACCTTTTTCATAATAAATCCCCTTAATTTTGCGACTCATCTCAAATTTCTGAGATAGTTTTAGTATGAAACAAGATCGATAAAGATCAAAAAAAAATGATATTTTTCTGCAACAAATAACTGAAACTTATGATTGATTAGATATTTAGCTATGAAATTAGTTTTTTGCTTTAAAAGATGAGTAGAGTGGCTTTTTATTAATTCTTTTGTAAATAAAAAGGGGCTCAAAGCCCCTTTTTATTGGTTAATGACGAATTAATTGGCTTGAATGATCAGCGTGATACCATCAATGCCTATTACTTTTACCACCGTTCCCGCTGGTAATGATTGTTCACAATATGCTGACCATGTTGTATCAGCAACGCGAATGCGCGACTTGCCCGCTGGAATGGCATCTTCGAGTGTGATCACTTGACCAATCAGTTGTTTCTCTTTTTGATTGAGCGTTCTCGATTCATCGCTTTCTTGATCTTGCTTTAGCTGACGTCGCCACCACAGCCATGTGGTCACCAGTGCAAAGGCCCCAAAAGAAACCCATTGCAGCTGCCAACTAAGTGGCAATAACGAAAGCAGTAGGCCGACTAACAGTGCAGATATACCAAGCCATAACAAGTAACCCGCTGCACCGAGCAGTTCCGCCGCCAACAAGGCTAAACCTAAAGCAAGCCAATGCCAGTGGGTAAAAGTATCTAGTAGTTCAATCACGGCACTTCTCTATCTAATAACGTTATACCAATATGAGCGGCTATTTTTCAGGTTGTTGTTTAAACATTTCAGCAATACCGGCCACTGAACCCATCAACCCCGTCGCTTCCAGTGGTAGCATGATGATCTTGCCATTCTCTGCTTGGCCAATCGCTTTTAGAGCTTCAGTGTAGCCCTGAGCTATAAAGTAATTCACTGCTTGCATATCGCCTTGTGAAATCGCGTTAGAAACCATCTCGGTCGCTCTTGCTTCGGCTTCTGCAGCACGTTCACGCGCTTCTGCTTGAAGGATCGCCGCTTGTTTAGCGCCTTCTGCTTTCAGGATATCAGATTGTTTATGACCTTCTGCTTTGAGGATTTCCGCTTGGCGAACCCCTTCAGCTTCAAGAATATCAGCACGCTTATTACGTTCCGCTTTCATTTGTGCATTCATCGCTGCGGTTAGATCTGCAGGTGGCTGTACATCTTTGATTTCGATACGAGTGACTTTTACGCCCCATGGGTTAGTCGCTTCATCAACGATAGCCAATAGTTTAACGTTAATCTGGTCACGTTGGCTAAGCATCTCATCAAGCTCCATTGAGCCGAGTACGGTACGCATATTGGTTAGAGTCAGATTACGAATCGCATGGACGAGGTCGTTAACTTCATAAGCGGCTTTCGCTGCATCAATGGCTTGTACAAAACAGACGGCATCAATGGTGACATTGGCGTTGTCGCGAGAGATCACTTCTTGAGCCGGGATATCAAGCACGCGCTCCATCATGTTGATCTTATGACCAATGCTGTCAATAAATGGAATGATGAAGTTTAAGCCAGGTTTGAGAGTGTGGGTATAACGACCAAAGCGTTCTACCGTCCAGTGGTTACCTTGAGGAACGGTTTTAACACCTGCGTAAACAAAGGCTATAACAACGAGAACAAAAATAGCGGTGGTAATGAGAGAGTAGTCAATGGGCATACTAATTTTCCTTATTTCATGATTGTGACCATTGTTGCTTATTAAACCAGCGGCGACAAATCCAGAAATGAGAGCTATGCCTCTAATTTTGATAAAACAAAGGCCGGAATACCCTGCCTTATCAATGAGATGAATCTATTTTTAATCTGTAATCAGTAGAGGATAGAGTAAAGCTGACGGCGGTATTGTGCAGCCAGTGGATTCCCTTGGCCTAATGCACTGAGTATATCCATAAAGGTTTTTTTCATTTCGCCGTCGAGAGCATTGAGATTTTTTACAATGAAGCGCCAGATAAGCTCGAGCGCTTCTTCATCACGATTAACATTATGATAGTTCAATGCCAAATCCAGCGCTAACTTGGCATTGTCCTGATCTTGGGCAAATGCGATCTCAAGAGATTGGATCTCAGGGCTATTCGCCGCCTGATTATGCAGTTCTAATTTAGCAATAAGGCTCTTGTAGTCGTTATCTTGGTATTCGAGAGGAATATGTTGCAGCTGTTCTGCAGCAAGAGTGAAATCTTGAGTTTCAAGGTAGCAAGCAGCCAGCGCAAGTTTCACTTCTCCTTTCACTAATAACTCTTCTGGGAGCGATTTTAGTAGTGGCAGCGCTTGAGTATGCTCGCCTGCAGCGACCAGTTGAAGAGCGCGATTCATTGTTAGCGCATCTTGGCTTGGTAAGTGTCGGTTAAGCATCTCTTCGATGGCACTAATCGGTTGGGGGCCACCCATGCCATCCACGGGTTGGCCTTCAGAAAATAAGGCGATAGTGGGTAACGCTTGAACACCAAATTGCGCAGCAATGCCTTGTTCTTGTTCACAATTGAGCAGCGCAAGCGTAAACGCACCATTGTAGTTTTGAGCGAGCTGTTGCAGTTGAGGAATGATGTCACTGCTTTCTTGGCTCATTGGGGCCCAAAAATGGATAAGCAGAGGGGTTTGTCGAGAGCTTTCGAGAACCGGCATAAAATTCTGCTGATTGAGTTCGACGATAAAAGGTGATTGCATTTGCTTTATCCTTGCCAATTATAAGTACTGGGGGCGCTAGTATTGATTCACTTAGGCAGAGCCTATTGCTACTAACAGTATGGGCAGGAAGTGTATATATCAAGTCTCTAAAACAAAAACGCCACTGAATTCAGTGGCATTTTTATTGGCAGCATGTGCAGCGAAGGTGTTTAAAATAAGATAAACAGAGTTAGCGCAGCACTCACACATAGCCAATTTAATTTATTTAATGACATCTGCAGGCACCGAATGAAACGCTTATTAATATGGGGTATTTCTACGTTGCCAGTGAATCATGCGCTTCTATTGTGACGTAATGATGACATTAAGCGGCTTTTTGCAAAATTTTATCCAACCATCGACTGGGCAATAGGCGCTTTAGAATGGCAAACACCTTGGTTGGTCGTGTGACTCGATAACGGATCTTTGGCCGTGGTGCTTCAAGGGCATCAATCAAAGGGGGGATACAAGCTTCAGCTGGCAGTACAAAAGCATTGTTTGAGCCCTCCTTTTCGAGTCGTTGAATTTGTTGTTTATAGGCGGTTTGATGAACGCTGCCATCAATATCAATCCATTGCTGAAAGGCTTTTAAGGCATTGGCTCGAAAGCGGGTTTCAATTGGGCCTGGTTCAATCAAGCTGATTTTGATCTCGGTATCGGCAAGCTCTAATCGCAAGGTGTCACTCCAACCTTCAAGGGCGAATTTAGAGGCGTTGTAAGCACCACGGTATTTCATTGCAGCAAAGCCAAGTACGGAACTGTTTTGTACGATACGGCCATAGCCTTGTTTACGCATTACTGGCAGTACGTGTTGAACCAGTTGATGCCAACCAAAAAAGTTACTCTCAAATTGTGCGCGCAGCGCGTCGGTCGGTAAGTCTTCCAGTGCGCCGGGTTGCCCATATGCGCCATTATTGAATAAACCGTAAAGCTGTCCATTGGTGAGTGCCAATGTTTGCGTTACTGCATGCTCAATACTGGCTGAATCGCTCAAGTCTAATTGAAGGCAAGTTAGACCTTCCGCTTGCAGTCTTTCTACATCTTCAGCTTTGCGGCAAGATGCGATCACTTGGTAGCCCCGTTGATGAAGTGCATGGGCGGCTGCATAGCCAATTCCAGATGAACAGCCGGTGATCAGTACTGCTTTTGACATGAATTCCTTCTCTTTAAGCGACGATATGCCACTCTAGAGTAAAGGATTAGTCGCGATGTTGTAATAAATTTTTTAGTGCAGGTTCAATTCTGGAGTAGCTAAAACGAAAGCCCAATTCGGTGAGTTTTTTCGGCTTGGCTCGGACGCTATCGAAGAGCAACACCGCGCTCTCTCCCATCATTATTTTCAGCGCCCATTTAGGGGTAAACAACAGGTGAGGGCGTTTTAGCGTTCGAGCTAAAGTACGGCTGAAATGACGGTTGGTGACGGGGTGAGGAGCACAAAAGTTAAATTCCCCATGGGCATGTTCAGTCTCGAGTAAATAGAGTATGCCGCGTACCATATCTAACATGTGAATCCAAGGTAGGTATTGTTTACCACGTCCAATTGGGCCACCAACGCCGAGCTTATAGGGCAATAACATTTTGCTTAAGGCGCCGCCGTCACAACCTAAAACCACACCGGTTCTCAAGATGCATACTCGAGTCTCTTCTGAGCGCGCGCGATTGGCGATCTCTTCCCATTTTGCACAAACATAATGAGGAAAGCCTTTGCTTTGAACATGCAAGCTTTCATCGAATGGATGCTGTTGTTGATCGCCATAGTAGCCGACCGCTGAGCCACTGATGAAGACTTTAGGCGGAGTGGTGCTTGCATGAATAAGGCTGACAATTTGTTCGGTGAGTTGCCAGCGACTTTGGCAGATGGCCTGTTTTTGTTTTTTGTTCCAACGCTTATCGGCGATGGGCTCTCCGGCGAGATTAATCACGGCATCAAAATCATTTAAATCATGCAGATCATCCAAGTGGGAGAGGTAGGTAATATTGCCTAAATCAGCATGACTGAGAGTTTGCTTCGCTTTATCTAGGTTGCGCGATAGCAGAACCACCTCATGGGTCGTTAAGTGTTTCAACAATTCTCTGCCGACGAATCCAGTACCGCCAGTGATCAATATCTTCATTACGTTCTCCTCACTTGGAGTAATTATAGCGATAACCTCGCCACTCGGATCAGAGCGTGCGTGATAATTGTCGCGTTTCAACGGCGAATCAGGAAGTGTAGGGAGTCACAGAATACACATTTTGTTACATCCAATATGAGTGGTGATGCAACCGTCACATACTATCAGTAGGCGCTTTGGCAAGATAGGTTATGGGCAAGATAGCCTACGGGTTAGCAATGGAGTGAGATTATGCTGGAAGTGAGGCAAGCAATAGGCGCTTTACTGCGCGCTATGTTGGGCAGCTTTCGTGATCTTATGCCAATCATTATCGTGATTGCTTTTTTCCAGTTAGTGGTACTACAAGAACCACTGCCCAATCTTCTCTCGATCTTATTCGGCTTGTTGCTGGTGGTTCTTGGCCTGACGTTTTTTATTTTTGGGCTTGAGATGGGGCTCTTTCCTATTGGCGAGACCATAGCGCAAGCTTTTGCCCGCAAAGGCAGTGTATTTTGGTTGTTGATTTTTGCTTTCTGCTTGGGCTTTGGTACGACGGTTGCAGAGCCTGCCTTAACCGCCATTGCCGATGAAGCGGCAGAAGTGGCCGCAGAGGGCGGTATGATCATCAATGATGAGGCGAGTCGCGAGGACTACGCTAATGGCTTGCGGCTAACGGTCGCATTATCGGTTGGGATCGCGATTGTGTTAGGCGTATTACGCATTCTCAAAGGCTGGCCAATCCAAACCATGATTATTGGTGGTTATATCGGTGTGGTGATTCTCACCGCGTTTGCACCAGAAAGTATTATTGGCGTGGCTTACGACTCCGGAGGGGTGACCACCTCGACCATTACCGTACCATTAGTCACAGCATTAGGCGTGGGCTTGGCTTCTTCAATTAAAGGGAGAAATCCGATGATTGATGGCTTTGGCTTGATCGCATTTGCCTCTTTGCTGCCAATGATGTTTGGAATGGTGGTGGCATGATGATGCAGCTACTGGATACCTTTATTGACACCGTTGGCGATGTTATTCCTATTGCCACGATTCTATTTGGCTTTCAATTTGCGGTGTTGCGCCGACCTATCGCTAATCCCATCAAGGTGTTATTGGGCTTTTTTTATGTCATTTTAGGTTTATCCCTTTTCTTACTTGGTCTTGAGTTGGCGCTCTTTCCTTTGGGCGAGACCATGGCAGCGCAACTGACCGCGCCTGATTTTCTGCAACAAGTTCGCATTAGTGCCCAAGAGACATTGAGTTGGATTGATTATTACTGGGTCTATTTGTTCGCGTTTTGCATCGGCTTCAGTACCACCATTGCGGAGCCATCATTGATCGCTGTGGCGATCAAAGCCAATCAGGTTTCGGGTGGCAGCATTCGGGTTAATGGTTTGCGTATTGCTGTCGCGCTGGGCGTCGCGATTGGTATTTCGCTGGGTAGCTATCGAATCGTTGTTGGTGATCCGATTCATTACTACATCATCTTTGGCTATATCGTGGTCGTCATTCAAACTTTTTTCGCGCCCAAGTTAATCATTCCATTAGCTTATGACTCAGGCGGTGTGACCACCTCTACAGTGACTGTACCGCTTGTCGCTGCGCTTGGACTTGGCCTTGCTTCTACCGTTCCGGGACGCAATCCAATGATTGATGGTTTTGGCTTGATTGCATTTGCCAGCTTATTTCCGATCATTTCAGTAATGGGGTACGCACAGATAACCCAATGGTTGAATAAACCTAAACAAGAGGATAAAGAAAATGCGCTTTAAGTTGCTTTTAGCCTTTGTTGAAGACAGTAAAACCGAACAAGTGCTTGATGCAGCGCGTCAAGCGGGCGCGACAGGGGCGACAGTGATCAACAACGCTCGTGGCGAAGGACTCAACCAAAAACGGACCTTTTTTGGCCTGACATTAGAGGTGCAAAAAGACGTGTTGCTATTTGTGGTTGAAGAGCATTTGGCTCGGCAAATATTAGAAACCATCAGTGACGTTGGTGAGTTTGATCAAGCATCGGGGCAGGGCATTGCCGTCCAAATAGATATCGAAGATGCTGTTGGTGTTGCCCATCAAGTTGAGCAGTTAACCAAAGTGGTAGAGGATGAATTATGACAACCCAAGAAATCATTCGTGTACGCGATGTAATGACGGGCAACTACGTCATTATTGATGGTTTAACGACAGTGCAGGAGGGGATCCGTTTAGCACGGCAAAATCAAGTTAAAGCCCTTGTGGTCAATAAACGCCATCAAGATGATGAATATGGCATTGTCTTGATGAACGATATTGCTAAAAAAGTGTTAGCGAAAAATCGCTCCTGCGAACGGACTAATATTTATGAAGTGATGACCAAACCCGCATTGGGAGTGGATCCTACGATGAACGTCAAATATTGTGCACGTCTGTTTGAACGTTTCGGTATTAGCCGAGCACCGGTGATTGAAAATGGTCAAGTGATCGGTATGGTCAGTTACAATAATATTGTTCTAAATGGCATGGCGCGAGATGACGACTGATCGACAATTACGTAGAATAGCCTCAATTATTTTGAGGAGTTGATGTCGTGAAATTGTTTTTTGCCTCAGATCTGCATGGCAGTCTGCCTGCTACAACCCAAGTATTACAAGAGTTTGAACGCTCTGGTATAGAGCATTTAGTTTTGCTGGGGGATGTGTTAAATCATGGCCCTCGTAATCCGATTCCAGAAGGTTATAACCCTCCGGCGGTGGCTGAATTACTTAACCAATATGCGGACCGCATTATCGCAGTACGCGGTAATTGTGATAGTGAAGTTGACCAAATGCTGCTGTCATTCCCGATGATGAGTGATTTTGCTTGGGTGATGCTGCCAAACGGTAAGCGTTTGTTTGTTACCCATGGCCATCTGTACAACAGCGATAAACGCCCAGCGTTGCGAGAGGGGGATGTGATAGTGCATGGTCACACTCATATTCCGGTTGCCGAACGTAAAGGGGCGCAATTTATTTTCAATCCAGGTTCTGTCACATTTCCACGCGATGGCTTTGCTGCCAGTTACGGCTTACTAGAAAATAACACCATCAAGGTGAAGAGTTTTGTCGGGGATACTTTAGCTGAGACGCAATTAGACGCTGAGTTTTGAAGCGTTGATTTTAACCGTTGATTTTAACTACAGAGTGGTAATCAACAGATGGAACAGGAAAAGGCACCGTATGGTGCCTTTTTGTTGTTATCGAAGCGAGATCGCGGCAAAGTTAGGCTTTATCGCAGTCATTTTATTATCGTAATTGTCTAGTAATGTTATTTACAGCTAATGTTATTTACAACGAATGCTATTTATACCAATGCTATTTACTATCGGAATGACCTAAGTCTCTCTCTGGATCAATCACATCACGCACACGTTGTTTTAGGACTTTTGCTTCAGGAAAGCCACCATCGCGTTTGCGCTCCCAAATCAGTTGGCCATTGCAAATGATTTCGAATCGGCCACCAGTATCGGGGTGAAGAGAGATCGAAGCAATTTCTTCACTAAAGGTATGTAAGAGCTCTTGGCTTAACCAAGTTGAGCGCAGCATCCAATTACACTGACGGCAATAAAAAATCTCAATATTTGCTTTTTCCATTTCATTTCCTAAATAAGTAGTTTTATGCCCACCAGTAAGGTGAGGATCTCAAAGCAGATTTTAATTATTCGATTACTAAAGCGAGTCGAAAGGTACGCACCGATACTGCCGCCGACAAACGAGCCAACCAGTAAAATCGGTAACCATGGCCAATAGATTTGAGCGCCAGCATGCACAATCGCGATGCCGCCAATGCCATTCCAAAATAGACCAACACAGATCATGGTCAGTGCCACCGCTTGCTTGTAGCTATAGCCAAACCAGCGTACTAAAAATAGGGTGACCAATAGACCGGAGCCTGCGGTAAGTGAGCCATTAATAATGCCGATAAAAATTAAGCCCAGCCCACCGAGTGACCAACCGAAGAAATGACGATGAATGGGTCGGGATTCTTGGCCTAGCTGCTTTTTGAAATAGGAATAGATGCCTAAAACTAAGATCATCACACCAAGGGCTTTTTCCGCCCAAAAGTCGGGAATCGTCAGGATAAGATTGGCACCAATGATCACCCCAATACTGCCAACAAGCGTGAGATAACAAGCTTCAGCAAAAGAAAACGATTTTTGTTTTAGGTGCGTAAAGGCGGCGCCTAGGCCAAGAGCGACACTAGCGACTTTATGTGTGGCCAGTGCAACAGAGAACGGTAAACCAAAAAACAGTAATAACGGGAATTGCAGCAAGCCTGCGCCCCCACCTGAAAGGGCGGCGAGTATGTTGGCTGTGAGTGAGCCCAGTAACAGGCCAGCGGAATTAATCCAATCCATGATGATAAAAAAGGGAGCGTCATGCTCCCTTGTCATTGTCGTGAGAACTAGTTAGAGAAAAGTACCGTAGAACCATGACTTAAGCTAGTTAAAAGCAAGGTTTTATCGTTGACGATATCAATGCGACGGCTCAATTGTGAGTCCATTTTAAATAACTGCTTAATCAGTTGTAGCTGTACATCAGTGAAATCTTTGCTTTGCGCGGAAGAGACATCTTTAAACTCTTTAGGCGAAATTAGTAGATAGTTATCACTGATTTCCCAATCACCCGTTTCAGAAATATTGATCACGCTATCGCTCTGTTCACTATTGGCAAACAAACGAATCGTCGCTACGCGGATGTAAGTGCCGTTTGGCAGGTATTTTACATTCGAGACCACGTCGACTTTACGCAGCGGACCGACGGTTTCTTCTTGCAGATTATCGCTGATCACGGTGACCATTTTTGATTGCCACTCTTTAGAGGTAATGGTCTTTTCTACTTGAAAATCACTATCTAAGTACAACCAACCACTAAAAAGTACCGATACTGCTAATAAGGCTAACGCTAGTTTTTGATTCATAAATATTCCTTATTGGCAGATATGGTCAAGGTCATTTTGGTCAGAGAAAATACGCACGGTAATGTTCTCTCCAGAATGATCAAGTCGATGAATATAGTTCAGCACCAACTGATTATTTTGGCCACCAGTGGCGATCACTTCGACAGGCGCCGCTTCATTTAAGTGGGATTGTTTGTAGCGAACCACACACTGCTCAATGGCCGAATACCAATGAGAAAGGTCAGGATGATTAATAGGGGTTTTGACCACGACGCCATCAAATGAATTGATTTGACGAAATTGAGAATCGGTTGGTTTATCGATAACTAACGCAAGTAAAGGCAGTAACAATGCAATAGCAATCAAGACTTTACTAAATAGAGTGGAGGTCGTTTTTACCGTTGTTTGAGGCTCAAGTTGAGGTGAGGATGTTGGCGGTAACTCTACTTCACGCTCAATATCTTCGGTCAAATTAATCTCAGGCTCTTGCTCCTCATTGGCCTCATAAGTTGCATTGTCTTGAGGTTCGATGATTGGTGTGTCGCCGCTAACTAATGGCGTCATTCGTTCTACAGAGCAGATCAGTTGATAACCGCGTTTCGGTACGGTTTTGACAAATTCAGGCGATTTAGTCGAGTCTTTTAGAAATTTTCGTAGTGTTGAGATCGCTTGAGTTAGGCTTGAGTCATCAACTTCAAACCCTTGCTCACGCCACACGAAGTCGTGTAACTCATTGCGGGTTACGACTAAATTTGGCTTTTCCACCAGTAGAAGAAGGATCCTGCTTTCATTACTACCGAGACGGATAATATCGACATCATTGTCTTTTTCTATCAGTGAGTTGGTGTTTGGATCGAACGTGAACTTGTTCGCCAGATTAAACTTTGTACCTATATTACTCATGCAGTTGGCCTTCAGTTTTGATAGGTCTCAGACATCACTAGTGTCAATGAATGATACGGATCACAATCTTAATAAATATGGATCGCCATTTACAAATATTTTGTTAGGCAGGATAGACAAACTAAAATCAAAAAAACACCGTTTTTATAATTTTTGACCTTGAATTTACATTTGTCACCCTCATGTTAATTAACAATCATCATCAAATAATCCTTGGTATTAACATCCTAGGATCCTGATAAGTATAGATGTTACGGAGTAAACATGAGCGAAACTGCAACACACAATAAAGAGACTCGTGGCTTTCAGTCTGAAGTAAAACAGCTGCTTCACTTAATGATCCACTCTCTGTACTCAAATAAAGAGATTTTCCTACGTGAGCTAATTTCTAACGCGTCAGACGCGTCAGATAAGCTTCGTTTCCAAGCGTTGTCTAATGCCGATCTGTATCAAGGTGATGCAGACCTTAGCGTGAAACTCTCTTTCGATGAAAAGAACAACACCCTAACCATTTCTGATAACGGTATCGGCATGAGCCGTGAAGATGTGATTGAGCATCTAGGCACGATTGCTAAATCGGGCACCGCGGAATTTTTCTCAAAACTGTCAGATGATCAGAGCAAAGACTCTCAACTGATTGGTCAATTTGGTGTGGGCTTCTACTCGGCATTTATTGTCGCAGATAGCGTAACTGTGCGCACTCGCGCAGCAAGCCTATCCGCGGATCAGGCGGTTCAGTGGCATTCTGAAGGTGAAGGCCACTACACCATCGAAGATATCCATAAAGAAACACGCGGTACAGATATCGTGCTGCACATGCGTGAAGATGGTAAAGAGTTTTTAAATGAATGGCGTTTACGTGACGTCATCGGCAAATATTCTGATCACATTGGTATTCCGGTTCTGATCCACACTGAAGAACGTGATGAAGAAGGTAAGGAAACTGGCGAGAAGAAGTGGGAGCAAATTAACAAAGCTCAAGCCCTTTGGACTCGTAATAAGTCGGACATCAGCGACGAAGAATACCAAGAGTTTTATAAGCACGTTTCGCACGATTTTGCTGATCCATTAGTGTGGAGTCACAACCGTGTTGAAGGTAAGAACGACTACACCAGTCTGTTATACATCCCAGCGAAAGCCCCTTGGGATATGTTCAACCGTGATCATAAATCAGGTTTAAAACTGTACGTACAGCGCGTCTTCATTATGGATGATGCTGAGCAGTTTATGCCTTCTTACCTGCGTTTCATTCGTGGTTTGATTGATTCAAATGATTTACCACTCAACGTATCGCGTGAAATTCTACAAGATAATAAAGTGACGCAATCATTGCGTAACGCTTGTACTAAACGTGTCTTGACTATGCTTGAGCGCATGGCCAATAACGACAACGATAAGTACCTTTCTTTCTGGAAAGAATTTGGCCTAGTGCTAAAAGAAGGTCCAGCGGAAGACATGGCCAACAAAGAGAAAGTGGCAGGTCTATTGCGTTTTGCCTCAACTGAAGTGGATTCAGAAGAGCAGACTGTTGGTCTTGCGTCTTACATTGAGCGCATGAAAGAAGATCAAGATAAGATCTACTACCTAACCGCAGACAGCTACGCAGCGGCGAAAAACAGCCCGCACTTAGAGCAGTTTAAAGCCAAGGGCATTGAAGTGATCTTGATGTACGATCGCATCGATGAGTGGTTGATGAACTACCTGACTGAATTTGATGGTAAGCAGTTCCAGTCAATCACCAAAGCGGGTCTTGATCTGAGCAAGTTTGAAGATGAAGCTGAAAAAGAGAAGCATAAAGCAGCGGAAGAAGAGTTCAAATCGGTTGTGGAACGCACCAAAGAGTATTTAGGTGATCGCGTTAAAGAAGTGCGTACTACCTTTAAGCTCGCCACAACACCAGCGGTTGTAGTAACGGATGATTTTGAAATGGGTACCCAAATGGCAAAGTTGCTTGAAGCAGCAGGCCAAGCCGTGCCAGAAGTGAAATACATTTTCGAAATTAACCCAGAACATCCACTGGTTAAGCAAATGGCGGATGAAGCCGATGAACAAGCTTTTGGCCGTTGGGTTGAAGTTCTACTTGGTCAAGCAATGCTGGCAGAACGTGGTTCATTGCAAGATCCATCGCAATTTTTAGGTGCAATTAATACTCTTTTGACTAAGGGCTAATATTAGCTAAAAAACAAAAAGCTCGCATCTTGCGGGCTTTTTGTTTGAACGTCAGAGATAAATAGCAAAACATGCAGCGATTAGGCTGACGTTGTCAGCTGATATAGTGGCTTAACATTCTTTAGTCTTATTAGAGTCGTGCTGCCTGTAAAATATGGTAGACTCAGAAACTTGAATGTCAGTCTTAAGGCGTGTATTTTGCTCGCCCAAACACAATACTCCGTTTAGTGGGTATATACCGAAACTTACCGTCCGCACTTGTTTTAGTTTGCTCAATCAAGCTTGAGTGAATGAGGCATCTGATTGTGAGCTTCGGTATAAATTTCTAATATTAAAGAGGATAAATCATGCGCATCATTCTTCTAGGTGCTCCAGGTGCAGGTAAAGGCACACAAGCAAACTTCATCATGGATAAATACGGTATTCCACAAATCTCTACTGGTGACATGCTGCGTGCTGCTATCAAAGCAGGTACAGAACTAGGCAAACAAGCTAAAGCTGTAATCGATGCTGGTCAGCTAGTTTCTGATGAAATCATCCTTGGTCTTATCAAAGAGCGCATTGCTCAAGACGATTGTGAGAAAGGTTTCCTGCTAGATGGTTTCCCTCGCACTATCCCTCAAGCTGATGGCCTAAAAGAAATGGGCGTTGCGGTAGATTACGTTATCGAATTCGACGTTGCTGACAGTGTGATCGTTGAGCGTATGGCTGGTCGTCGTGCTCACCTTCCTTCTGGTCGTACTTACCATGTAGTGTACAACCCGCCTAAAGAAGAAGGTAAAGATGACGTGACTGGTGAAGACCTTGTTGTTCGTGATGACGACAAAGAAGAAACAGTACGTGCTCGTCTAGGTGTTTACCATGAGCAAACTGCTCCGCTTATCTCTTACTACGGTAAAGAAGCTGAAGTAGGTAACACTAAGTACCTTAAATTTGATGGTACTAAGCAAGTTGCAGAAGTAAGTGCAGATATCGAGAAAGCACTGGCTTAATTCTCACTAAGAGAAAAAATTGCTATAGTAAAGGCGACCTAATGGTCGCCTTTTTTATTTGCTTTTTAAGTGCTTAAACCCGCGAGAAGTTTGATCGCTTTTTAGCGTGAGCGCGTATCTAAATTCTTTCTACCGTCGATAGGATGCCATGAATAACAATAACAAACAGGGTGTGTTACTGGTTAACCTCGGTACGCCAGACGAGCCAACCGCGCCAGCGGTAAAACGTTTCTTAAGCCAGTTTTTGCATGATAAACGAGTTGTGGATATGACTCGCTGGTTATGGTGTCCTTTACTGCATGGGGTGATTTTACCTATTCGTGCGCCCAAAGTGGCTAAGCTCTATCAATCAGTTTGGATGGATGAAGGCTCACCGCTGATGGTGTATTCTCAGCGCCAAGCGGCAAAGTTGGCTGCGCAACTTGATATTCCGGTCGAATTAGCCATGACTTACGGCAATCCAAGTCTGTTGTCTGGTCTGCAAGCATTAATGGCGCAGGGCGTGGAGGAGGTAATTGTATTGCCTCTTTATCCGCAGTATTCAGCGACGACAACGGCCGCTGTTTCTGATGGCTTAACATTAGCCTTCAAACAGATGGCAGTAATACCAAGCTATCGTTTAGTGCGTGATTATCATCAGCATCCACTCTACATCAAAGCGCTTGCGGATAGTGTGCGCCGTTCATGGCAAAAGAACGGACAGGCCGATTACTTGCTCTGTTCATATCACGGTATTCCTCAGCGTTTTGCTGATAATGGCGATATTTACCCAATTCATTGTCAACAGACGACGCAACTACTCCAGCAAGAGCTAGGATTAAGCGATGAGCAAATTGGTATGACTTACCAATCTAGATTTGGTCGTGAAGAATGGTTACAACCCTACACCGATAAAACCCTCGAAATGTTACCAAGTAAGGGCATTAAATCGATTGATGTCATGACACCAGCCTTTGCGGCGGATTGCTTAGAGACGCTAGAGGAAATCTCAGAGGAGTGCCAAGCACTCTTTAAACAACATGGTGGGGAACATTTTAACTTTATTCCATGCCTCAATGATGATGATGGTCATATTGAGATGATGAGAGCTCTCGTGGAAAAGTAAGTGTTTATAGCTCTAGTGAATGCAAATTGAAGCCACCGCAAGGTGGCTTTTTTATGCCTGTTGTTCAGATAGAATCATGAAATTTTTCTCACGATGGGTGGATACAAAGAGGTAAGGGATATGTTGTTAGTGCGAGTAATATCCATTTGCTTGCTGAATGAACCGTGATCGAGATCTGATTATTATTATGGAGAATTAACAAACAACTCAATCAAGCTAAAAGCGGTGTGATACCAATAGCACTCAGCAGTTATTTTTCTGTATTGACTGTGATTTGGATCGTCTCACTGGTCACTTAGAAGTTTTGATGTTTTGTAAGTGCATGAAATATTGTTGTTAAATATCATGCGATGTTTTTACGTTGCGTCAGATCTCACTCACCTTTGCTGCATTTTTATCTGCCAAATTAATTCGCCACTATAGAGCCAAGCCAGGGATGAAGCTCCTTTTATGCGATCAATAACGATGTTCAATCATCCAACAAGAATCGCGGCAATTTTTATTTATTAAGGCAGATTATCATGAAAAAAACTCTTACTCTTAGCGCACTTTCGCTTGCTTTCGCCTCTACTGCATTTGCAGGGTCTTCTTATGTAACGGGTAACGTGCAATTCCATTCTGATGCACAACCTAATGCGACTTCAACATTAGAAGCTGGCCATACATTTGATACAGGTACCACGCTTTTGACGGAGTTTGATGGTATTTCATTGGGTAAGTACGATGATGATGCGCTTCAAGATAACGGCTTAGGCAATTCGCCATATATTACTTTGGGTATCGAGCAAAGTTACTCGGTGAACGACAACTTATGGGTAGCCGTTGGTTACCACCATCTATTGAATAACGGTGAAACGGTACAGTATCGTCCATTGGTGAAAATTGGTTATAACTTCGATAACGGAATTGCGATCAGTAACCGCACACGCTACCACGATGTAAAAGATGGCGAAGATCAACTTCGTTTTGATAACCGTATCGGCTACAGCGTGAATCCAGAACTGACATTAAGCTACAATAACGTTTACGTTCGTAATGATGGCGATGCCGATAATTCGATGGATCACGAGCTTCGAGCGACTTGGACTCGCCAAGGTGTTCAACCTTATTTTGAGTACCGCAATCAAGGTAACGGTACTGACGCAACCAATAATGCCTTTGTTTTTGGTGCCTCTTACGGTTTTTAAGAACGATAAAATAGAATCCTGCGCATCATAGAACAAAGCCCAGCATTGCTGGGCTTTTTCATTGTGGTATGTGTTTAACGATTGCCTTGGTAAACGTTGTACTCAAACACTTGGCCGCGTTCGTTATAGGCGTATACCGCGTATGAATCTTTTTCATCGCCATATTCCATACCAGGAGAGCCCATCGGCATACCGGGTACCGCTAAGCCTTTTGCGTTCTTTGGTGGATTGGCTAGAAATGATTTAATATCGTCAGCGGGGATGTGGCCTTCAAAAACGTAACCGCCAATTTCAGCAGTATGGCAAGATGCCAACTTTGGAGCCAAGCCTAGTTGTTGTTTTACCGCATTCATATCATCATGCAGTTTATCTTCAACCGTGAAACCCGCATCTTGCATGTGTTTCGTCCATTCTGTGCAGCAACCACAGTAAGGTGATTTATGGTTAATCACATCCGCTGCGAATGCTGAACCTGAAGATGCTAGCAGCAGTGCTAAAGAAAGTGTTTTCATTGTCATAGTTGCCTCTAAGAACGATTTGTAGTTTTAAATAGTCGTAGTCGATTAGCGTTACTTACCACTGTAATAGAAGAAAGTGCCATTGCTGCACCTGCTACTACAGGGCTAAGTAAAAAGCCAAATGCTGGGTATAAGACACCGGCAGCAATTGGAATGCCTAGAGAGTTATAGATAAACGCTCCAAACAAATTTTCTTTCATATTTTTTACCGTTGCTTTGGATAGTTCAATCGCATTGACCACCGCTAACGGCGAGGAGTTTAGTAGCGTCATTTGCGCACTTTCTATCGCCACATCACTGCCGCTGCCCATCGCAATCCCAATATCGGCAAGCGCTAGGGCTGGCGCGTCATTCACTCCATCCCCGACCATAGCCACTTTGTGCCCTTGCTCTTTGAGCTGTTGCACTTGCTGAGCTTTTTGATCTGGGAGAACTTGTGCAATGACACTCTTAATCCCTAGTTGTTTTGCAATCGCATTGGCGACCGCTTGGTTGTCACCAGTTAGCATAACGGGTTCGATTTGCATTGCTTTAAGTGCTGAGATGGCACTGAATGCTTCCGGCTTGATCGGGTCGGCAATCGCGATGACCGCTTGAGCTATATTAGAAACGGTAAGGATCACTGGTGTCCAAACGCGTTGTTCACATTCAGATATTGCTGCATCAAAGTGCGACAAATCCACATTGGTTTGCTGAGCTTGTGGCAATGAAATAACGGCAATCGCTTGATTGTCGAGTTGCCCAGTCACGCCTTTGCCGCGTAAGTTATGAAAGTCATGCACTTCTTTAAGCTCAATGTTTTCAAGCTTTGCTTGATTGACAATCGCTTTAGCTAATGGATGCTCTGAGTATTGCTCTAAACTTGCCGCTATTTGTAGCCATTGTGCTTGTTGGCTCTGTTGGCTGAAAATCTGCTCAACGCTCGGCGTTCCTTGGGTTAAGGTGCCCGTTTTATCAAATACTACGCAGTCTACCTTGCTTGCTGATTGCAGTACGTCAGCATCTCGAATCAAGATGCCCATTTCAGCGGCTTTACCAATCCCTACAGTTACAGAAAGTGGTGTGGCAAGGCCAAGTGCACAAGGACAGGCAATAATCAGTACGGTCGTTGCCACAACTAACATATAACTGGCTTTTGGATCGGGCCCAACGGCATACCATACTAATGCGGCAGCAATCGCGATCGCGACCACCACGGGAACAAACACCGCTGAGATTTGGTCTGCTAATTTTGCGATGGCTGGTTTACTGCTTTGCGCTTGACGAACTAAATCAATAATGCGAGCCAACATGGTGTCGCTGCCTACGCTGGTGGCTTGAATCACAATGCTGCCATCTTGATTTAATGTGCCGGCTGAGACATGGCTGTCGATCTGCTTATCAACGGGCATTGGTTCGCCAGTCAGCATGGATTCATCAATGTATGAGTGACCACTTAACACGATGCCATCAACCGGGATCTTTTCACCCGGTTTAATACGCAGTTGCATTCCCTGTGTGATCGCTTCTACTGCAATTTCTTGATCTCCTTGCGCGGTGACCAGTGTTGCATTTTTCGGCTGGAGATCGATCAGTGCTTGTAACGATTGAGTGGTACGCGCTTTCGCTTTTGCTTCAATATAGTGGCCCAGTGAAATTAGGCCAATGATCATCGCACTTGCTTCAAAGTAAACATGACGAGAAGCGATAGGAAACCAGTTAGGAAAAATGACGATGACCATTGAAAACAGCCATGCAGCGCCTGTTCCCAAGGCCACTAAGGTATCCATGGTGGCGCGACGATGGGTTAACGCTAACCACGCATTACTGAAAAAGCTGCGTCCTGCTGTTGCAAGAAGCCATAAGCAGACAAGGCCAATGCCGCCCCAAATCAATTGGTCGTTGAGATTGCGAATCATCATGTTGCCGCCAAATACGCCCCAAGCCATCAATGGCCCACCAATAGCAAGTCCCATCCAAGCACTTTTTTTATGGTGTGCTTGGGTTTGGTGCAATTGCTCAGCTTGCTTTTCTTGCTGGGTTTTTGGGTCATCAATTAACTGTGCTTGATAACCGAGCTTTACAACGGCACTGAGCAGTAAATCGATATTGAGATCGGCGTGATCACTAAAAACTAAGGCACTTTGCTCAGCTAGGTTGACTTGCGCTTTCGTCACTCCCTCAACCGATGCTAATGCATGCTCGACAGAAGCCACGCAGCTTGCGCAGGTCATGCCGCTGATCAGCAAATTGAACTTATGCCCGCTTGCGGTTGAGCTATTCGTTGCTTTCGTGGTTGCTTTCGTTTTTGCAGGGGATTGCTCCGCATTCGCTTTAATTGATTCAGAGGTTGGTTTGGCTTGATAACCTGCTTCGGTGACGATATCGATGATCGTTTGATTAGGTAAAGTTGTTATCAGCGATAAGTTATCTTTACTGACTGAAACTTGGGCAATCGCAGCGTTGTTTTGTAATTGTTGAGTGAGCTTTGTTACACAACGTCCACAACTTAACCCACTGAGCAAAAAACGTTTGTTTAATTCAGCTTGGTAACCTAAATCTTCGATTTGCTCGACGATGTCCGTTAAGGAGGCTGTCGTTTCAAGTTCGATCAAGGTTGGCGAAAGAGTTTGAATCGAAACGTCAAAGCGCTCGCTAAGGCGTTGTTCTAATTTACGCGCACAGCCCATACAATTTAGCCCTTGCAGTGGGATTTCAAATCTGTTCATCACTTTATCCTCGAACGGTTGATGCGACGAAGCATAAACCTTTCCTCAAGGGCAAGGTCAAGGTGGAAATAAGAAATTATTATGGGAATGTTTGGCGTTTTTTTCGATAAAATTATCAGTGATTAAGAGCCTAAGGTATCTTTCGGTATAGATATTGTTTGAATGCAATTAAGTTGTTCACTCTGTTCGACTAAAAAAGACCGACTTACCCTAGCACCTAAAGGAAGTTGAGTATAAAATAACGCCCAATTTTGGCATCGGTTGTTGCGGTGCGGTCAATTAGACAATCAAGGTATTTAACATGACGGTTAAAACTCGTTTTGCTCCTAGCCCAACAGGCTACCTTCACGTAGGTGGTGCTCGTACAGCACTCTATTCTTGGCTATATGCTAAACACAACAAAGGTGAATTCGTTCTACGTATCGAAGACACGGATCTTGAGCGTAACTCTCAAGAAGCTGTTGATGCGATCATGGAAGGTATGGAATGGCTAGGTCTTGAGTGGAATGAAGGTCCTTACTTCCAAACTCAACGTTTTGACCGTTACAACGAAATGGTTGATGTGCTACTTGCACAAGACAAAGCATACAAATGTTACGCATCAAAAGAGTTGCTAGACGAAGTTCGTGCAGAACAGGAAGCAAACAAAGAGATGGCACGTTACGATGCGAACCATCCAAAAATTAAAGCAGCAAACGACGCGGCAAAAGATGGCGATCCATGTGTTATCCGTTTCCGTAACCCGAAAGAAGGCAGCGTTGTTTTTGATGACCAAATTCGTGGTCGCATCGAAATCAGCAACAGCCAAATGGATGACCTAATCATCCGTCGTACAGATGGCTCGCCAACGTACAACTTCTGTGTTGTGGTTGATGACTGGGATATGGAAATTACTCATGTAATCCGTGGTGAAGACCATATCAATAACACGCCTCGTCAAATCAACATCTACGAAGCGCTTGGTGCTCCAGTCCCAACATTTGCTCACTGTGCAATGATCCTGGGTGATGATGGTGCAAAACTGTCTAAGCGTCACGGTGCGGTATCTGTAATGCAATACCGTGATATGGGCTACCTACCAGAAGCTCTAAATAACTACCTAGTGCGTCTAGGTTGGTCTCACGGTGACCAAGAAATCTTCTCTCAAGAAGAGATGATTGAGTTCTTCAGCCTAAACGCGATCTCTAAATCAGCTTCTGCGTTTAATACAGATAAGCTACTTTGGTTGAACAACCACTACATTAAAACGTCAGAGCCAGAGTACGTAGCTAAGCATCTACAATGGCATCTCGATCAGCAAGCGCTAAACATTGAAAATGGCCCAGCGATTACTGAAGTGATTAAGCTAGTAGGCGAGCGTTGCAATACCTTGGTTGAATTGGCTGAGCAAATCCGTTACTTCTACGAAGATTTCGCAGAGTTTGAAGCGGGCGCGGCGAAGAAACATCTACGTGGTGTGGCAAAAGAGCCTCTAGAAGTTGCGTTAGCGAAAGTGGAAGCGATTGAAGAGTGGACAACTGAAAACTTACACCAAATGATCGCAGACGTATGTGCTGACTTAGAAATTGGTATGGGTAAAATCGGTATGCCACTACGCGTAGCGGTGACAGGCGGCGGTCAATCACCATCAGTAGATGCAGTAATGCAGCTGATTGGTAAAGAGCGTTGTGTTGCTCGTATCAAGATGGCATTGCTGAGCGTGAAGCAAACGCATAATTATGAGTGCTAAAAAATAGCTAAAGACCGCAGCCATTGGGCTGCGGTTTTTTTTCGTCGCGTAATTAATTGGAATTTCTACCTTTCCTGTTCTACTTTTATTTGTGTCACCGATGAGAAATTGCACAAACAATCAAAATGCTATTTTATGAATCACTTAATGCGCAAATGTGTGCGGTCCTTTACTCAGCTTAAGTTCATCGCTTAAAGCGAGGTTCGATTCGATGATTGTTTATTGATTTTCGGTATCTTATTTTACCTTTAAGATATTGAAAAAATCATTATAGTGCGACCGTTGTCGATAATAATCATACTCTTAGACAACTTAGCTTCGGAAGTGACGTAACAAGTCGGTGTTATTTTAGACATCGTCACTTGCTCAAGTAGACAATGGATTAAGGAATTCATGATGAAAAAATTAGCAGTGGTAATTTCAGCCTCTTTAATGATGGCTTCAAATATGGCAATGGCCGAACCTTACCTAGGTTTAAAAGCCGGTTATTCATGGCTCAACGACGAGTGTAAGACAGGCTTTGTTTGTGATGATGATGACTCTGCATCTGCAGGTATCTTTGGTGGTTACGAGTTTAATGACTATCTTGCTTTAGAAGCAGGTTATGACTATCTAGGTAAATTTACCGGTGCTGGTTTACCTGATCGCAGTGTTGGAGCTTTCACGCTAGCGCCAAAGCTGAGCGTTGGTTTGACTGATGCGTTGGATTTATACGGTAAATTTGGTGGTGCTTACGTTAATTATGGCTCTAAAGATGATGCGTCTTTCTTAGGCGCATTGGGTCTAGAATATGATGTAATGGAAAACGGTTCTGTCCGTTTAGAGTACCAAGCGATTACCGACATCAATAACGACATCGTACGGGCATTTGCAAACTCAGCAACAATCGGTTTTGCCTACAAATTTGGTGGTAGCGAAGAAGCGGCACCAGAGCCAGTAGTTGAAGAAGTGATGGTTGTTGAAGAAGTGGCTGAAGTTGTTGTTATGACCAAAACATACGAAGCGACTCTGCTAGATACAGAAACCTTTGCACTGAACAGTTCTGAGTTAAAACCAGAAAGCGCGAGCAAGCTTGATGAGTTAGTTGCAGTACTAAATGAGTACCCACAAGCGAAAGTTAGCATTGTTGGCTACACCGATTCATCTGGCGCAGCGGAATATAACCAAGCGTTGTCAGAGAAGCGCGCACAAGCTGTGGCTGATGTTTTAGCTGAGCGTGGTATCGCTACAGATCGCATGGCGGTGAGCGGTGAAGGTGAGAACAACCCGATTGCTGACAATAGCACTCGTGAAGGTCGTGCACAAAACCGTCGTGTTGAAATTACTGTTCCTGAATTTGAGTACCAAGTTCAACAGTAATTCGCCAACGTTTGACGTTTAGAGCGTGAATTGAAAGCCTCGAGAAATCGAGGCTTTTTAGTGACAGAAGGAAAGGGAAAGCAACCTCATTTGAGGTCAATACTGCTGAGTCGGCCCATAAACTCCAATATTTCTAAATTCATCTTATTGGCTTCCAATAGTGCTTTCTTAGTCTTGGTGTAAGCACCGAGTCGACCATGTTTGTTGATCGAGCATACAACGCTTTTGTAGATCAACTTGCCATTGTCATCATAATTCCGCCATGCGGCAATGTAGCACTCATCTTTCGCATCAGGGCTCTCTTTGGTAGGCCGAGGTTTAAAGATGATTTTCGGTTCCAATGAGTGTGGTAAACGAGTCATTAGATAAGGATCTTTTAGCAAGCGACGCCAAAATTTTCCCCACATTTCACTACCTAGTTCATTTCGTAGCTTGATCGCCTTCTGCAGGCCTTTCTTCTCCCCAATTTTTAGAAAACCAACCGAGCGATGAAGCACAGTGTCTTCAGGGGTGTGAATATGAATCTTGTAGGCAGTCTTAGCTTTAGAAATAAACCGGTGTCCGGTATTAGTTGTTAAATTGCTCTTTGGCATAATTTTAAATGATATATTTGTTATTAATGAAAGGGTAAGCAATTGTTAATAGATTTAAAAGTGCGAATACTCAATAAAGATAGCTCATCTAAAAATTATTGCTCAAGAACCTGTCTTGCTCACATAAAAATGAGGTTAAATAAGTAACAAATAGCACATGGTAGAAGGTTGAATGGACTGAAGTATTTATGCGGTGTATCGGTAATTAATGCCTGACAATTTAGTCGTCGCTAGAGAGAGCTTCAGATCAATCGATAAAGAAAAACCCACGCGTATAGGCATGGGTTTTAAAGATGGCGCTCCCGACAGGATTCGAACCTGTGACCTATCCCTTAGGAGGGGATTGCGCTATCCAGCTGTGCCACGGGAGCTAATGAGCATTGATGATAATCAATTAGACGAATAGATCCATCAGAAATTGTTGTTAAGGGATGAGCTTGTGCATAACATCGCCAATTTGAATACTATTTGCTAACTCTGGTTGATCGACACTGAGTTCCGCTTCATGTTCGTAGACTCGGCCCACGGTGAGCGTGATATCAGTTGCGGTGACCTTATTACGTGGCAAACCTCGTTGATCGATAAAAGATCCGGTATGCCATAGTTGCAGTTTATCGCCTTCTCTTACTCCATGGATTCGACCAAGATCCATCGTCAGTGTATTGCCCCATTTAGCAACAATTTCAGGTAAGGTAATTTTGCACGAAACTTCTGATTCTAGATCCAGCATCACATTGCGGCTGACTCGTAACATCATATCGCCATAAGTAGAGGCCCAAAAGCGGGCGCTGCGAGTATCAACTTGGCTGGTTTTCGGGAACGGCCACAATGCCACCTCTCGGTAATTTCGGGTGTAGACTTCGCTGCCGGTCTTTCCGTCAAAAATAGTGAGTTCCATGGCGAATTGACGATTGATGGTATCGTCTCTTAACAATTTTTGGTCAATGGTTGCCGTGAGATCGGTAATGGTGCCGCCAATGATGTATTGCGCTCCAGTATCTTCGGCGATCATTTTTAGGCGCTCTGGGTTGCGTTTGTTGATCTCAAAATCGGTGGTGCCTACTGAAACAAAGCTGCTCGATTCTTCATCTAGTTGTCGATTGATCACTTGAGCAAAATCATCGCCGAGGCTATAAACCTGCCCCATAACCGCTTGTTGTGGAGAGGCCAAATCGATATTACCGACCAAAAATGTCTTCTTATATTGATCTACGTGGCAACCTGTTGCCGATGGATAGATATCGATGCGAGCTTTGACCAGCATGACATTTTTACGCACTTTCTGCTCTTCAACTAAGATATAACGCACTTCGTGGTTAGTGAACTGGTATTCTTTTCGGTCACTTTCTAGTAATGGTTTAAGATTGGAAATGCTGCCGATGTCCGCACCGGAAAAACTGACTGCTTTGTAGAGTGCGTCTTCTAAAGCGTGTAAACGCGCGGCTTCCTCAGATGAAACAACGGTTGCCATCCCCGTCACTTCATACCATGCAGCATGTGCGAGCGTTGAACTTAAGCTCAGTGAAAACGTAGCCAATAGGCCGAAAACAAATTTTTTCATATTTTATTTACCAATTAGGTACAGTTTTTGCTTGGTTAATCGTATCAGATTTTGGCATTGCGTTTCTTTATGTATACAAACAGAGAAAAGCAAAGAGTGTTCCACTTTTTTATAGAGAGAGAAAAGTGATGAATAAATGCCTAAATGTATCGGAGATCAGAGAATGAAAAAATGGTTAGCTTTAGTGCCTGTAGTCTTTCTGACTGCTTGCGCTTACTCCCCTATTTATAATGGTAAAGAACCTTATCAGGGCAGTCAGTTTATGTTGATGGACAGCCCACGTCACACTCTCGACTTTTTCGTAGAGAGTTTGACAGAAGAGTTAGTGCAATCGAACACGAGTGTTTCTGCTCGCACACCTATTGCGGTGACTTCGTTTGTTGATCTGCAAAATATGGATGCGACTAACTGGTTAGGCAATTCTGTTTCAGAAGGGTTTATTTATCAATTTCAGCGCCGTGGCTTCAAAGTTGTTGATTATAAGACCACGGGTAGCATACAGGTGACATCGCAAGGTGACTTTGCGTTTAGTCGTGACTGGAAAGACTTGGCAAAAGAACAAGACATTGAATATGTGTTAACGGGGACTATGTTACGTCAAGAAGGTGGTGTATTAGTTAATGCTCGTGTTGTTGGTATGCAATCACGTATTGTTGTCGCTTCAGCACAAGGCTTCCTACCTGCCGATCGAATTGGCCGAGATTTGGATACCTTAAATAGTATTCGTACCCAAGATGGTGTATTGATCCGCTCAGACCCAACCATTCGTCAACCTTACACCGTTATCTTGCGCCCATAGGAGCACCCATGAAGAAGTTATTATTATTGCTGGTTGCATTTAGCATGATGGGTTGCCAGCCTTTAACTCAGATGCGCCCAGATGATTGGCTAACCGCTGTCGGTTATGCCAGTATTGGTGAACAAAAAGGTCGTGATGCGGAAGAAAAGCAAGTTCGTGCTATGCGTGCATCAAAGATCGATGCGTATCGTGAATTAGCAGAACAAGTTTATGGTATGCGAGTTAGTGGTCGTGCTGATCTTAAAGATCAACGTCTTGGCACTGAAGTCACCTCCGGTGCGGTCGATGGGGTTATTCGTGGTGCAGAAGTCGTGCGTAGCTATAAGGTAGGAGATACCTACGTGACCGAGTTGCGTCTCGATATTCGTAAAATGAATAAGCTGCGCGATTACGGTGAGGTTCAGCAAGTGCCAGAAAAACGCCAACAAACTCTCTTTTAGCTCTCTATTCTCTGATCTGATGGCAATAAAAAA
>NZ_AFWE01000059.1 GCF_000222585.1 Vibrio scophthalmi LMG 19158 | reverse complement strand
TCCTTTAATGGTCAGCTCAGTGGCTTCGGTTAAATCCGCAAGCACTAACGTGCCGCCTGTCACAACCAGCTCACCCGTCTCATTGCGAAACGACACGATATCGGCGGTTTTTGCGCCAACGCTCAACACCCATTCCGCACTAGCGGCAGTAGCGGTAGCCTGATCTAAATCGCGGTTAAGCTCGGTATCGATGAGCAGCACAATATTGCCGCCATCTTCGCGGGCATGTTCCACTACGCCTGCAAAGTTTTTCGCCGCTGGGGCCGCAGCCGTTTCAAGCTGAACGTTAGAGTGCGTACCGTTACCCATTGGGTGGTCTTCATCAAAGAAGTATTGGCCGTCATAGCAAAGCTCATTAAAGCCGTTCATCAACAGAGGAAATACGAGACCATCAGGGTGCATTGAGGCGTCATAGCCAATTTGCTGCGCCTGGATGGTGTACATACCCAGTTGATCATCTTCCACTTTTTCGCGGCGAACCTTGATAGAGCTTTCCCACGTTTTGTTTTTGATGCTGTAGCCATGCTCTTTAAGCGTTGCCAGTTGACGCTCACCCATCCATTCTTCAATCGACGGCCAATCACCTAACCAGCCATAGTCGTTTTCAGACGCGCTTGATGGCACTTGTGTTGCCACCTTTTGCCACTGCGGCTTAGCATCGCCAAAGGCTTTGTTAAACACCGCCGATAAGGCAGTGTAGAGATTACGAATTACGACAGTTTCGCTCATAATTTATGATGTCCTTGTAAGTAAGAGGCTACCGCTTACAGCGCCAACTTCTCTTTTGATTGTTTAAAGTCGTCTTCGCTGACGCCCAGCTTGCGGCACATGGCAAGTTCATCATCTGTCAGCGCTGAGCCGTTTTGTTTTTGGCTCTGCGGCGCTTGCTGCTCAGAAATAGATTGCGCGCTACCAATAAACTGCTTGAATTGCTCACGGCCTGCTTCTGTGCGACACGTCGCCAGATACATATCACGGCTTGAAGGCGTCACTTTGCCCGCTTCAATCGCACCATCCACTAACGCTTCTGCGTCTACTTGGTCGCGCTGAGTCAGGGCAAGCTCTGCGGTTTGAGCGCGGTTAATCGCCAGTTGATGGTCAGCGCGAGGCACAAACTTGGTTAAGTCCACGCTGTCAGCACCTTGGCGGTTCATGGCAATCTTCATTGCACCAATGGCGGTTGCCGCTTCGGCTTCACTCGCGCTTGCTTCAATGCCAAGCGCAAGAGCAATGGCTTGTGGGATAGGCATATCGCTTCCTTCTTTTCGGTTTAATGCAGGTAAATCTGCAAGGTTAGGGTCATTGGTAAAACCACATGAGCGAATTTTGGTGATAACGCCCTTGTCGTCGTACAAAAATGCAGGGGAGTAGTATTTGTAATCTTTGTCTTCGATGATCCATCGGCCACGATCATTCCAATCAATGCGCGCCCAGATTTCACCGTCTCGAACTTCAAGCTCAACCATCCAGCCTGACGCGCCAGCGTATTCACCTTGCGGGCCTTTGATGTGAGTGGCGTGCTCTACATCCCACGGCAAATCCAAACCATCTTCGACAAAGGCATCCACCACACCTTGAGGGCTGCTGTTTTGCCAGGTGCGACCATCCAGACCTTGAACGGTGCCCGCAGGAATAAGAAGTAACCACTCTGGTACAGGTTTAACGGTATCGACAGGCTCGCTAGTATCGACTTGGGCCGCAGGCATTGAGCGCTCAGCC
>NZ_AFWE01000060.1 GCF_000222585.1 Vibrio scophthalmi LMG 19158 | reverse complement strand
GGCTGAGCGCTCGATGCCTGCGGCCCAAGTCGATACCAGTGAGCCTGTCGATACCGTTAAGCCTGTACCAGAGTGGTTACTCCTTATTCCTGCGGGCACCGTTCAAGGTCTGGATGGTCGCACCTGGCAAAATAGCAACCCTCAAGGCGTGGTGGATGCCTTTGTCGAGGATGGTTTGGATTTGCCGTGGGATGTAGAGCACGCCACCCACATCAAAGGCCCGCAAGGTGAATACGCTGGCGCGTCAGGCTGGATGGTTGAGCTTGAAGTTCGAGACGGTGAAATCTGGGCGCGCATTGATTGGAATGACCGCGGCCGATGGATCATCGAAGACAAAGATTACAAATACTACTCCCCTGCATTTTTGTACGACGACAAGGGCGTTATCACCAAAATTCGCTCATGTGGTTTTACCAATGACCCTAACCTTGCAGATTTACCTGCATTAAACCGAAAAGAAGGAAGCGATATGCCTATCCCACAAGCCATTGCTCTTGCGCTTGGCATTGAAGCAAGCGCGAGTGAAGCCGAAGCGGCAACCGCCATTGGTGCAATGAAGATTGCTATGAACCGCCAAGGTGCTGACAGCGTGGACTTAACCAAGTTTGTGCCTCGCGCTGACCATCAACTGGCGATTAACCGCGCTCAAACCGCAGAGCTTGCCCTGGCTCAGCGCGACCAATCAGACGCAGAAGCGTTAGTGGATGGCGCAATTGAAGCGGGCAAAGTGACGCCATCAAGCCGTGATATGTATCTGGCGACGTGTCGCACAGAAGCAGGCCGTGAGCAATTCAAGCAGTTTATTGGTAGCGCGCAATCTATTTCTGAGCAGCAAGCGCCGCAAAGCCAAAAACAAAACGGCTCAGCGCTGACAGATGATGAACTTGCCATGTGCCGCAAGCTGGGCGTCAGCGAAGACGACTTTAAACAATCAAAAGAGAAGTTGGCGCTGTAAGCGACGGCCTCTTACTTACAAGGACATCATAAATTATGAGCGAAACTGTCGTAATTCGTAATCTCTACACGGCCTTATCTGCGGTGTTTAACAAAGCCTTTGGTGATGCTAAGCCGCAGTGGCAAAAGGTAGCAACACAAGTGCCATCAAGCGCGTCTGAAAACGACTATGGCTGGTTGGGTGATTGGCCGTCGATTGAAGAATGGATGGGCGAGCGTCAACTGGCAACGCTTAAAGAGCATGGCTACAGCATCAAAAACAAAACGTGGGAAAGCTCTATCAAGGTTCGCCGCGAAAAAGTGGAAGACGATCAACTGGGTATGTACACCATCCAGGCGCAGCAAATTGGCTATGACGCCTCAATGCACCCTGACAGTCTCGTGTTTCCTCTGTTGATGAACGGCTTTAATGAGCTTTGCTATGACGGCCAATACTTCTTTGATGAAGACCACCCAATGGGTAACGGTACGCACTCAAACGTTCAGCTTGAAACGGCGGCGGCCCCTGCGGCGAAAAACTTTGCAGGCGTGGTGGAGCATGCCCGCGAAGATGGCGGCAACATTGTGCTGTTCATCGATACCGAGCTTAACCGCGATTTAGATCAGGCTACAGCGACTGCCGCTAGCGCGGAATGGGTGTTGAGCGTTGGTGCAAAAACCGCCGATATCGTGTCGTTCCGCAATGAGACGGGGGAGTTGGTTGTGACAGGCGGCACCTTAGTGCTTGCGGATTTGACCGAAGCCACTGAACTGACCATTAAAGGG
>NZ_AFWE01000061.1 GCF_000222585.1 Vibrio scophthalmi LMG 19158 | reverse complement strand
AGAGCTGCTGGATGAGCGCGCCCGCGTGGGGCTTTATTCCCATAACCCAACATGGCAAAGCGCTTACGAGCAAGGCTGGCACAGTGTCACGCCTTGGGATATCCACCATGCAAAACAGCAAGCCTCTTCACCCCTGCATGGTCTTGAGAGAGCAAAAGCGCTTTTTGTGAGGTATCCATGAGCATTTTAAAAAACATCGCTAACGCATTAACGGGCGGACTGGCTGAGACGGTACTTGATACCGTCAAGGCGTACCTGCCACCGAATTTAAGCCCAGAGCAGCAAGCCAACATTGAACTGGCTCTGCAAAACCTTGAGCTAACCAAGAACAAGCAAGCGGCTGAGATTGCGCTTTCAGCCGAGCAGCAAATCACCGAGCGCATTAAGGATTTAGAGGGCACTGCCGCCGATTTAAAAACCATTCCGATACTTGGCCCGTTAATGCTTTTCTTGCGCGGTTGTCAGCGGCCTATCTGGGGTTTTCTCACCATCTATATGGATGTGATGTGGTTTAGCGGTCAATGGACAGGACTGAGCGAAACGCAAGAGTCTGCCCTTCTTTTGATCAACTTCTTGGTGCTTGGCTTTTTGTTTGGTGAGCGTGCAATACAAAATGCCGCCCCAGTCATCGAGCGCATGATGAAGCGGAGACACAACGTTGAAACGAAACAATCCATCCCATAAAGGGAAACATCAAAAGGTGCCCAAGCCTGGCAAAATCCAGATGCTGCCACCGGATATCAAAAAGAAAGTCGATAAGCTATTGCTGGATGGCAAACTCCAACAAGCCGATATCGTCAAGCAAATCAAAGCGCTCTTAACGGAGCGTGGATTGCTCGATGAGCACGATTTTTCCTACCCAACCTTTAACCGATACGCCAATCGCTTTCATGACTCGATGCAGGTGATGCGTGAAGCGCGAGAGCTGGCGGCGTCATTGGCACAGAACTTAGGTGATGAGCCAACCGCAGATGTTAACAACGCCTTGATTGAAATGGTTAAGGCGGAAGTCTTTAAAGTGCTGGCGACCTCGAAAAAGAACGAGGACGGCTCTGAGGCGACCATCCCCGTTGAGCAACTTAATAAGATCATGCTGGCTATCCGTCGTATTACTGAATCCCAACGCACGCAAATGCGCATGGAGAAAGAAGTGCGCCGCGCCTTTGTGGAAGAGCTCAGCAAGCGTCTACCTGGTGAAATCACCAAGGGCATGGATGGCACCAGTGAAGACATGGAGCGCGTGATTCGCCAAGCGCTAACAGGTATCGCCAATGAGCAATAACGCATCCACCGTGCGCGAGATTGATTTACAAGAAGAGTGCGACGCCGCAGGCATTGACCTTGGCAAGATTGAGCAAAACTCAGTGCTGCAAGAGGCGTTTTTCTTACCCTATCAAGCGCAGTGGTTTAACGAAGAGGCCCCACTGGCGATTCACGAAAAGAGTCGTCGAACCGGTATTACGTTTGCGCAAGCGGGCAAGGATGCGCTGACTGCTTCAAAACCTCGATCGCGTGGTGGCCGCAACACCTTCTACATCGGCACAAAAAAAGAGATGGCGCTGGAATACATCGCCGCCGTCGCTTTGTTTGCGAAAGCCTACAACGCAGGGGCCAAGGCAAGCGTCTATGAGGTGCCGTTCTGGGATGACGACAACGAGCGCGAAATCCTTTCCTACATGATCCGTTTTCCAAAATCGGGTTTTAAGGTTCAAGCGCTCAGCTCTAACCCTGCCAATATCCGTGGTCTGCAAGGTGATGTGACCGTCGATGAGGCGGCGCACCAACCAGAGCTGGCTGAGATGTTAAAAGCGGTGCAAGCGGTATTGATGTGGGGTGGTCGCGTTCGCATGATTTCGACC
>NZ_AFWE01000062.1 GCF_000222585.1 Vibrio scophthalmi LMG 19158 | reverse complement strand
AAGTCAGCGATAATTGGATGAGTCATATTCGTACCCTACTAATCTAAATGTCTTGGCAGATTGCCGTGTTGTTGGAATGCATTCTAGAGTGAGCGAAGATAAAGAAAAACCTTCTCATCATTAAAACATTATCAAAAAATAATTGATAATCCCGTTATCTATCTCTGCGTAGCCCTTTTAGATAGTGATTTTCCTGACAAATTAACCAGAGGAAATGTGGTCAATTCGTCGCCTCTTAGTTGTGAATCCATAGTGAATTAGTCGCCTATTAAGTTGAGTAATTTCTCCGCGGTCGTGACGGCTTCTTTGCGATTACTGATATTGAGTTTCTGATAAAGGTTGCGAATATGAGTTTTAATCGTGGTGGCAGCAACGTCCAATTCATGGGCGATTTGTTCATTACTAAAGCCAGAATAAATCAACCCCAGCACCTGCCATTCACGTAGGGTCAGTGGACTGGTTCGCACTACCTGAGGGATTTCTGGATGGTTGACCAGCTTGGTGACAAACTCTTCATCAAAGTGGATTGAACGGCAACGCTGTGTTGTTGAGATAGCCTTGAGTAGGTGCTGGGCACGATGGCGTTCAAGATCGTCCAGCTCGGATTTATGATTGAGCTTATGCAAAAGAGGGGCGAGCATTTTTCCTTCAATGATGTACTGCCCAACAATACCGGTTTGATTGGTCAGTATCAGGGCATTTTTCAGGACTTGTTTAGCTTGAGTTTCACCGCCAAGGTGGATTGTTAAAACGGCTTCAAGGATCATATTGCGATTGGTATCGGTTACCAAGTGATGACAATCTGCTTGTTGTTGCAGAAATAACAGGGTTTGCTTGGCATGCTTGAATTGCCCTAGGTGGATTTGCACACGTGCGATATTACGCCATTGTAATTGAGTAAAATGATTGGCCGCGGTATCAGGTCGCTGAGTATTCTCTAGCCATTGCTGCATCGCACTTTGATCGCCACGAGATTGCCAATAAAGAATCTGCGATAACGAAGCATTGGCGGTCCAATCTACGTGGTAAGTTGAAAGCTTGAGTAGATGATCGATCTGGTCGATAGACTTAGCAGCTTTGTCCAGCTCTCCACGTCCAATCGCAATTCGTGCGAGCATGGAATAGCAATGAAGGTGATCTTTAGCGGGCTGATTTTCTAATACTCGTAAGCCCTCATAAGCGCAAAATTCAGCCTCATCCAGGCGGTGCCAACTCCAAAGTAATTGCGAACGAATACGCAATAAAAATTCGTGTAGTGGTAGCTGTTGTAGTTGTTGATCTTCAATCAGCTTAAAGGCGTTTTCTTGAACATCATACGCGGCTTGAGCATAGCCTTGGGCGATCAAAATTTCGCTCTGTTGTAACATCGCCCACAGGGCATGATGGTGTACTTGATATTGACGAGCGAGCTTTTCGGTTTGTTGCATCATGGGGAGCGCGCGATCAAGATGGCCAAGCACATGGTTTACTTCTCCAATTACCGAGGTAGCAACGATACGGCTGTGATACACCGTATTGTCGATCTGGCTCAGCGCCAGTTCTGCCAAGGCCAGCGCTCGCTCAGGCTCGTTCTGATTGATGGCAATTTGCGCTCGTAATGCGTTGAATTCCCCTTGGTCAGTGGCACTTAACGTGATGTTAAGGCGTTGCATCTCTTGGTCTGCTTGGTCAAGTAAGCGCTCGACATCGTGATAGCGATGCTGGCTTTGAGCCAACCATGCTTGCAGCATAGGCAAGATGGGGCGCTGATAAAGTACCTCATTAGGTAGGCTAATAATCGCTGATTCGAGCGATTCTAATTCGCCATTATTAAACATATTCCATCCATATTGCTGCAATATGTCTGCAATTAGCTCACTATTTGAGGATTTTTTTGCATGAAGCAGTGCTTGCTGTGGCATCGCTTGTTTAAGCCAAGCGTGGGCCGCGGCACTTTGCAGTTGAGCTTCTTGCTGTGGAATCCGAGCAT
The DNA here is from genome assembly GCF_000222585.1 of Vibrio scophthalmi LMG 19158. Lineage (GTDB taxonomy): Bacteria > Pseudomonadota > Gammaproteobacteria > Enterobacterales > Vibrionaceae > Vibrio > Vibrio scophthalmi. Next base: position 11,741 of record NZ_AFWE01000062.1, on the reverse strand, counting down.
GACGTTCATGGCTGAGAAAGTCGGCAAACAAGTTATGAAAGCGATACCAATTGTTTTCATCAAGGCGATGAATAAACAAGCCATACCGGCTGAGAGCCTCAATGCGGCTGAGCGCATCTTCTTGTTGGGTGACTTGTGCGGCGATAGCGTCATTAAAATGGTCTAGTACTGAGCAGTGCAACATGAATTGTTGTGTCGCGTTATCAAGCTGGTCAAACACTTCTTCGACTAAATAATCCCACAGATGTGCTTGATTGAATCGAACGTGATCTTTGCCATCTGTTATTGGCGAGAGTGCTTGTGGCAAAGAGTGTGAAAGAGTGTGCGCTGATTGCAGTAATGACTGGCTTTGCTGTGTTGTTTGTAGAGCAATTAATTGCAGTGCCGAAGCCCAACCCTCGACGTATTCACACAGGTAGTCTGTCGTTGTGCTATCGAGCTCATGGTTTATACGCTGTTGGAAAAATCGACTGGTTTCTTCGCGGTCAAAGGCCAGCAAGTGGCTGTCGATTTCTATCATCAGACCGCGGACGCGCAGGTTGGCAATACCAAAAGATGGCGTGGTGCGGCTGGTGACGATCAGCGTTATTTTATCGGGCATATGTTTGATGAAAAAGCGCATTGCTTGATGGATCGATTCATCCTCAATCAAATGGTAGTCATCCAACACAACAAAGCAGGGGTTATCTAGCGTGTCCATTTCAGTGAACGCGTCACCGATCAGGTTTTCTAACGAGGCATATTGCCGTTTCTCTGCCAATTTGAGTGTATTAAGGCAAGCATTATCACTGGCTCTATTCAGTGCTTGCAGTAAATAGTTGATAAAGCGGAAGGCATCGTTATCGCTTTCATCAATATTGTACCAACCAACATGTTGCTGTTTTGCTAGCCATTGAGCGGCCATGGTGGTTTTGCCATAACCAGCGGGAGAGCGAAATAAAATCAGTTTGTACTCTGTGGCATTTTGCAGCAATTCCAGCACGCGAGGTCGTAAAATGGCGTTATGTAATCGCCCTGGACTGGTTAGCTTTGAAGGAATCCACATCTGATTTCTATCCTTGTCATGTTACCGGTTGGGCACCCTTTCCTTTGGGTTACCAATCGTTATCGCCATTTCTCTCTGGCGATCGCATTTATTGACTAATAGTACCGAACAATTATTTCAACGCGAGTAGCCGACGAGTCAGAGTTATGCTGAATTCACCTTTTGTGAGCGTCTACGCCCCATATTTGTGAACTTGATCAACTTCTTACTGCTGAGAGGCTGTTTTACCACGATAAATGCCGCAGTGGTGTTTGATTTTTATACAGGCAATGAATGTGATGAACTTAAAATACGTGATCAAATTAACACTTTGTGCAATCGCTTATTAGGATTCACCTAGCTTGTTAGTTAGTGATACGAGTTTTATTTGCGGGATAGTGTGACATAGAACGCTTAAATGAGCCGACACAGGCTATTTCTGTGATCTTCACCACTGGATATGAGTATCTCCTCTTCTTCATTTCATCTACGCCCTCACTACTCCTCCTCATTACTCGCAGGGGGAGGAGGATGTTTTGCTGAGTACCGCCATGCACGATAGTGGTAGTAAAACAGCAAGGATTTCGCCAATGAAACCATTACAACAGACTCAATTTGATAAAACGTCATTTCAAAATAGTGTAAAAAAGCACCTCAGTGCGACTTACGCGACAACTATCGAACAAGCTTCAAGCCGTGCTTGGTATTTGGCTATGGGACGCGCACTAGCAGAGCTGACGACGTTCGATCTGCTAGAAACAGAGCAAGATGAGCGCATTCGCAATGCCAAGAGCGTGAACTATTTGTCGTTGGAATTTTTGATTGGTCGTCTAACCGGTAACAACCTGATCAGCATGGGCCTATACGAACAGATAACGGAAGCCATGAATGAGTTAGGACAAAACCTGACCGATTTGCTTGAAGAAGAGCGAGACCCGTCATTAGGCAATGGTGGTTTAGGTCGCCTTGCGGCTTGCTATATGGATTCATTGGCCGCGCAAGAATACCCAACAGTGGGCTATGGTCTGCATTATGAATATGGTCTGTTTAAACAGTCTTTTGTTGAAGGGCACCAACAAGAAGCTCCAGATGCATGGTGTGGGGTTGAGGGATATCCATGGGAAATTGCTCGTCCTGAATTAGCTCAGGAAATTGGTTTCTATGGTCATGTAGAAGTGTACCAAGAGCAAGGACGTGAGCGTCGCCGTTGGGTGCCAGGCATGTCAGTGAAAGCGATGCCTTGGGATATTCCGATTGTCGGCTATCAAAGTGAAACCATTTACCCACTGCGTTTGTGGGAATGTCGCGCTATTGCACCATTCTCTTTGGAGAGCTTCAATAATGGTAACTACTTTGAAGCGCAACACGCCTTGATTGATGCTGGTAATATTACCAAAGTCCTCTATCCAAATGACAACCATGAGAAAGGTAAAACGCTGCGCTTGATGCAGCAGTATTTTCATAGTGCAGCCTCGGTACGTGATATTTTGCGCCGCCATGAAGAGGCAGGGCATGATCTAGCTTCTCTGCCTCAATACGAAACCATTCAATTGAATGATACCCACCCAACCATCGCCATTCCTGAATTGATGCGTATCTTTATGGATGAGAAGGGCTTGGAATGGGCGGAAGCATGGGCGATTTGCTCTAAGACCTTCGCTTATACCAACCACACGCTACTGCCTGAAGCGCTCGAAACGTGGAGCGAATCTTTGATTCAACGTCTATTGCCGCGCCATATGGAAATCATCTATCAGATCAATCACCTGTTCTTACAAGAAGTGCGTGCTAAGTGGCCGGGTGATGTGGCTAAGCAGCAGAAACTATCGATTATTCAAGAAGGTTTCCATCGTATGGTACGCATGGCTAACTTGTGTGTGGTCGGTGCTTATGCGGTTAATGGCGTGGCGGCATTGCACTCACAATTGGTCAAGCGCGACTTATTCCCTGAGTTTAATGAGCTTTATCCGGGGCGTTTACAAAATGTCACCAATGGCATTACGCCACGTCGTTGGTTGAAGTTCTGTAATCCGGGCTTGAGCCAATTGATCAGTGAGAAAATTGGTGATGAATGGCCGGCCAAGTTGGATCAGTTAGAAGCGATTTCTCAATATGCCAATGATGCGGAGTTCCAACAGCAGTTTATGGCAGTGAAAAAGGCTAACAAGCAACGTTTGGCTGATTGGGTGAAACGCAATATGGATATCGAATTGGATACCAATGCCATTTTTGATGTTCAGATAAAACGCTTACATGAATATAAGCGTCAACATCTCAATATGCTGCATATTCTGTCGCTTTATCATCGTCTGCTTAATGATGCGGATTTTGATATGGCACCAAGAGTGGTGATCTTCGCGGCTAAAGCAGCGCCAGGTTATCACCTCGCGAAACAGATCATCTATGCCTTGAATATGATTGCCGAAAAAATCAATAACGACCCACGTATCGGCAATAAGCTCAAAGTGGTGTTCATGCCCGACTATCGCGTGAGCTTAGCAGAGATCATTATTCCAGCGGCGGACGTTTCGGAGCAAATTTCGACCGCAGGTAAAGAAGCCTCAGGCACGGGTAACATGAAAATGGCGCTGAATGGCGCGTTAACCATCGGCACCATGGATGGGGCGAACGTTGAAATTCGCGAAGAAGTGGGTGACGACAATATCTACATTTTTGGTCTTGATATTGATGAGGTTGAACAGGTACGTAATGGTGGTTACAACCCGTACGACTATTACAACGCCGATCCATTATTGAAAGCGTCTTTAGATTTGCTGGTGGGTGAGGAATTTACGCCGGGTGAACCGGGTAAATTACGCGCGACGTTCGATAGCTTATTGGATGGTGGCGACCCGTATTTGGTATTGGCAGATTTTGCTTCTTATATTCAAGCGCATGAAGATATGGATAAGCAATATCGCGACCAAGCGGGTTGGGCGAAAAAAGCGATCCTCAACACTGCGCTGGTGGGGAAATTTAGCTCAGACCGAAGTATTCGTGACTACGTGAATAACATTTGGCAGCTACAAAGCGTGCAACGTTAATCGCTTTTGTAACTGGTGAATTGTTAATAATTACTCGTTCAAGAGTCTCCTAAATGCTGTGTCATGCGGGAGGCTCTTGCGATTAAAAGGAGTATGAGGGAACCGGTGGGCATGCGCCTAAATCAAGTTCCTTTGGAGAAAGCGATGATAAATTCGAATACCTTAAAGCAAGTCGCTGAGATGGCGAGAATCGCCGATCATTACGTCAGTGCATGGGGGGAAGAGACTCCCGTGGAAGCACAAACCATTGAACGTCTATTAGCGGCATTAGGTTATGACACCAGTAGTGATGCGCAGCTACTCAGTTCAGCCAAGAAAAAGCATAAACCAGAGCTACTTCAATCTGCGATGGTCTTTCGTGATCAACAAGCGGTAGAGATTCCATTGCATCTTGGAGTGAGCGCACGTGAAAGTGACTTTAGTTGGCGTTTAGTCACCGAAACCGGTGAAGTCTATGGTGGTTACTTACAATCACAAATTGTACGTGATGAACGGGCAGAGGGTGGACCGCTAGTTTTTTCACTGCCGAATGATCTGCCTTGGGGATATCACCAGTTAACGCTGGAACGTAAGCGTAGAAAATCCCCCTATACCATGACGTTAATCCGCACTCCTGATACTTGTTACAAACAAGCTGAGATGGAGAATGGCAAAAAGATGTGGGGGCCAAGTGTTCAACTCTACACATTACGTACCTCCCACAACTGGGGAATGGGTGATTTTGGCGATTTGAAGCAACTGGTGGGAGAAATTGCCCAGCGAGGAGGCGACTTTGTTGGTCTTAATCCTATTCACTCGCTGTTTCCTGCTAACCCTGAAGGCGCAAGTCCTTATAGCCCTTCATCGCGTCGTTGGTTGAATATTCTCTATATCGATGTCAGCTCTGTGGCAGAGTTTTCTTTGTGTTCGGAAGCTCAACAATTGGTTGGCAGCGCAGAGTTTCAACAGCGTCTGCAAAATGCACGTGATGCGCACTGGGTCAATTACAGTGAAGTGGCAAGCCTAAAATTGGCGGTACTGCCGTTGTTGTTTGCTGAATTCAAAAAGCGTCACCTTGATACGAATAGCGAGCGCGCTTCAGCGTTCCTCGACTTTGTCGAATTAGGTGGTGAAAGCTTACGTCATCAAGCGACGTTTGATGCTTTGCACAGCGTGTTGTACGCGCAAGACAATAGTGTTTGGGGCTGGCCTGTTTTTCCTGAAAAGTATCGCCGTTTTGAGAGTAAAGCGGTGCAACAATTTGTTCGTGAGCAACAAGATCTCGTTCATCTGTATATGTATCTACAGTGGGTGGCAGATAGCCAAGTAAACGAAGCTCAAACGTTGGCTGAGCAAAAAGGGATGGCGGTTGGGATCTATCGAGATTTGGCAGTCGGTGTGGCGGACTCTGGGGCTGAAACTTGGGCAGATAACGGCATTCTAGCCTTAGATGCCAGCATCGGTGCTCCGCCAGATATCTTGGGGCCATTGGGACAAAATTGGGGGCTGCCACCGTTGAATCCGCAGGCGTTGCAAGCAAGTGGATACGAGGCTTATATCCAATTGTTACGGGCTAATATGCAGCACTGTGGTGCTTTGCGTATTGATCACGTATTAGGATTGCTGCGTTTGTGGTGGATACCAAAAGGGGAGAATGCGACGAAAGGGGCCTATGTCTATTATCCAGTGGAAGAGATGTTGGCTATTTTGGCTCTTGAATCTCATCGTCATCAATGCAGTGTGATTGGTGAAGATTTAGGTACTGTGCCAGAAGAGATCGTTGATATTTTACGTGATGCTGGTGTGCACTCTTATAAAGTGTTCTTTTTTGAAACCTCTAAACAAGACGGCGGCTACATTTCACCTGAACATTATGCGCCGCAATCTATGTCGGCATTGTGTACTCATGACATGCCCACTTTACGTGGTTTCTGGCATTGTGATGATCTCAAAATGGGTCAAGAGTTGGGTTTGTACCCAGACCAACAACAGTTGGATATCTTGTTTGAGCAGCGTTTGAAAAGTAAACAGGGTATTTTAGATTCGGTGGCGTGGCACGGCCTTTTACCGGAAGGAGTGGGTCGTGATGCTCAGTTTGTTCCGATGGATGAATATTTGGCGGAAGCGCTGCAAACGCACCTTGGATATGGCTCATCGACTCTATTTAGTGTTCAACTTGAAGATTGGCTACAAATGGACAATCCAGTCAATATTCCTGGGACGGTCGACGAATACCCTAACTGGCGTCGTAAGCTGTCGATGAATCTTGATGATCTGTTTTCTGATCCTCGGGTTAATCGAGTAGCTGAACAGCTCACACAGGCGCGTGCCAAGGCAAGCCGTACTTAAGTTATTGATGTGTTTAGTTGCACTCGAAACTTCTGCATGGGTCACTCCATTGCAACCCAGTTTTGGGTACTATAGAGCGACATTATATGAAATATTACACCTAATTGATTAGGTTGATTCGCCTGCTTAACGGGATTATTGATGTTAAGCAGGCTTTTGCTTGTTTAGTGGCTAAACCAAATTATTAGCTACTGCTAAGCCGAAAGTTACGCTAGGGAGAGAATAACTTGAACACCAAGACCGTAGACAAAATAACACAGGCTTATCAGCAACTTTCACAAGCCTCAATGGCCGACCCTTTTGCTTTTTTGGGGCCTTACCTACCGTTAAGTGAGGGCTCACTTCGAGTCTGGATGCCGGGAGCTAATAACGTTGCTCTGCTGATTGACGGTGAACCTCGCGTTGATTTAATTCGTGAAGATGATTCGGGTTTTGTGCTCACTCAGTCTCGCGATCTGCGTTTTACCCACTACCAATTGGCTGTCGATTGGAATGGTGCAGAACAAATTATAGATGACCCTTACCAATATCATGGCATCTACGCTGAATATGATGATTTACATACACCTAAAGCGATGTATCACCATATGGGAGCACAGTTTGTTACGCTGGAGCGTGATGGAAAAGCGATTAGCGGTACGCGATTTTTAGTGTATGCGCCGCATGCCAGTGCATGTAGCGTGGTGGCCGATTTTAACCATTGGGATGGCCGTCGAACCCCACTACAACGTTTAGATTACGGTATTTGGGGGATCTTTATTCCTAACTTACCAGAAGGGACGCGTTACAAATTTGAGATGAAGGGGCCGCAGGGAGAAGGGCTGCCGCATAAGGCTGACCCATGGGGATTCTTTGCAGAGCAACATCCGTCGTTTTCATCGGTGACCTACGATCACTCTCGTTACCAATGGCAAGATAGCCAGTGGCAGCAACGTCCGGTGACGGAAAAGCGCAAGCAAGCGTTGTCATTTTACGAGTTGCACCCGGGCTCATGGCGCCGAGATGAAAACAATCAGTTCCTCAACTACCGCCAATTAGCCGAGCAACTCGTACCGTATTTGGTTGATATGGGGTATACCCATGTAGAACTGATGCCAGTTTCTGAGCATCCATTTTATGGTTCGTGGGGCTATCAACCGGTTGGGCTATTTGCACCAACCAGCCGTTTTGGCTCGCCAGATGATTTTAAGTTCTTTGTGGATGCCTGCCACCAAGCGGGACTCGGGGTGATACTCGATTGGGTGCCAGCGCACTTCCCATCCGATGATCATGGCTTAGCAAATTTTGATGGTACGCCGCTTTATCACGATCCCGATCCGCGTCGCGGTTGGCACCAGGATTGGAACTCATTTATCTATGATATGGGCCGAGAGAATGTTCGTCGTTTCTTAGTGTCCAATGCTTTGTACTGGTTTGAACAATTCCATATTGATGGCATTCGAGTTGATGCCGTGGCTTCGATGCTTTATCTAGATTACTCGCGCAGTCATGATCAATGGCTACCGAATATTGATGGTGGTAACGAAAACTACGATGCCATTGCGACTCTAAAATGGATGAATGAAGAAGTGTATAAACACTTCCCGAATGCGATGACCATTGCCGAAGAATCGACGGCGTTTCCGGGCGTTTCTGCCCCTACGTTTATGGGTGGCTTAGGTTTTGGTTTTAAATGGAACATGGGTTGGATGCACGACAGTTTATCGTATATCCAACAAGATCCCGTCCATCGTAAATATCACCACAACACGATTACTTTCCCGTTGATCTACGCGCACAGTGAAAACTATGTGTTGTCGTTGTCACACGATGAAGTGGTGTATGGCAAAGGTTCGATTCATAACAAGATGCCAGGTGATGAATGGCAGCAAACGGCTAACCTGCGTGCTTATATGGGATACATGTATGGCCAACCGGGTAAGAAGCTTAACTTCATGGGTGCGGAGTTTGGTCAAACTGGCGAATGGAATCATGATGACCAACTGCAATGGTTTCTGTTGCAGTTTGAGCGTCACCAAGGGGTGCAAAATCTGACTCGGGATTTGAACCTGCTTTATCGTCAACAACCCGCGTTGTTTGAGTTAGATTGTGAGCCGAAAGGTTTTGAGTGGCGCTTACAAGATGCCGAAGATGCCAGCATCTTAGCTCATGAACGTATCAGCGAGCAGGGAGAGCGAGTATTGGTTGTGACCAACTTTACGCCAGTGCCACACGATGAGTTCCGTTTGGGCGTACCTCTGGCAGGTGATTATCAATTGCTACTCAATACCGATGCAAAAGAGTATGACGGTAGTGGTTATACAGTACACACAACAATCAAAACGGAAGCGATTGAAAGTGAAGGCCAAGTGCAATCGTTATTGATTAGCCTACCACCGTTATCGACGCTGTTTTATAAGTTGATTTAGTGACCACAAGCTAACCGATGACAAGCCCCTCTAATGAGGGGCTTTTTCGTATGAGGCTTCCATTAGCAAGCTGGTGAATATCTCCTACACTGATTGGTATAAAAGGAGAAATTGTATGATTACAGCGCTTTATGCCGCTTTGCTGGCATTGTTAATGATGTGGTTGGCGGTACAAGTGATTAAGCAGCGTCGTAAAAATAAAGTGGCGTATGCAGATGGCGGTATTGAAGGACTGCAAATCGCGCGCAGTGCGCAGGGGAATGCGGTCGATTCGATTCCGATTACGGTTATTTTGCTGGCATTACTAGAGATGAACGGTGCGAATGTATTACTGATTCACGGTATAGGGATTTTGTTTCTCGTTGCGCGGATTGTGCACGCACGGGCGATATTAGCTCAAGATCTTAAAGGCCGAATCATGGGAATGAAACTGACATTCGCAACCATGTTTACCTTGGTGATACTCAATGTGGTCTATCTGCCATTTGATAAGCTGTGGTAGTCGTATTGCGACTGCGCCGAGCAAAGTGGGTCACTGATACTGATTGCGAATAGGATAACCTATGAAATTGTCTTTGCCTCCAGCATGGTTATTGGTGCTGGTAGGGTTGGTGTTAAATATCTTGGCGATTTTAATGTCGTGTAATTAGTAAGAAGGAATAAAAAATAGTGAGATTTCCAGAGATTTTCAGAGATTTCGTGAGAATCAAACAAACGCAATAACTATAAGGGCTGCGCGTGCTCATGGGCTTAGCATTAAAAGCACGCGGATATTATCAAATAAAAATTAGTAGCCGTTACTTAAATCAAATGAAACTAACAGGCTACGTGTTCGCTTACATAGGAGTTCAGTTTTCTGAGCTTACTTAGAACATAGACAGCCTCACCGATAATCTGAACTTCGTTTAAGTGCTCAGCTTTTATTACGTAGCCTGCATAAAAGCCATTGTCGCTATCAACTTGCATCCTACCCTCGAATCGATTGTATTGAATACGTTTTATAAAGACTTCTTCACCAATTCGAATGACAAAAACACCCTCTAGAACACTAGCGCTAGGACTTGTTTTCCTTACCACTACAATGTCGCCATCAAAAAGCGTAGGCTCCATCGAATCTCCTTTGACGGGCATAGAAATAAGATTAACAGGGCTTATCCCATTGTTAATCAACAATTGAGGGTGTAGATCAATTGTGTACTCTGGTTCTTGTTGCTCTATCGGCAATACGCCGTGCCCTGCGGATGCATATATCTCATAAAATGGTATCTGAATAAGGTTGTGTTGAACTAGAGGAGCGGGCTGCGATTTGGGCATACCACAAAGTGTTTCCTGTACCTGCTTGGGGAGGCTACTTATATGATATTCAAATGCTCGACCTTGAACCCCTTCTGGCTTTCTTTTCAACCAATTCTCTGCTCTTGCCTTTCTATTTACACCTTGAGTTGTAGATGGAAGTCCAAAAATATCGATTAATTCAGACGTCTGATACCATTCTTTCTTCATGTTTCTTTACCTATCCATAAAAGGAAACTTAGTTTCTTTGGCTGGCGTATTTTTTCCTTACTCAATAACTTCTTTTAAATCAAAGGGATGACACTAGCCGAGCAAATAAACACAAAAAACATAAAGAAACGATGTTGATTAATGTGTTTCTTTCGTTTATTGTTCTTGTATCAATTGGTTGTAACGCCGTTTAGTTACAACTCTTATTAACTTTTAATGGTGGCATAAGATGAAAGCAAATGGAATAAATATCAACGATTGGCATAAGGCTGATGTTAAAGCTGAACTTGAAAAGAAAGGATTAACTTTAAAGAAACTTGCAGTTTCTAATGACTTAGCTGATGGGACATTAAGTAACGTATTTCGTGTTAACTACCCTAAAGCTCAAAAAATAATTGCCGACGCCATTGGTGTTACACCTGAAACTATTTGGCCTAGCCGCTATTAAAGGAAATATTATGTGGTTTCTAGCAAAAGAGCTTGTAGCACTACCTGGCCTTCCTAGCACCGTTCAAGGGATGAGAAAACGGGCGCTAGTCGGAGGTTGGGATAAAAGAAAACCAGAAGGAGTTCCAGGTCGAGCATTTGAATACCATATCGACAGCTTGCCGATTGAAACTCAAAAGCACCTTCGTAAAGAGCAAGCCAGCAAAGCATTAAAAGACATTGTTGAGAAGTTCGAACTCGAAGAGCCAATTGCAGAGCGACAAGCAAAAGAAAAAGCAAAGCGTGAATCGCTTGCAAAAGAGCTGATGCATATCAGCCAAGAGCATAGAGAAAAAGCCCTAGTCCGTGCTGAGCTAGTCAGCTTGTACCACAGCTTTATCAATGCTCAGTCATTATCAAGGGGCGACCGAGCTATCGATCTCTTTTTGAAAGCGGTCAACACCTTAGAACTGCCGTTTGCCAGAGACAACAAAGACGTGATCGATATGACGCGTATTGGATCTCAAATGCTCTACCGATGGGTGCGAGTTTTCCGTCAAAAAGGTGTGATAGGGCTAGCACTTGAGTTTAACAAAGCAAAATCGCGTAAGGGCCGCTCGCTAATTTCAGAGCAACCCGATATGGCTGAGTTCATTATCGCGACGATGATTGAGTACCCAACCACTAACGATCGCAAAATGTTGACATTGTTAGAGGCTCGATACGGTGAAAGTACCTTTCAATTGCCCTCTCAAAGTTCATTGCGAATTTGGATGAGCAGTTGGAAAGAGAAGAACGCAAGTTCATTCACGTACATGACCAACCCAGACAAGTGGCGAAACGAGTTTATGAGCGCCTTTGGTGATGCCAGCGAGATTGCTCAAGCTCTTAATGATTTGTGGGAGCTCGATGCAACGCCAGGCGATATCGAGTGTGTTTGGGAAGGTAATCGTAAGCGTGTGCATATTTCAGGCGTGATTGATGTTTGGTCTCGCCGCGCAAGGTTCC
>NZ_AFWE01000063.1 GCF_000222585.1 Vibrio scophthalmi LMG 19158 | reverse complement strand
AGTTAGGACTACAATAGCGCCCTCCCCTTTTGATTTCGTAGGCGCTCAACCTCTATGGCTTGCTCATACTGCCAACAAAACTGGTTTTGGAAAAAAATTGGCCGCTGCATGCGCTGTGTTTATCAATTAACAGGGCTATCGATCATCACTAGCGCAATCTGGTGGCTAGCATTTAGAGATACGCCGAAAAGCATCGAATCTATCGCCTTGCTAGCCGCGATTGCGAGCTTTAGTGGCTTACTGATACTGCATTTTTGGATGCGCTGGGTCGTGATTCCTTTGCGATCGAACAAAAGAAAATAGTCTGTGATGACAAGGCATTAAATTGTCAATTGAGCTAAGGGTTAGCAGGTTAACGACGCTGTGGCTTCAATTAGGCAGCAGCTTCTATTTAATACTCAAAAATTCCCCCCAAACTAATTGGAATCACAGCTAGGCAATCAAGTGAGAAAAGCCTCTGAGCATAGATCGAATATGCGAGAGTAATAAGGGTGATGAGGTTTTCGAATGCAGGTTAACGACGTTGTGGCTTCAATTAGGCAGGGGGGAAAGAAAAAAGCCCCGAAATCAATACTAGACTTCGGGGCTCTCTTAGATTCATCTAAGAAAAAGCAGTGGTATTCATATAGACCGGGCTTTTTCCTGATGGTTCAATTTTTTCTCGATCTTTTTTGATCTTTCTTTCAATCAAAATAAAATCAAAAACTTACGCAAGCCATTAGTACCTTGTCAGTAGTCATTCAGGCGAATGGTATTACTTTAAACGCGCCTGCGCTTGCTCTACGGCAAAAGCGACCTGCTCTGGAGCGACGCCGCCGAGCGCATTACGCTTCGCTAAACAAGACTCAATGGTCAGAATGGCATAGACATCTTCTTCGATCACTGGAGAGAATGCTTTTAGCTCAGCCAAAGATAACTCCTCCAATGCACTGCCTTTTTCAATCGCCCCTACCACTGCAACGCCAACAATATGGTGCGCTTCACGGAATGGAATGCCTTTGGCAACCAGGTAATCGGCCAGTTCTGTTGCGTTGGCATAGCCTTGTTGTGCCGCTTCCAATGTGCGCTCTGAGTTAACTTTAATACCGTCAAAACACAGTGCCGCCATCACGGTACAATCAAACCAAGTATCAAGCGCATCAAATAGCCCTTCCTTGTCTTCTTGCATGTCTTTGTTATAGGCCAATGGCAAGGCTTTAACTGTCATCATCATGCCTGCCAGCGAACCATACACACGACCCGTTTTGCCGCGAATCAATTCTAGCGCGTCTGGGTTTTTCTTTTGCGGCATCAACGATGAACCCGATGTCACCGTGTCAGCTAATTCAATGAAATTCGCTTCACCTGAGTTGTAGAAGATCATATCTTCAGCCAAACGAGAAAGGTGCAACATTGAAATCGACGCCACCGACATCAGTTCTAATACATGGTCGCGATCAGAAACGGAATCTAGCGAGTTACGTGTCGCGCGACTAAAACCAAGGTTATGTGCAATCTGCTCACGATCCATTGGGTAAGCCGTACCGGCAAGTGCACCTGAACCCAGTGGGCAAGTATTTAAACGTTCAGCCGCATCTTTAAGGCGTGAATGGTCACGCTCAAACATCTCTACATACGCTAAACACCAATGCGCAAACGTCACTGGCTGGGCGCGTTGTAGATGGGTATAGCCCGGTAATACGGTGCTTTGGTGCGCCTGCGCTACCTTAACCATTTGCTGTTGCAGCTGCTCTAGTGCACTAAGCAATACTTCTGCTTGTTCACGACACCACAATTTCAAATCGGTCGCGACCTGATCGTTACGTGAACGGCCGGTATGCAGTTTTTTACCCAAATCACCCACTTTGGCAATCAGTTGCTGCTCAACCCATGAGTGAATATCTTCTGCATCCGAGGCTAAAATTTGTTTTGGATTCTCTTCAACACTGGCTTTTAGTTCGGTTAGAGCAAGCTCTAACTGCTGTTGCTCTTGTTGGGAAAGGACATTAACCGTCACTAATGCTTTTGACCATGCAATAGAGCCGACAATATCTTGCACCGCTAAGCGGTAATCGAAACGAAGGGAATCATTAAAATCTTTAAAACGGGTATCTGCTGCTTGGGTAAATCTACCGCCCCATAGTGCCATTGCATCTCTCCTGAATAATCAAAGGATCTAACCAAAAAGATGGCTAGATCCAAATTTGGCTGCTCGGACTCCGCCGAGCTTATGACAATCTGACGGATAACACATTTACTCGTCAGATTGGTAACCTCTCACTATTTTTTCGCGGCGTTTAGCGCTCTGATTCTGCTTGATAGTGAGTACAGACGGATAAAGCCGCCAGCATGGCTTTGGTCGTAAACTTCATCAGCGCCAAAGGTTGCAAACTCTTCGTTGTACAGGCTGTTGTCTGAACGTTTTTGCGTAACAACCGCTTGACCTTTATAAAGTTTCACCACAACTTCACCGTTAACATCCTGCGCTAGCTCTTCTGCTGCGACGAGAATCGACTTACAAAGTGGCGTGAACCAACGACCATCGTATACAAGATGTGATGCTTTTACACCCAATTCTTCACGGAACTCAAACGAGGTTTTATCCAGTACGAGCTGCTCAACCGCGCGCAGAGCTTCCATGATGATAGTGCCACCCGGAGTTTCATAACAGCCACGAGACTTCATGCCCACTAGACGGTTTTCAACGATATCAATACGACCAACACCGTGTTTTGCACCTTTATCGTTTAGGTAAACTAGCGCGTTGTATGGCGTCATCGCTTCACCATCAACCGCAACCACTTCACCTTTTTCAATCTTCAGTGATACATATTCCGCTTCGTTTGGCGCTTGCTCAGGATCGGTTGTCCAAGCCCAACAATCAGCATTGGTTGCGTTCCATGTATCTTCTAGTACACCACCTTCCGTTGAAAGGTGCCATGCGTTGGCATCACGTGAATAGATTTTAGTGATTGAAGCAGAACAAGGGATGTTACGCGCTTCAAGGTAATCAAGACACTCTTCACGGCTCACCAGATCCCACTCACGCCAAGGAGCAATGACCGCTAGATCCGGAGCAAGAGCGGCAAAGGCGCCTTCAAAACGGATTTGGTCGTTACCTTTACCGGTACAACCGTGGCACAAAGCGTCTGCGCCAACTTTACGGGCAATTTCAACCTGTGCTTTGGCAATGATTGGACGTGCCATTGACGTACCCAATAGGTATTTACCTTCGTAGCAAGCACCGGTTTTCAGGGTTGGGAAGATGTAGTCAGCAACCATCTCTTCTTTTAGGTCAACCACGTAACATTCTGAAGCGCCTGACGCGATCGCCTTCTCTTCAATCCCCTCAAGCTCATAGAAGCCTTGACCAACATCAGCCACAAAAGCGACCACTTCACAGTCATAGTTCTCTTTTAGCCATGGGATGATCACTGAGGTATCCAGACCACCAGAATAGGCAACCACTACTTTATTTACGTTTACTTTACTCATGTTAACTCTCCAAGCCTAAGCAGCATCCTGTGCTTAAGCATTAATCCTTGTTATTTATGACTGCGGCAAAAATTGTGTGCCGATACTTTTGCCAGCAAAAAGCTCGGCTAATTTTTCTGGATAACGCCAAGTGGCAACTTCGATAGGTCGTCCAAGATCATTAGCTGCTTCAAGCGCCGCTTTCACTTTGACGATCATGCCATCGGTAATCACTTGGCCTTCAATCAGTTTGTTGGCCGTTTGCTCATCCAAACTTGATAGCAAATGCCCTTTTCCATCTAACACGCCACTCACATCGGAGAGCAACACCAACTCAGCATCTAGTGCCCCCGCTACGGCCACTGCCGCTTGGTCTGCATTGACGTTCATCAACTGGCCATCTTGGGTCAAACCAATAGAGCTAATAATCGGCAATGCGCCAGCAGCAAGAATCGCTTGCAGTACCGCAGAGTCACCCGGTGAAGCTTTACCCACCGCACACAACTCAGGGTCGAGTTCAACGACTTGGCACAAACCGCCATCCGCCAAACACAGACCGACGGCTTGCAAACCATCTTTGATCGCTTGCCCTTGTAGCTGTTTATTCGCCGTGCCTGCCAATGCTCCCGCAATCAGTGGGATTTGATCGTAAGGCGTGACGCGTAAACCCTGCTTCTTAACTGTTTTCAGTTGCAGCTTCGCCATCAACTCATCAACTAAGTAACCACCACCGTGAACAATCACGATTGGGCGCTGAGCTTGAGCTTGGTAGTGAGCAATTGCACTAAACAGTTGGCTAAGCGTTTTGCTGCACGACAAGGCTGCGCCGCCGAGTTTAATCACTAATGGAGTTTGCTTGTTATCTGTCATAACCATTCCTTGCACTGATTAAATCAGCGCGGTTAACTCAGGGTATCCGTAATGGATGTTCAAACACTGCATCGCTTGACTCGATGCACCTTTGAGTAAGTTATCAATCGCTGCGCAAGTGATAATGTGTTCACCTTGCACTTTCCAGCCGATATCACAAAAAGGAGTAAACTGAACGTTTTGCAACTTAGGCACGCCCTCAACCAAACGAACGGCTAACTTGTCTTGATAAGCCGCTTGGTAAACTTGTGCCACTTGTTCATCACTGACACCCGCTTTTAGCTTCATGGTAATGGTGGCAAAAATACCACGCTTGAAATTGCCCAGATGCGGCGTGAAAATCACATCACAACCAAGGTGTGATGAAATTTCCGGTTGGTGACGGTGAGAGAATACGCCGTAAGCTTGCAAGCTCACTTCGCAAAAACTGTTGTTAAGCGTCGCTTTACGACCAGCACCCGTTGCACCACTGGTGGCATTGATTACTGGCCATTGATTGGTATCGATAAGACCGGCATCGACAAGTGGCTTGATCGCCAATTGTGAAGCCGTTGGGTAACAACCCGGAACTGCAATCAGTTGGCTCTGTTTGACCTCATCGGCCGCCCATTCTGCAAGGCCATACGCTGCGCCATCGAGCAAGGATTCATGTTGATGTTCAAAGCCGTAGAATTCTGGGTAAAAGCCTTGTTTCTTAACACGAAATGCACCGGATAAATCAAATACCTGACAACCATGCTTAAGCAATTCAGGGGCAAGATCATGGCTCACTTCATGTGCGGTGGCCAAAAAAATCACATCCGCGTTTTTAGCCACTTCAGCAACATCGGTTAATGGCTGAACTTTATCGTCAACCAAACCCGCCAGTTTGCCATGGAGTGATGAGATAGGTTTTCCTGCATCGGCACTATTGGCGGAGACATATAAACCTGCTAGCGTAAGCTCTGGGTGTTTATACACCATCAGTGCCAGTTCAGCTCCGGTATAACCTGTTGCACCTATGATGGTCGTTTTCAGCATTTCAAGACATCCATTTCTTTAATATTGGTCACCCACAAGGTGACTAAAAAACTATTTCAAACGCTCATTAATGATTTTTTATTCATTAAAAATGATTTAATATGTTTTTACCTTCTTAGTGTGATTCTGTCAACAGGGAAACGAAGATAAAATGCAATTACCGAGTTTTAAAGAGGTCTACAGTGGCCTAATTTCAACCTCCTCTATCAGCTCTTCGGATCCGAGTTGGGATGAAGGCAACCAGCTCGTTATCGAAAAATTGGCGACATGGCTTAAAGATGTTGGCTTTGAGGTTGAAATGGTCGAAGCGGCAGCGGGGAAATTCAACCTAATCGCTAAGAAAGGTCAAGGCGAAGGCGGTCTACTGCTGGCAGGCCACAGCGATACCGTACCTTTTGATGAGGGCCGCTGGAATTTTGAACCTCATGCACTGACCGAAGCTAATAATCGTTTTTATGGTCTAGGCACCGCGGATATGAAAGGGTTCTTCGCCTTTATTATCGAAGCAGTCAAGAAAATCGATTGGAGCAAGCAAACCAAGCCCGTCTATATCTTGGCAACTTGTGATGAAGAAACCTCCATGCTCGGCGCGAAGCACTTTACCGATAACGCCCCTTTCAAACCGGATTACTGCATTATTGGCGAGCCGACCAGTTTAGTGCCGATTCGCGGCCACAAAGGGCATGTTGCCAATGCGGTGCGCGTAACCGGTAAATCAGGCCACTCGTCTGATCCTGCGCTGGGGGTCAACGCGATTGAAATTATGCATGAAGTGCTATTTGCCCTAATGCAACTGCGCGACAGGCTCATCAAGGAATATCACCACCCAGGCTTTGCTATCCCAAGCCCAACGCTCAACCTTGGTCATATCCATGGTGGCGACAGTGCCAACCGTATCTGTGGCTGCTGCGAACTGCATTATGATGTGCGCCCACTACCGGGGATCAGTTTAGATGGCCTCGACAACATGTTGCGCGGCGCGCTAAAAGAAGTACAAGCCAAATGGCCAAATCGAATTGAGGTGACACCTTTACATGATGCCGTGCCGGGATTTGAATGCGAGCACAGCCATCCTTTCGTTGCCGGTATGGAACAGCTATGCCAAACCCCATCGCAAACTGTTAACTACTGCACTGAAGCCCCATTTTTAAGCCAACTTTGCCCAACACTAGTACTCGGGCCTGGCTCAATCGAACAGGCTCACCAGCCGGATGAGTTTCTTGCTTTCGAGTTTATTGACCCGACCATCAATATTTTGAGTAAGGCGATCCATCAATATTGCTTTGACTAAAATAACCTAACTCAATATCAAAGGCGGGATCTCCCCGCTTTTCTCGAGCGACGAAAGAGGTATATTGCCACTGGTTAATAATTCGTAAACTGGTGTAGTCAGCCAATTAGCACTCGTACAAATAGTTGTCGGATAATGACTATTTGTAATAAGTTTTCAGTAATTTAGACCAAATTGTGTTCAATCCTTTCTTCTCATTCTATTGCACAATTTTCGCAAACTTATGCTGTGGCAATTGACTCGACACGATATTTTTAGCTAGATTGTCTATCTAACAGGGAACAATGGATGTAATTTTTTTACAAGGCAGGACGATAATGAACGAGAAATACTCTGCACTTCGAAGCAATGTGAGCATGTTAGGCCACTTGCTCGGCAATACGATCAAGGACGCTCATGGAGAGGCAATTCTTGAGAAAGTAGAGACGATTCGTAAACTTTCCAAATCCGCTCGTGCAGGCAACCAAGCAGACCGTGATGGCTTGATTGAAGAAATTAAAAGCCTGCCTAATGAGCAGCTAACACCTGTTGCTCGCGCATTTAACCAGTTCTTAAATCTAACCAACATGGCGGAACAGTACCATACGATTTCACGCCATTGTGATGAACACGTTTGTGAGCCGGATGCGCTCAATACTCTGTTCTCAAAACTCAGCCAAAATGACATCAGCAAATTAGATACGGCCCAAGCGGTACGCGATCTAAATATCGAACTCGTGCTGACTGCGCACCCAACTGAAATTACCCGCCGCACCATGATCAACAAGTTGGTCAAGATCAACGAATGTCTGTCTAAACTCGAATTAAGTGATCTGTCGGCTAAAGAGCGCCATAAAACAGAGCGTCGCCTTGAGCAGTTGATCGCACAAAGCTGGCATTCAGATGTGATTCGCCAACAACGCCCAACCCCACTTGACGAAGCGAAATGGGGTTATGCGGTAGTAGAAAATTCACTGTGGGAAGCGGTACCTGATTTCCTACGTGAAATGGACGAACGCCTAAAATCACATCTTGGTGAAGGCTTACCGATTGATGCGCGTCCTGTGCACTTCTCATCTTGGATGGGCGGTGACCGCGATGGCAACCCGTTTGTGACGCACACCATCACCCGTGAAGTAATGCTGCTGTCACGCTGGAAAGCGGCTGATCTTTATCTTAACGATATTAATGAGTTAGTTAGCGAACTATCCATGACTCGCTGCAACGACGATGTACGTGAGTTAGCGGGTGATGACGAGCACGAACCATACCGCGCGGTACTAAAAGATTTACGTCAGTTGCTCAACGATACCAAAGATATCTTAGATGCAAAAATTAACGGCCAAAAGCTTGCCGTTAAAGCTCCACTGCAAAGTGCTGAACAACTCTGGCAGCCACTGCTGGCTTGTTATAAATCACTGCATGAATGCGGCATGGGCGTGATTGCTGATGGTTCACTACTTGATACCCTACGCCGTGTTAAAGCGTTTGGTGTTCATTTAGTTCGCCTCGATATTCGCCAAGAAAGTACACGACATTCCGATGTGTTATCCGAATTGACCCGCTACCTTGGCATTGGTGATTACGACCATTGGAGTGAGCAAGATAAAGTTGCTTTCTTAACCCAAGAGTTGAGCTCAAAACGCCCATTGCTACCACGTGATTGGCAGCCATCTGAAGCAGTGAAAGAAGTACTCGATACTTGTAAAATTATCGCCGCTCAACCGCGCGATGCTTTTGGCGCTTATGTCATCTCAATGGCACGTACAGCATCAGATGTACTGGCAGTGCACTTATTGCTACAAGAATCTGGCTGTCCTTATCGCATGGACGTCTGTCCTTTGTTTGAAACTCTTGAAGATTTGAACAACGCAGAAGCGGTGATTAAGCAACTAATGGGTATCGACCTTTACCGTGGCTTTATCCAGAATCATCAAATGGTGATGATCGGTTACTCTGACTCAGCCAAAGATGCTGGTGTGATGGCCGCAGGTTGGGCGCAATACCATGCGATGGAGTCTTTGGTTAAAGTCACCGAAGAAGAAGGTGTTGAACTGACCTTGTTCCATGGCCGTGGCGGTACGATTGGCCGTGGCGGTGCACCAGCACATGCAGCGCTACTGTCTCAGCCACCAAAAAGCTTGAAAGGTGGCCTACGCGTAACAGAGCAAGGTGAAATGATCCGCTTTAAGCTTGGCCTTCCTGAAGTCGCAGTCAACAGCTTCAACATGTACGCGAGTGCTATTTTGGAAGCGAATCTTCTGCCACCACCAGAGCCAAAACAAGAGTGGCGCGATCTAATGAACGTGCTCTCTGAAGTAAGCTGTGAAGCTTATCGTAACGTCGTTCGTGGTGAAGCAGACTTCGTACCTTACTTCCGTCAAGCAACGCCTGAATTGGAACTGGGTAAATTGCCATTGGGTTCGCGCCCTGCGAAACGTAATCCGAATGGCGGAGTTGAGAGTTTACGTGCCATTCCATGGATCTTCTCATGGAGCCAAAACCGTCTGGTATTGCCTGCATGGTTAGGCGCAGGTGAAGCGATTCAATACTCAATTGATAAAGGCCACCAAGCGCTATTGGAAGAGATGTGTCGCGAATGGCCATTCTTCTCTACTCGCTTAGGTATGCTAGAGATGGTTTACTCGAAATGTAATATTGGCATTTCACGTTACTACGATGAACGCTTGGCTGACGAGGCATTACTGCCACTTGGTGATCGTCTGCGCTCTCAATTACAGCAAGACATCAAAACGGTGCTGAATGTAGAGAACAACGAGAACTTGATGCAGAGCGATCCATGGGGTCAAGAATCAATTCGCTTGCGTAATATCTATGTTGAGCCACTCAATATGCTGCAAGCCGAGTTGCTGTACCGAACTCGTCAGAGCGATCAGCCATCACCAGAGCTAGAAGAAGCCTTGATGGTCACCATTGCCGGCATTGCCGCGGGTATGCGTAATACTGGTTAAAATGACCAAACCAATAGAGCCACCAAATAGGTGGCTCTATTTCATTCAACAAGCCAATCAAACAACACCTCGACACACATCACACTCAAACCAAGAGTGGTGAAATAAAATATCAAAATAGAGACAAAAGAAACCACCACCTCAGAACAATGCTCTAATTCGGTATTTTATTGAGCGTTTTGTCAGTTTTTTAGATGTTCCCACTCATCTATTCCACTTTATGCTTATTATTTAGATATAATATCGCTCCTCTGCGATGCACAAAAAAATTACATATCGCAGTCTCGATAAGCAATTATCGAACTAGGTGAAAAACGGCTTTTAAGGTGACATGGCCAACGAAATGTTGGCGCTGCTCTCATCAACATAATACACGTGCCTCAAGAAGCACACCAAGATGTTGGCAGTTGATTTAAAGTTTATTGACCATTTGGATTAAAGACATGTCATTACCACACGTAATCCTCACCGTTCTTAGCACTCGCGATGCTACTGGATACGACATCACTAAAGAATTTTCTGCGACGATCGGCTACTTCTGGAAAGCAAGCCACCAGCAGGTTTACCGCGAACTGAACAAAATGGCCCAACACCAGCTTGTGACGTGCGTATTGGAACCACAAGAGGGAAAACCAGACCGTAAGGTTTATTCGATTACCGACGCTGGCCGTGTTGCGCTAGGCGAATGGTTTGACCAACCAACCGCACACCCAACCGTGCGTGATGAGTTCTCAGCAAAATTAATGGCTTGTTCAGTGCAACCTTCTGCGCCGTTCAAAGCGCAGTTAGCTGAATTAGTTGATGAATCTCGCAAGCTGGTCACGCATTATCAAGAAATTGAAAACGCGTACTACTCAAACATTGCTACACTGGATAAATCACAACGTCTTGAACGATTAACCTTGCGTCGCAACCTATTGCTTCGCCAAGCATGGATCGTTTGGGCCGATGAAGTACTCGCTGAATTAGAGACTATCGCGTAATTTGCTTACCAATTAATGGTATTCAATAAAAAAGGGTTGGCATTGGCCAACCCTTCTTCGTTTACTGATTTGTCTGTATGAAGAAAGATATTAGATACCGTCTCCATCGACAAAATTTTGCGACTTACCGTTAAACTGCTGATCCATATCCAAAGATGGCATATCTGACTTTGGTCGACCAACAATCTTAGCCGGAACCCCTGCTGCCGTGGTATGGGGAGGCACAGGTTGCAATACCACCGAACAAGAAGCGATCTTCGCCCCTACGCCCACTTCGATATTACCCAATACTTTCGCGCCCGCGCCAATCATCACGCCTTGACGGATCTTAGGGTGACGATCGCCACACTCTTTACCAGTACCACCAAGAGTCACATCTTGAAGAATGGAAACATCATTCTCCACCACCGCCGTTTCACCAATCACAATCCCTGTCGCATGATCGAGCATGATGCCACGGCCAATCGTTGCGGCTGGGTGGATATCCACTTGGCAAGCGACTGAGATTTGGTTTTGTAGGTACGTCGCTAAAGCTATGCGCCCTTGTTTCCACAGCCAGTTTGCCACTCGGTAGCCTTGTAGCGCGTGGTAGCCTTTAAGGTAGAGTAATGGGATAGAATACATTGCAACTGCCGGGTCACGGTTGACCGTA
This sequence comes from Vibrio scophthalmi LMG 19158, assembly GCF_000222585.1. Taxonomy (GTDB): domain Bacteria; phylum Pseudomonadota; class Gammaproteobacteria; order Enterobacterales; family Vibrionaceae; genus Vibrio; species Vibrio scophthalmi. The sequence continues at coordinate 38,822 of NZ_AFWE01000063.1, read as the reverse complement.
GCGCAAATATCACACGCCGCGGCTTCAATAATACTCGGATCAGAAGCAAAGGCTTCTTCCACTACTTCACGTACTGCCATTGCTGGCATCGACGCGGTATTGAGCTTATTAGCTAAAATATAGCTCAGTGCGGCGCACAGACTATCGTGCTTAATAATCGTAGCATGGTAGAAACTGGCCAGCATTGGCTCTTGTTCAGATTGCTGCCTTGCTTCTTGAACAATGGTTTGCCATACCTGTTTTTTTTCGCAATGCTTCATGTTGTAACCTTCTGGGCAGCATCTCGCTGCCGCTGAATTATGCTTCTGCTTTTTTGTCACGCGCTAACAAATCCTTTGCTGCTTCTCGTGCATCTTTATCTTGATACAATACTTGATAGATTTGGTCAACGATTGGCATTTCTACGCCCATACGTTGCGCCAACATCCATACTTCTTTGGTATTGCGATAACCTTCCACCACTTGGCCAATTTCAGCCTGAGCAGTATCGACATCTTTGCCTTCACCAAGCGCAAGGCCAAAGCGACGGTTACGTGATTGGTTATCAGTACAAGTTAAGACAAGATCGCCCAAACCTGCCATACCCATAAAGGTTTCTTTTTGCGCGCCTAGCGCTGCGCCAAGACGGCACATTTCCGCCAAACCACGAGTGATCAATGCGGTACGAGCATTGGCACCAAAACCGATACCATCCGACATGCCCGCGCCAATCGCAATCACGTTTTTCACCGCACCGCCCAATTGCATGCCGGTAAAGTCACTATTGGCATAAACACGGAATGTCTTGCTACAGTGGATCTTCTCTTGCAAATCGGCAACAAATTGCGCGTCAGGAGACGCCACTGAAATTGCCGTCGGTAGACCCATTGCCAGTTCTTTGGCAAACGTCGGGCCTGACAATACCGCCAGTGAGTATCCCTCACCCAACGCATCATGGGCGACATCTTTCAGCAGACGGCCAGTTTCAGGCTCAAGCCCTTTGGTTGCCCAGCAAATACGTGAATCACTGCGTAAGAAAGGTTTCACACTATTGAGTACGATACCAAATACATGGCTTGGTACTACCACCAACAAATCACGCGTGGCAGAAACGGCTTTCTCTAAATCTGACTCAACGATCAGTGACTCAGGGAAATCAACCCCTGGTAAAAATTCATGGTTTGCACGCTCAGCTTGCAACTTAGCCATATGCTCACGCTCATGCCCCCAAATCACCACGTTGGCACCATTACGAGCCAGAGAAATCGCCAGAGAAGTGCCGTAAGAGCCTGCGCCCAAAACGGTCATTGCGATCTCTTTGCCATAGGCATTGTTGATGTTTGAATTTGTCATTGTTCCGCCTGTTGACTGATAAACAAGTTGCTATACCCAAATAGTTTAACGCGTGTTAAACCACTTTGGTATCAACCACTCGGCTATAAACGAAAAATGCACAACGCATATACGATGCCTTGTGCATTTTAGATAATCTTAACGCGATAGAAGGCGCTAATTAAGCATCAGCTTGAGCTTCGCCTTGCTGAGCTTGCTGCTGTAGGTAATTCATAAACAATGCATCAAAGTTCACTGGTGCAAGGTTTAGTTGAGGGAATGTACCTTTAACCACTAGGCTTGAAATCGTTTCACGTGCGTATGGGAATAGCACGTTTGGACAGAATGCGCCTAGGCAGTGTGCCAATTGACCTGCTTCCATGTTTTCAGCCGAGAAAATACCGCCTTGCTGAACTTCACATAGGAACGCGGTCTCTTCTGCGTTTTTCACCGTTACGGTAAGACGTAGAATCACTTCGTAAACACCAGCACCTAGCTCACGGCTTTGCGTGTCTAGATCTAACTTCACTTCTGGGTTCCATTCTTTTTGGAACATATCTGGTGAGTTAGGCGCTTCAAAAGAAACGTCTTTTAGGAAAATACGTTGAATTGCGAAGTTCTGTGCTTCTTGTGTTGGTGCTGCTTCAGCCATTATTGAATCCTTTATGCCTTAAATATCAAAGTTTGCTTGAGACTAACCGAGAGATGCGACTAACACTAACCTTGCCATCAAATTCGTGGCAATCTTCACATCTCTCTTCGCCAAACGCTGATTAATTCACCAGCGCCGCTCGCCGTGATTACTTCTTGCCGCGTACTAGCGGTAGGTTAGCTTCACTCCAAGCAATCAAACCGCTCTTCAGCACGTATACTTTTTCAAAGCCCGCTTTTGCTAGAAGATTTGCACTCTCTTGTGCAGTTTGACCGGTTTTACATACCACGATAATTGGGTCTGATTTGCTATTTTCAAGGCTACCGAAGTTACCAGCTTTGATATCCGAAGGTAAAATGTGAAGTGCTTCGGTAATATGACCTTTTTTGAATTCGTCTTTCGCGCGAATATCAATCACCACACCATTCTCACGGTTGATCAGCTGAGTGGTCTCAGCAACACTGATCTCTTTGTAAGCCGCCGTTGAGGTTTTAACGATATTCATGATTAGGGCAACAAGTAGGCCAACCCAAACCACAGACATGATCATATTTTCTTGGAAAAACGCGATGTACTCTTGCATATCCTGTGCTCTTGTATAGATAGTAGGGCCGACTATCAGCCCTAGTTTTAAATCAGATTGGGAGTATAACGGGCTTGGTTGTTCTAGGCGAGTCCAGAACAGAAAGAATCAGCGATCGTGACCACGCTTTGCGGGATTACTTGTGACAATTCTTTACCTGAGCACTTACGCAATCGGAAATGGAAACGCAGTGACTTGATCGATATGATCTTGGCCGAGCGCTAACATAATCAAACGATCAATACCCAGCGCCACGCCAGCGCACTCTGGTAGGCCGGCTTTTAGCGCCTCAATCAAATGATAATCAATCGGTTGTGCGGTTAAGCCCATCTCTAGGCGCTTGGCATTGTCTTGCTCAAAGCGAGCTAACTGCTCGGCTGGATTATCAAGTTCATGGAAGCCATTCGCCAACTCAATCCCTTTGAAATAGACCTCAAAACGATCGGCAACACGCTCGTCGTTTTGGTTGATCTTAGCAAGAGCCGCTTGTGAAGCCGGAAAATCATAGACAAAGGCAGGCACGTCTTGGCCAATCTTCACTTCCACACCAACACTGAACAGCAATTGCAACAGCGTGTCGCGATCTTGTTCTGGTTCGGCAATATCACTCAGACCTAGCTTAGCAGCAGCGACTTTCAGCTCGGCCATCGAACCTTCTAAAGGACAAACACCCAATACGTTAATGAAGGCTTGTTGATAAGTCATACGTTGTGCGGCACCACATCGAATAACTAACTGCAGCAAGTCATCCATCTCATCCATTAATTGGTGATGATCAAACCCAACGCGATACCATTCCAACATGGTGAACTCGGGATTGTGATAACGACCATTCTCTTCGTTACGAAACGCTTTATTAATTTGATAAATGCAACCACTGCCCGCCGCTAAAAGGCGCTTCATGTGAAATTCAGGACTGGTCATCAAATAAAGCTTGCTGCCATCAGCATAGCCCGGGCCAACAAATTGGGTTTGAAAGGTTTGTAGATGTACGTCGGTCACCGTGGCGTGACTCATTGCCGGTGTATCTACTTCCAGCACATTACGCTTAGCAAAAAAATGGCGGATCTGGCTGAGTAACTCAGCGCGCTGTTTGAGTAACTCGATGGATGCGGTTGGTTGCCAATTCATTTTTCTGCCTTCTCTTTTCTGCTCATCTTGCGAAGAGGCGAACATAGCACTTTTCATCAAGGGTGCAAGCCTTCTTGCGGCTTGCAGCACGATTCATTCAGCCATTCTATACCTTGGCGATAAAAACAACCCGAATCAATTGGTGTAGATTTGGCCGTTAAATAACACCTCAACTAACGTGCCACAAATAAATTTCAACACCGCCGTAACACCATTTACATCAAGGCTTGTCGGTAAAAATGCCATGTCGTGACTACTCTCACATATCCGGCATTTTCTATGCTCTCTTTTGCATTACCGGAACAAAATCCGGAATACATCAATTTTTACAACTATGCCCTCTCTTACACTGGCAATAACACTTTTGAGTTATGTGTAGCACGTCTATTTCGGTATGGATAACACTATCTGAAACAAGCATCTGCACACACTCTCTTACTATAACAAGCGGGATTGACCGCACTTACACACTGGAGGATAACTGTGCAAACTATCATCACAGATATCGCAGTCATCGGCGCTGGCGGCGCTGGTCTTCGTACTGCTATTGCAGCGGCTGAAGCTAACCCTGACTTAGAAGTTGCTCTAATTTCTAAAGTTTACCCAATGCGCTCCCATACGGTTGCCGCTGAAGGTGGCTCAGCAGCAGTTATCAAGGAAGAAGATAGCCTAGATAATCACTTCAACGATACCGTTGGTGGTGGTGACTGGCTATGTGAACAGGATGTCGTTGAATACTTCGTGGCGAATTCAACTCGCGAAATGATTCAAATGGAACAGTGGGGCTGCCCATGGAGCCGTAAAGAAAATGGCGAAGTAAACGTTCGTCGTTTCGGTGGTATGAAGGTTGAGCGTACTTGGTTCGCTGCCGACAAAACTGGCTTCCACATGCTTCACACCCTTTTCCAGACTTCAATGAAGTACCAAAACATCAAACGTTTTGATGAGTACTTTGTGGTTGACCTATTGGTTGACGAAGGTGAAGTGCAAGGTCTGATCGCTATCCACATGGCGGAAGGCGAGCTTGTTACGATTAAAGCGAAATCGGTGGTACTTGCTACCGGTGGTGCAGGTCGTGTTTACCACTGTAACACCAACGGCGGTATCGTAACTGGCGACGGCATGGCAATGGCTTACCGTCACGGCGTACCTCTACGTGATATGGAATTCGTTCAATACCACCCAACAGGTCTGCCTGGTACGGGTATCCTGATGACCGAAGGTTGTCGTGGTGAAGGCGGTATCATCGTCAATAAGAACGGCTACCGTTACCTACAAGATTACGGCATGGGCCCGGAAACTCCGGTTGGCCAACCGAAAAACAAATACATGGAACTGGGTCCACGTGACAAAGTTTCTCAAGCCTTCTGGCACGAACATCAAAAAGGCAACACCATCAAACACCCACTGGGTGATGTGGTACACCTTGATCTTCGCCACCTAGGTGAAGAGTACTTACAAGAGCGTCTACCGTTTATCTGTGAGCTAGCAAAAGCTTACGTTAACGTTGATCCAGCCAAAGAGCCGATCCCAATTCGTCCTACCGTGCACTACACCATGGGTGGTATTGAGACTAACGGTCAATGTGAAACGCGTATTAAAGGTCTATTCGCTGTGGGCGAATGTGCTTCTGTTGGCCTACACGGTGCAAACCGCCTAGGTTCTAACTCACTGGCTGAGTTTGTGGTATTTGGCCGCGTAGCGGGTGAACAGGCGGTTGCTCGCGCGGCAGAATTTAAAGGCTGGAATGACGAGTCTATTGCCGAGCAAGTAAAAGCGGTTGAAGCGCGTATTGCAGCACTGCTTGAGCAAGACGGCGACGAAAACTGGGCCGATATCCGCACTGAAATGGGTCACTCCATGGAAGCGGGTTGTGGTATCTACCGCCAAGAAGATTTGATGCAAGCGACGATTGAGAAGATCACTGAGCTTAAAGCACGCTACAAAAACATCAGCATCAAAGACAAAGGCAAGGTATTCAACACTGACCTGCTATACGCAATCGAGATCGGTTACGGCCTTGAAGTGGCAGAAGCGATGGTTCACTCAGCAATCCTACGTAAAGAGTCTCGCGGTGCGCACCAACGTCTTGATGACAACTGCACAGAGCGTGACGATGTTAACTTCCTTAAGCATACCTTAGCTTTCTACCAACCAGACGCAGCGCCGAGCATTGAGTACAGCAATGTAACCATTACTAAATCTCAGCCAAAAGCACGTCTATACGGTGAAGCAGCAGAAAAAGCGGCAGCGGAAGAAGCAGCCCAAGCTGAAGAGAAGAAAGCAGAGGAGCAAGCATAATGTCAGCACATCGTATTCAAAAAGTAGACGTTCTACGTTATGACCCAGCGCATGATGAAGAGCCTCGCTTACAAACGTTTGAAGTACCCTTTGATGACACCATGTCTGTGCTTGATGCACTAGGCTACATCAAAGACCACCTAGACAAAGACCTCTCTTACCGCTGGTCTTGTCGTATGGCGATCTGTGGCTCTTGCGGCATCATGGTTAATGGCGTACCAAAACTGGCGTGTAAATGCTTCCTACGTGATTACCCAGATGGCGTGAAGATCGAACCACTAGCGAACTTCCCTATCGAAAAAGATTTGATTGTTGATATGACGCCGTTCATCGAGCGCCTTGAAGCCATCAAACCTTACATTATCGGTAACGACCGTAAACCTGAAGACGGCACTAACCTGCAAACGCCAGAGCAAATGGCAAAATACAAGCAATTTGCTGGCTGTATCAACTGTGGTTTGTGTTACGCAGCGTGTCCTCAGTTTGGTCTAAACCCTGAGTTTATTGGTCCCGCAGCACTGACTATGGCACACCGTTACAACTTGGATAGCCGTGATAACGGTAAATCTGAGCGTATGGCGCTGATCAATGGGAAGAATGGCGCTTGGGGTTGTACTTTTGTCGGTTACTGCTCTGAAGTATGTCCGAAGAACGTGGATCCAGCAGCAGCAGTAAACCAAGGTAAAATTGAATCATCAATGGACTTTGTGATTGCAATGCTAAAGCCTGATGGTAAACCAGTGAAAGAGGAGGCTTAGGATGAGTAATCGTAAACCTTACGTTCGTGAAATGAAACGTACGTGGTGGCAAAGCAGCCCGTTCTACCGCTTCTACATGATGCGTGAAGCAACGGTACTACCTTTGATTCTATTTACTGTGTTCCTAACCATTGGTTTGGGCTCACTAGTAAAAGGGCCAGAAGCTTGGCAAACTTGGTTAGACTTCATGGCGAACCCATTGGTAGTGGCGATCAACATCGTGGCACTAGCGGGTAGCCTATTGCACGCGCAAACCTTCTTCAGCATGATGCCGCAAGTGATGCCAATTCGCATCAAAGGCAAACCAGTCGACAAGAAATTGATCGTCCTTGCTCAATGGGCAGCGGTTGCGTTTATTTCTCTTGTTGTTCTGATCGTTGTTTAAGGAGCGATGTTATGACCCCAAATTTCAAAGTTGATCATTCACCACGCCGCTCTGATGAGCCTATCTGGTGGAGCCTATTTGGCGCTGGCGGTACATGGTTTGCCATGATTACGCCTATCACTGTGTTGGTACTCGGTATTCTTGCACCACTTGGTATTATTGATGCAGAAGCGTTGAGCTACGAGCGTGTCTCTGAGTTCGCCACCAGCATCATCGGCGCGCTATTTATTATCGGCAGCCTTGCTCTACCAATGTGGCATGCAATGCACCGTGTACACCACGGTATGCACGATCTTAAATTCCACACCGGTGTAGCAGGTAAGATCGCCTGTTACGCATTCGCAGGTTTGATCTCTGCGTTGGCAGTAATTTTCGTATTTATGATCTAATCTCTTCTCCATAACACTGTCATGCGACAGTGCCGATTAGAAACATAAGCCAAGAGGTAGATGCCTAGCATCTGCCTCTTTTTTTATCAGTTGCAAATCCCCCACCTCAAACGACAGACAATAAAAAAGCCGACCGAAGCCGACTTTTTCTATTACGCAATTTTCGATTAAAGGATAAAACGGCTTAGATCTTCATCTTCGACAAATTCACCAAGGCGTTTTTGTACGTACTCAGCATCAATCGTCATGCTGCTGCCTGGCTTCTCTGTCGCTTCAAATGAAATCTCATCCATTAGACGCTCCATCACCGTATGCAGGCGACGCGCACCAATGTTCTCGGTGGTTTCATTCACCGTCCATGCCGCTTCTGCGATTTGCGTGATACCATCTTCAGTGAAGTTAATATTCACATCTTCGGTTTTTAGCAAAGCGATGTATTGCTCTGTCAGCGACGCTTTTGGCTCGGTAAGAATGCGTTTGAAGTCATTGCTTGAAAGCGCTTCAAGCTCAACACGGATTGGTAGACGACCTTGCAATTCAGGGATCAAATCCGATGGTTTCGCCACTTGGAATGCGCCCGATGCAATAAATAGGATATGATCGGTTTTGACCATGCCGTGCTTAGTAGAAACTGTGCTGCCTTCAATCAATGGCAATAGATCACGCTGAACACCTTCACGAGACACATCAGGGCCTGAGCTTTCACCACGCTTACAGATTTTGTCGATCTCATCAATGAAGACGATACCGTTGTTTTCAACGTTGAAGATCGCCTGCTCTTTCAGATCTTCTGCGTTAACCAATTTCGCTGCTTCTTCTTCAACCAAAGCTTTCATTGCTTCTTTGATTTTCATCTTGCGCTTTTTCTTGGTGTCGCCAGCAAGATTCGAGAACATGCTTTGCAGCTGGTTAGTCATCTCTTCCATGCCCGGAGGCGCCATGATCTCAACGCCCATTTGCGGCGCAGCAACATCAATCTCAATCTCTTTATCGTCTAACTGACCTTCACGTAGTTTCTTGCGGAAGATTTGACGAGTATTCGACTGACGCTCTTCATCTTGTTGTGGCTGCTCGTTTTGGCCCCAAGCGTCACGCGCTGGCGGCAGCAGAGCATCAAGAATGCGTTCTTCCGCTTGCTCTTCAGCGCGGAATTTTACTTTTTCCATCTCTTGCTGATGCGTCATCTTGATTGCCGCATCGGTCAGATCACGGATAATGGTTTCGACTTCTTTACCGACATAACCCACTTCGGTGAATTTAGTCGCTTCCACTTTGATAAAGGGTGCATTGGCAAGCTTTGCTAAACGACGAGCGATTTCGGTTTTACCAACACCGGTTGGGCCAATCATCAAAATATTCTTTGGTGATACTTCTACGCGCAAGCTCTCTTCAAGCTGCATGCGACGCCAGCGATTACGCAGTGCAATCGCCACTGAGCGTTTAGCGTTATCTTGGCCAATGATATGGCGGTTCAGTTCATGAACAATCTCACGTGGGGTCATCTCAGACATAATCAGATTCCTTAAATTCTTAATTCACTATCTTTTTATTATTCAGCCATTTTTTCTGCTGGGATTTCTAGTTCGTCGATAGTGTGATGGTGGTTGGTGAAGACACAGATGTCGCCCGCAATCGTTAATGCTTTTTCAGCGATTTCACGCGCACTTAAATCGGTATTTTCTAATAGGGCAATCGCCGCCGCTTGAGCAAAGTTACCGCCAGAGCCAATCGCAATCAGATCGTGCTCAGGCTGAACCACATCACCATTACCGGTGATAATCAAGGATGCGGTTTCATCAGCAACCACCAGCAGCGCTTCAAGCTTACGTAGCGCGCGATCGCTGCGCCAATCTTTCGCCAGCTCTACCGCCGCTTTGGTTAGGTGGCCTTGGTGCATTTGCAGCTTGCTTTCAAAGCGCTCAAACAGCGTAAACGCATCTGCCGTGCCGCCAGCAAAACCTGCCAATACTTTACCGTTATATAGGCGGCGAACTTTGCGCGCATTGCCTTTCATTACGGTATTGCCTAGCGATACTTGTCCGTCACCCGCGATGACAACTTTGTTATTTCGACGTACTGAAACGATGGTAGTCACGTGTAGGGCCTCTTGTATTTAAAATTGGTTATTTTCAATATATGCGGACAAGAACATGGGAATTCAAGAGTATTAAAGCTTTAGAACTATGAGGGAACTAGCATGTATGAACGCTATTTTTTTATTGGCTTTACTCTAGGAGCAATGTAAATGTTATCAACACTCAATTGAACTTTCTGATTGAGTAGCTCAATCAACAATATACTCCGTTGCTCGCTTTCTTCGGCTAAAAATATTGCTGTCATATGTTCATAATTACCACCTGTAATCATCACCTCGTCACCACTTTTCAGCGTTAAATCGATAGTTTGTTTTTCTATCGTTTCAAATGCCTTAATTAGCTCATTAGGTACCAGTTGAGGGCTACCAGAGAACTTAACAAAACCATACACGCCAAACGTGTTATTGACTTTTGATGCTAGGATAGAGGTGATGTCTAAATGTACAAAAATATACCCAGGGAACAACGCTTCTTCTTTTAGCTGTCTTTTTCCACGAACCTCTTTTAACACATCGACTGTCGGGTAATATGCTGTAATGGATTGATTAGTCAAATTTAGCTTGGCACGTAACTCTTGCTTTGATTTGCACCTTACAAGGTACCAACTTTTCTCATCACTCTTTACCGATGATGTAACTTTCTCAACATTCGACATTAATTCAGACCTACTGAGCTGGTGTTTTTCATTTAATAATCACCAACCTCTTAACTACCATTCGATAATTTTATCATAAAAATAGCGACCTGATTTTTCACAGCATGCATTTCTAAATGGCCTGCCATAAAAAAACCAGCCGCACGATACGACTGGCTTAACACACAAAGTATTTGAGCATAACTAGAGTTAACTACTCGGTATCTTTCCAAATTGCGCATGGCTCAATTTTGGCACGTTGCAATTTGTGCTTATCTCGCTCGGCATCACGCTTAAGCTTGTAGGGGCCAAGTACTACACGGTACCAAGAGCTGCCTTCTTTCTTGCGAATCTTACTTTTAATGCCTTGGAAAGCGATATCCAATTTACGAGCATCCGCTTGCGCTGCGGTTTTGTAAGCGCCACATTGCATGATGTAAGGGATATCAGAAATCACCTGCTCTTTGGCCTTAACTTCCACTTCACGGCTTGGCAAGCTATCAACGTAATCCCACTGCTCTTCAGGTGGCGGCGGCAAGGCTTTTTCTGGCTTAGGTTTCGCTTTCACCGGCGCTTGTACTACCGGTGCTGGCGGCTCTGGATCTTGGCTTAAAGAATACAAACCAAAGCCAAAGATACCTACAACGAGCAATGCCAAAAGCCCACTGCGCCATGGTTTGCGCTTGGGTGCTGCTTTCTTTTTCGCAGGCTTTTTACTCGCCCCGCGCTTCACATAATCTCTATTTGCCACAGTAGTACATCAAATCAATTATCTCTGTTGATATGTTATCTAGATTGCTATGGGATAACAATGCATTGCCTTGGTTAGTGTGGAGTAAACAATAAAATTCTGACACAAGATAACATTGGCCTGACTCAAGCCCGAAAGAAGCAACATAAGCAATAAAAAACGACGCTCACATTGGCGTCGTTTCTAGCTCAAGCAAATAATGAATCAAGCAAGAGATTATCAGTATTAGAGAGCTCTTGGTGGCGCCGCACTCTTACGTACCACTAATTGCGTTTCTAATAGACGTGAACCCGCACGGACATCATGGCCACGCAGCAACTCTAGCATCATCAGCATGGCTTGACGGCCAATCTCATAACGAGGCTGTGAGATGGTGGTCAGCGGTGGATCGCAATATTGAGCGAACTGAATGTCATCAAAACCCACTACCGATAAATCTTGTGGCACTCGTAAACCAAGACGTTTTGCTTCTTGGATCGCACCAATCGCCATCGCATCGTTATGACAGAAAATCGCCGTCGGTGGCTCAGGCAGCGCTAGTAATTGTCTGACCGCTTTGGCACCCGCCTCAAAAGTGAACTCACCAAATGTGCTGTAAGTCGGGTTCATGGTAATGCCCGCGCGGCGCAATGCTTGTTGATAGCCTTGCTGACGGAATTGACACAGAGTCGCCGTTTCTGGCCCGGAAATTTGTGCGATGCGCTTATGACCAAGCTGAGTAAGATAGTTGACCACTTCAAACGCAGAGGTCAGGTTATCAATGTGAACTGTTGGTAGTTCAAGCTCAGGGGCAAACTCACACGCCATGACCATTGGCGGTAGGTTTTTTTGCTCAGGCTTGCTGACATCAAACGGTAGATCAGTACCAAGCAGCAGCATGCCGTCAGCTTGCTTAGTAAAGACTAAATTCACAAAGGAATTTTCACGTCTTTCTGCTGACCGCTATCACCTAACAGAACAATATAACCATGCTCCATGGCTGCATCTTCAATACCACGAATGATCTCCGTGTAATAAGGATCGCAGATATCAGGAATGATCGCGATGATCGTTTTCGATTCGTTGCGGCGTAAATTACGCGCTAAAGAATTTGGGGAATAGCCAGCTTCTAACACAGCGTCTTCAACGCGCTTACGCGTGGCAGAAGAGACTTTTTCAGGATTCATCAGCGCCCTCGATACTGTCGCTGTTGAAACTCCCGCGAGCTGGGCAACATCCTTCATTGTCGCCATAAATGTAACCCTCTTAGTTAGTTCCTTTGGCGGTAGCGCCTTGGCCACCTAAACCGTATGAAAATCTCGATGAGTTCAAACTCATTCTTTGACTTATTTATCATTTCTCACTGACGATGCGCAATCGATTACCTCGTTATTCACTAAGGTGCGTAAAGCGTCAGCTACTAGTTTATTTATTTCACGCTATAAAGTTACGGGAGATTTAACAAAACCCAACCCGAGATAGAGATTTACGTCACAAAATTACGTTCTCATTCAACGTACGTGACATTGTAAACTGAACGCTAGCTTAAATCTTGCGGTTCTATATCTAGCGACCAACGTACTTTTTTGCTATCAGGCAACAACTCAATAGCCGGTTTGGCACTCATCAATAGTCGCTGCATTAATGGCCGCGTTTGTGTCTGCAATAACAGTTGCCAGCGATACTTACCCGCTTTCTTGGCCAATGGCGCAGGCGTGGGCCCTAGTACTTGGCAAGTCTCATCAAATAAAGGATGTGCTTCCAAGGTATAGCGAACCTGCCTTAAAAACGACTCCACTACCTGACTGTTATTGGCTTCAGCGCGTAACAAGGTTAAATAGGTATAAGGCGGTAACATTGCCATCTTTCGCTCTTGCAATGCGGTTTGAGCAAAATGCCCATAGCTTTGATTCAACAGCGCTTGAAGCAAAGTATGCTCAGGGTGATGGGTTTGTAAAATTACCTCACCGGGCTTGCTGGCTCGCCCAGCTCGACCCGCAACCTGAATAAACAATTGTGCCAAACGCTCTGATGCACGAAAGTCACTACTGTACAGTGAACCATCCACATCAAGCAATGCGACCAAAGTGACATCGGGGAAATGGTGACCTTTGGCGAGCATTTGCGTACCAATCAAAATTTGATACTCACCTTTACGAATCGCGGTCAAGGCACTTTCTAAGCTGCCTTTACGCCGAGTGCTGTCGCGATCAATACGAATCGCTTTGTATTCTGGAAACAGTTGGCTGAGCTGCCCTTCCAGCTGCTCAGTCCCTACCCCAACCGTCACCAAATTGGTCGAGCCACAACCCTGACACTGATGAATAATCGGTTGTTGCGCCCCACAATGGTGACAGCGGATCTCGTTACTGTATTGGTGGTAGGTGTAATAAGCATCACAACGTTTACATTCTGCAATCCAACCACATTCATGACACATCAAGGCAGGAGAAAAACCGCGACGGTTAAGAAACAACATCACCTGATTCCCGGCTGAAAGGTGCTTACGCATCTCTGCAATCAACGGCGCCGATAAGCCACTTTCCAAATACAGTCCTTTCACATCCAACACTTTATTGGTGGTCGGTTTCGCACTGCCAGCACGTTGGGTTAATTGCAAATAGTGGTACTTACCCGTCAAGGCATTATGTAAGGTTTCTAATGCCGGCGTTGCTGAACCCAAGACAATCGGAATCTGCGCTTTGTTGGCACGCATTACCGCTACATCGCGCGCATGGTAACGTAGGCTATCTTGCTGTTTATAAGAAGAGTCATGCTCTTCATCGACAATAATAATGCCGAGATCGGCAAACGGCGTTAGCAGCGCCGAGCGCGTACCAATCACAATCCCCGCCGCTTTGTCACGTGCCGACAACCACGCATTCAGGCGCTCAGTTTCATTCAAGCCAGAATGGATAACTTCAACGGGCACATTAAAACGCTTACGAAAACGGTTGATGGTTTGTGGTGTTAAACCTATCTCAGGCACTAAAACCAAGGCTTGTTTACCCGCTTCGAGTACTGGCTTGATCAGGTTGAGATAAACCTCGGTTTTCCCCGACCCCGTCACCCCTTCTAATAGGTAACAAGCAAAACCATCTGAACTATTTACGGTGGCGATCGCGACCGCCTGCTCTTGGTTTAATTTCGGTTTATCAACTTGCGCTTCAATCTCACGCGGCCAAGCGTGAATGGTCGGTTTTTTCTCAATCGACTCAACCCAACCTTTTTCCAGCAAGTTTTTCAGTACCGTACTGTTGATATCTTGATCAAGCAGTTGCTGATGAGAGACCGCGCCATATTGCAAAGCACGCATGGCTTGCTCTTGCTTTACCGCTCGGCCAAGACCTTGCATCAACTGATTCTTGCCCTGTTCCGTTAACTGCCACTCCACCAGCGTCGAGAAATCCGCCGCTTTGCCTTTACGCAGTGCAGACGGCATAGCATTAGCTAAGGTTTCGCCCAGTGGATGCTGATAAAACTGACTGCACCATTTAAGTAGCTGATAAAGCGATTCAGGCCAAACGGACTGCTGATCAAGCACTTGTTTAATCGGTTTGAGTTGGCTTTGAGTAAACTGGGATTGATTGGTTAACTCAGTGACAATACCAATTAAGGATTGGCGGCCAAATGGCACAGCAACACGCCCACCAATAATCGGAAATAGGTGGCTAGGGATCAGGTAATCGAATTGCTTATCCAGTGGAACGGGCAAGGCCACTCGAGCAATAGTTGGGCGCATATAGATTTAGCAGCATGAGTTAGAAGTACACGCTCAACAGTCTAAAGCAAAACCCGCAGCGATTCTATTTTAAGCCCAAGGCACACCCGTTCAGGGCAAATAAGAGTATGGATGTTAAACTGCTCGTCATTGGTGAAAAAAGTAGCGTTTATTTGGGTAAATCAGTTGATCCTCAATCGAGGATTCATTACTATACTGCGCCTTAGCACTATGGCTCGGTGATTTATTCATTAAGCGGTAGAGCGAAATTTTTTTATTAACCACGTGTGGTGTCCGGCTTAGATTCGGATAGCGACACGGCCTATTTGAGGTTCTCCCATGAAAGCTGGTATCCACCCAGAATACAAAGCAGTAAGCGCTACTTGTTCTTGCGGTAACTCTTTTGAGTTCAACTCAACTCTAGCTAAAGAGTCTATCCACCTAGACGTATGTGACAAATGTCACCCATTCTACACTGGTAAGCAACGTATCGTAGATACAGGCGGCCGTGTTGATCGCTTCAACAAGCGCTTCGGTGCACTATCAAGCAAGAAGTAATTTCTGCTTTGATACTAAATTGAAAAAAGGACGCTTAGGCGTCCTTTTTTATTGCCTCTCATTTGCTTCTTTTCACACCCTCTCTTTAGCATTTTGTGATCGATCTGGTCTTATCAGCTAACAATCGGCCTACAATAGCAATATCAATCGCAATCCTCGCTATGCAGCTTGACTTGCTTCCTCTAGAATAACTTTTGCTTAACAATTACTACAAAAGAATCAATACAAAATAGAGAGCCTAGCCTTATGTCAGATGACCAATCCCAAGAGTTAACCGCTGAAGAACAGTTCCGCCAACAAGCTTTGGATTATCACGCCCTACCAACGGCGGGTAAAATTGCAGTTGAACTCACCAAACCGGCGGAAACGGCTTTAGATCTTGCCCTAGCCTATAGCCCTGGGGTGGCTGAACCTGTGCGTGAAATCGCGCAAAATCCAGATAACGTTTATAAGTACACCGCAAAAGGCAACATGGTCGCGGTGATCTCAAACGGCACGGCAATTCTTGGTTTAGGTAATCTTGGTCCTTTGGCATCAAAGCCTGTTATGGAAGGTAAAGCGCTGCTCTTCAAACGCTTTGCTGGCTTAGATTCGATTGATATTGAAGTCAAACACCGCACTATTGAAGAGTTTGTTGATACGGTAGCAAACATCGCCGATACCTTTGGTGGCATCAACTTGGAAGACATTAAAGCGCCAGACTGTTTTGAAATTGAAAAGCAGTTGATTGAACGTTGTGATGTGCCAGTCTTCCATGATGACCAGCACGGTACGGCAATTGTTACCGCGGCGGGCATGTTGAACGCCGTTGAACTGCAGGGCAAAAAGCTCGAAGATGCGACCATCGTTTGTTTGGGCGCTGGCGCGGCTGCGGTTGCGTGTATGGAGCTACTGATCAAATGTGGTGCGATGCGCGAAAAGATCTACATGTTGGATCGTAAAGGCGTGATCCACACTCGTCGTGATGATTTGAACGAGTATAAAAAGCTGTTTGCCAATAACACTGATAAACGCACGTTAGAAGATGTGATTGAAGGCGCCGATCTGTTCCTTGGCGTATCAGGCCCCAATCTACTTCCGCCTGAAGCGCTAAAACTGATGGCGGATAAGCCAATCGTCTTTGCTTGCTCTAACCCTGATCCGGAAATTAAACCGGAACTGGCTCATCAAGTGCGTGATGATTTAATCATGGGTACGGGCCGTAGTGACTACCCGAACCAAGTCAATAACGTACTGTGTTTCCCATTTATTTTCCGCGGTGCCTTAGATGTACGCGCCAGTGAAATTAACGATGAGATGAAATTAGCCGCGGTTGAGGCGATTCGCCAACTCGCGAAAGAACCTGTACCGGTTGAAGTACTGAAAGCGGCGGGTGTCGAATCTTTGGAATTTAGTTCAAGCTACATCATTCCAAAACCGATGGACCCTCGCCTACTGCCTCGCGTGGCTAAAGCGGTTGCTCAAGCGGCGGTTGATTCGGGTGTCGCGCGTATTGAAATGCCTGAAGGGTATATGGCGTAGTTGAGGATTTGTGAAGCGACTGCTTGTTTAACTTTTTCATCGTTACTTTACTTTTGTCATCCTCAAGAGTAAGGAACGAACGAGTGGGGATCTCTGATTTACTCCAGAAATGCAAGATTCCCTACTCGCGCTACGCGCTCTATGGTATGACGGAGTGAAAAATGAACACGCAAAGGAACGACCGATTTGGGAATATTCGGCCCACCTCTCTACTGATTTGTGGAGTCCTACTGTTTGTTTAACTTTTCCGTCATTGCCTGACTTTTATCATCCTCAAGAGTGAGGGACGAACGAGTTGGGGATCTCTGATTTACTCCAGAAATACAAGATTCCCTACTCGCGCTACGCGCTCTAAGGAATGACAGAGTGAAGAATGCTTGGCTCTAAAAACAAAAAACCGCAGTTAAACTGCGGTTTTTTTATTTCTGGTTGGAATGGTGCTCGCTCCAACAAGATCAATATTAGTCATCAAAAGCTTCAAACTCGATGCCCATCGCGGTCATCAATTGCTTGGCTTCCGTTGGAATATCATCTGGACGATCTTTTCTTAAATCTTCATCCGTTGGTAGCGGCTGACCTGTGTAAGCATGCAAAAATGCCTCGCAAAGTAGCTCACTGTTTGTAGCATGGCGTAGGTTATTGATCTGACGGCGAGTACGCTCATCAGTTAAGACCTTCAATACTTTTAATGGAATTGAAACGGTAATTTTTTTTACTTGTTCGCTTTTCTTTCCATGTTCAGCGTATGGACTTATGTATTCGCCATTCCAGTCTGCCATTGCGCACCTTCACATTGTAGTTAGATTTAAATTTTGCTATCCGTAATTTTAGCGGCTTTTAAGGCTACAAGCAAAGACATATAGACGTCTGGATGTATTGACGGCTCAAAAAATGAGAAGTAAAGTAGAGTAAATGGATTGTGAATGCGTTGTATCAAGCAATAACTCGAGGAAAAAGAGCATTGCCAACTGATCAACCTATTCGTACTGACAAGTTAATATTGTTCGGAAGGAAACACATATGAGCACCCGCAAACCAGCCACTATCGCCGTTCGCACTGGCATTGAGTCCGACACCCAACACCACGCGGTAGTTCCACCGATCTACCTGTCGACCAATTATGGTTTCCCAGCTTTTGGTGATGTCCCTAAGTACGATTATACCCGTTCTGGTAATCCAAATCGCGGTTTATTAGAACAAACTTTGTTCGAGCTTGAATCCGGCAAAGGCGCGGTAGTAACCAACTGTGGTACATCCGCTTTGAATTTGTGGGTGACAACCTTTCTTGGCCCTGATGATCTGATTGTTGCTCCGCACGATTGTTATGGCGGCACTTACCGACTGTTTAATACTCGCGCGCAAAAGGGCGACTTTAAAGTCCTGTTTGTCGACCAGTCCGATCCGCAAGCACTCGCAGAAGCTTTAGCCCAAAAGCCAAAATTATTGCTGATTGAAACACCATCGAACCCATTGGTGCGCGTGGTCGATATTGCTCAAGTGTGCCAGCAAGCTCATCAAGTAGATACCTTGGTTGCCGTCGACAATACCTTTTTGACACCGGTGTACCAAAAGCCTCTCGAACTGGGCGCAGACTTTGTTATCCACTCCACTACCAAATTTATTAATGGCCACTCCGATGTGATCGGCGGCGTGGTGATCACCAAAACCGAGCAACATGCAGAAGATCTTGCATGGTGGGGTAACTGTATTGGCGCAACCGGCACACCTTTTGATAGCTACATGACTCTACGTGGCATACGTACACTCGGTGCACGTATGCGCAGCCATGAAGAAGGCGCAACACAGATTCTCGACTATCTGAAAAAGCACTCGCTGATTGAGCGTATTTATCACCCTAGCTTGCCGGAACATCCTGGTCACGAAATTGCTCTCAAGCAACAATCAGGCTTTGGTTCGATGCTGAGTTTTGAATTTGCAGGCAGTTTTGAGCAGCTCAAAACCTTCGTTGGCGCTTTACAACTCTTCTCACTCGCCGAATCTCTTGGCGGTGTAGAGAGTTTGATTTGTCACCCAGCCTCAATGACTCACCGCGCGATGGGTGAAGCCGCGCTGGCTGAAGCAGGCGTATCACAACAATTATTGCGTTTATCGGTAGGCTTAGAAGACCCACAAGATCTGATTGACGATTTAGAGCAAGCCTTTAACGTGATTCTGGAGGATCATTAAATGAGCGTAGAGCGCCAACTGCATAAATTTGGTGGCAGTAGCTTAGCGGATCCAGAATGCTATCGACGTGTGGTCGATATTCTAAAAGAGTACTCGTCCACAGAAGACTTGGTGGTAGTGTCTGCGGCGGGCAAAACCACCAACCGTCTAATTGAGTTTTTAGAAGGGCTCAATAAAGATGGTCGTTTAGCTCATGAAGCACTGCAAAACCTCAAACAGTTTCAAACCAATCTCATCGATGAGCTGATCACTGATGAAGTAAAGGAGACATTATTAGCTGAGCTTAATGATGAGATCCGCACGTTAGGCGAGTTAACCGCGCCACTAAGTGATGCAGCGCAAGCGGCAGTATTAGGCCATGGTGAAGTGTGGTCATCTCGCCTGCTAGCCGCGCTACTTAACCAACAAAAACTGCCAGCACGCGCCCAAGATGCACGCGCTTTTTTACGCGCGGAAGCGGGCACACAACCGGAAGTGGACCGCGGTGCGTCTTACCCTTTACTTAAAGCAGTATTAGCACAACACGCCCATCATCGTATCGTGATCACTGGCTTTATGGCGCAAGATCATCACGGTGATACCGTATTGCTTGGTCGTAATGGTTCAGACTATTCCGCCACCGTGATTGGGGCATTGGCGCAAGTTTCACGCGTCACCATCTGGAGTGATGTGGCAGGCGTTTATAGCGCTGACCCGCGTCTTATCTCCGATGCTTGTTTATTACCATTACTGCGCCTCGATGAAGCTAGTGAATTAGCTCGCTTAGCGGCGCCAGTGTTGCATAGCCGTACCCTACAACCTGTCGCACAAAGTGCGATGGATTGTCATCTGCGTTGCAGCTATCAGCCAGAATCAGGTTCAACCCGTATTGAGCGTGTACTCGCATCAGGTCGCGGAGCAAAGATTGTCTCTTCGCTTGATGATGTGATGCTGATTCAGCTCAATTTTGCTTCCGGTCATGATTTTGGTCGCCTGCATAAAGAAACCTTAGCCAGTTTAAAGCGTGCTCAGCTCGAACCACTGGCATTTGAGGCGCAAGACGATCAACACAGCCTGTTTTTAGCTTATACCGCTGAAATTGCTGGCGGTGCATTGCGTCATCTGCAAGATGTGGCGACGGAAGCGGAAATCAAACTCAAAGAAGGCTTTTCGATGGTTGCCGCCGTCGGTGCGGGCGTAACCAAAAATGCCAATCACTGCTACGGCTTCTATCAACAACTTAAAAATGCGCCGGTTGAATTTATTTGCGAATCCGCTTCAGGGCTTAGCTTAGTGGCGATACTGCGTAAAACCTCTACCGAAGATTTAGTTCAAGGTATCCATAAACAACTGTTCCAAGCACAAAAACGGGTTGCGATCGCTCTATGTGGTAAAGGCAATATTGGCAGCCGTTGGCTGGATCTGTTTGCTGAACAAAAAACCGAATTAGAAAAACGCCGTGGAATGAGCTTTGAGCTCGTCGCGGTCATTGATAGCCAAACCTACTGGTTTAATCCACAAGGTATCGATGCGGCAAGCGCGAACCAACGCTTTGATGACGAGTCTATCCCTTATCAAGGTGGCGAGTGGATAGCTCAACTTGGTGCGATTCAAGGTTATGATGACGCGGTAGTACTGGATGTCACTGCAAGCCAAGAACTGGCCGAGCGTTATGTTGAGATTGCCGAGCAAGGCATGCACCTGATCTCTGCTAACAAGGTAGCGGGATCGGCTTCTAGCGAGTACTACCATCAAGTGCAAGATGCCTTTGCTAAGATCAATCGCCACTGGCTCTACAATGCAACGGTTGGTGCTGGCTTACCAATCAACCACACTGTGCGTGATTTACGTGAAAGTGGCGATGAAATTGTCGCGCTGTCTGGGATTTTCTCCGGCACTCTCTCTTGGCTATTCCAACAATACGATGGCCAAGTACCATTTGCTGAATTGGTTGACCTCGCGTGGCAACAAGGCCTGACTGAGCCTGACCCGCGCCATGATCTTGATGGTTCGGATGTGATGCGTAAATTGGTGATTCTCGCGCGTGAGTCAGGTCTGTCTCTAGAGCCTGAAGCGGTCAAAGTGGAAAGCCTAGTGCCAGAGGAGCTCGCCGAACTGCCACTGGATGACTTTCTCGATAAAGGCCAATTGCTTAGCGAGCGCTTAGCCGAAAGGTTAGAGAAGGCGCAACGTGAAGATAAGGTATTACGCTACGTCGCGCGTTTAGAAAAAAATGGCAAAGCCACCGTTGGCGTTGAAGCGCTAGCCAAAGAGCATGCTTTGGCTAACCTGCTACCGTGTGACAACATCTTTGCCATAGAAAGTAAATGGTACAAAGACAATCCATTGGTGATTCGAGGCCCTGGTGCTGGGCGAGAAGTAACGGCTGGTGCCATTCAATCGGATTTGAATTTATTGTCTAGCCAACTGTAATCAATATGGCGTCGTAGGCTTTCTCTGGCGCCATCATTTTCTATTCTCGCCCTACGCCTCTGTTAACCTTCTGCTTTTACTGCTTCTTTTTGTCGTCAGCTTTTTATTTCTTAGCACTCGTCAATTCACGTTATCTTTGTTAAGTTGAAGATGTCTAATTGTGAAGTTGAAAAAAATTCATACTCAGTTTGTTGACATTAACTTACATTCAATTCATTCTGTGGACATATAGACGTCTAAACGTCAAAAATGGATTTTATTTAGAGGGTGGCAATGGTAGCCACAGGGAGAGCAAGATGGGATACACGCACGCCAGTCATATCGACGCTTTGAATCAGAATGTCGCTGAACTATCTGACAACATCAATGTGTCCTTTGAGTTTTTTCCACCAAGCAGTGAAAAAATGGAAGAAACCTTGTGGAACTCTGTACACCGTCTTAAAAATCTCAAGCCTAAATTTGTCTCGGTAACCTATGGTGCTAACTCAGGTGAGCGCGACCGTACTCACTCAATCATCAAAGAGATCAAAGCGGAAACAGGCTTAATCGCAGCCCCTCACCTCACTTGTATTGATGCTTCACGCCAAGAGCTTGTCCAAATCGCGGATGATTACTGGGCAAATGGCATTGAAAGTATCGTCGCGCTACGTGGTGATATTCCCCCTGGCGGCGGCGCTCCTGATATGTATGCCTCAGACTTGGTCGAACTGCTGAAATCTCGTCACGACTTTGATATTTCAGTCGCTGCGTTTCCAGAAGTTCACCCAGAAGCCAAAAGTGCCCAAGCTGATCTACTTAACCTCAAGCGTAAAGTCGATGCGGGCGCTAGCCGTGCTATTACTCAGTTCTTCTTCGATGTAGAGAGCTACCTGCGTTTCCGTGATCGCTGTGTTGCGGCGGGTATTGATGTGGAGATTGTACCGGGCATCTTGCCTGTTTCTAACTTCAATCAAGCATCGCGCTTTGCAGCGCAAAACCACGTCAAAGTGCCGGGGTGGATGGCGAAGCAATTTGAAGGTTTGGATGATGACCCTACCACGCGCCAACTGGTTGGTGCCAGCCAAGCGCTTGATATGGTGCGCATCCTAAGCCGTGAAGGCGTAAAAGATTTCCACTTCTACACCTTAAACCGCGCTGAAATGACTTACGCGTTATGCCATACGCTGGGTGTGCGTCCACAAGCTTAATTTGCCTAAGTGAATAAATCGCCCAGATGTAAAAAAGGCAGCCTAGTTAGGCTGCCTTTTTCATTTAAATTCGCTTTGTAACCATTCACGCAGAATGATTTACACAGTCAGTAATCGCGAAATTACTCTACGTCGTCCATTTTACCTAGTAGGTTACGGATACGATCTTGCCATGCTGAATGCTCTTGTTGCATTGCGGCTGCTTTTTGCTCTAGCTCTTCACGGTTAGCGCGTAGTTCACTTGCTTCTGAAGCCAATTGCTCTTTTTCTTCTTTAAGCTCTTCTACTTCCATTTGAAGAAGTGAAATTGTATCTACTGCAGTTTGAATTTTTGCTTCTAGTTGTTCTAGTACTTCAAAAGACATCTTAGCCTACCTTTGTTTGTTCGATTGAGGTGAAGCTCGCTTCACGTATTGCCTTCATTCTACTCAGCACTGGATGGATAAACACGCGCTATATTTGATATTTTGCGTCATTCGCTCAAAGTTTCACCACATATTGACATTTACCTAACGTTAACCGCTCGGCAACGCAATTTCTCCTGCTCTGATACCACTTTACTGTGCTTTATTGATCGAGTTCAATCCCTACACGGCAAAAAAGCAAACGTTTACTATTGGTTGTGATAAAATCGCGCCGAAATTGAATCATCCTTCCTTCTTACTAATTGGAGTCATCATGAAACGCGATTTAGCAATGGCATTTTCTCGAGTCACTGAAGGGGCAGCTTTAGCTGGCTACAAATGGCTAGGCCGTGGCGATAAAAACGCAGCCGACGGCGCAGCTGTTGAGGTAATGCGTACCCTACTCAATAAAACTGAGATCAGCGGTGAAATTGTGATTGGTGAAGGCGAAATTGATGATGCACCAATGCTGTACATTGGTGAGCAAGTTGGCGTGGGCGGCGATGCGGTTGATATCGCGGTTGACCCAATTGAAGGTACTCGCATGACAGCAATGGGCCAGTCAAACGCACTAGCGGTACTGGCTGCAGGCGAAAAAGGCAGCTTCCTTAAAGCGCCTGATATGTACATGGAAAAATTGGTGGTTGGCCCTGGCGCGAAAGGTTGTATTGACCTAAACAAACCACTTAAAGAAAACCTTGAGAATATTGCCAAAGCACTGAATAAGCCACTTGATACCCTTGTGGTAACAACACTAGCAAAACCTCGCCACGATGCTGTTATTGCAGAAATGCAAACGATGGGTGTACGCGTATTCGCAGTGCCAGATGGCGATGTAGCAGCGTCAATCCTCACCTGTATGCCAGATAGCGAAGTGAATGTGATGTACTGTATTGGTGGCGCACCAGAGGGCGTAGTTTCTGCGGCGGTTATTCGCGCGCTTGATGGTGATATGAATGGCCGCTTACTGGCTCGTCATGATGTAAAAGGTGATAGCGAAGAAAACCGCATCTACGGCGCAGCTGAGCTTGCTCGCTGTAAAGAGATGGGCGTTGAAGCAGGCATCGTGCTGAAGATGGAAGATATGGCGCGTAGCGACAATGTTATTTTCTCGGCAACCGGCATCACCAAAGGCGATTTGCTTGAAGGCATTTCACGCCAAGGCAACATCGCAACCACGGAAACACTGCTGATTCGTGGCCGTTGCCGTACCATTCGTCGTATAAAATCAACGCACTATCTAGAGCGTAAAGATCCTGAAGTACGCGATATTATTCTGTAATCACTACACGGATTAGAAACTAAAAAGGATGGCTTTTGCCATCCTTTTCTATTTATAACGGCAGTAAGCGTGTTAACAGCCTACGCCCACTAGCACTCGGTTTTTCCCTGCGACTTTCGCTTGGTATAAGAGCGCATCCGCTTGGCGAATCCCTTTCTCTTGCCACAACCACTCAAGGCTTTCGATACTGTCACGAGCATAAATCACAGCCCCACCTGTCGCCGTGACGGAAACATATTTGCTATCAGACAAACAAATTGCCGTACTGATTTCACGCTGGACCCGCTCAACCACCGATTGTATCTGCTCGTGGGATTCACCCGTAATCGCAATCACGAACTCTTCTCCACCAAAGCGCGCAATAAGATCGGACTGCCTTAAACTAGTACTGAGCAAGGCAGCAATAGCACAGATTACTTCATCCCCAGCATCGTGTCCTAAGCTGTCATTGATTGCTTTGAAATCATCAATATCAAATACCGCGAGCGCGATAAAGTCTTGTAGCTCGACATCTTTCAGGTAGAACTCAAAACCACGGCGATTGAGCATGTTGGTCATCGGATCGCACATTGCTAGCGATCGTAAACGTGTTTGCGTTGAGCGAGTATCACGGAACCAAATTAAGCAAAGACACAGCATATATCCCCAAAATAGGCCGACAAACTGTTTTTGCTCCGCTTGGAAGAGCAACTTCAAGTGTGTTCGCTTCGATTCTTTGACGGTGAGATAAAGACCAGTTTCTTGATTATTCACCATGACGGGATTGGAACAAGTAAAATCGAACGCTTTGGGATTATTTTCCATTTGCTTGGGCGTTAGCCGATAGCTGGAATATCGGTCTGCGACTAAATCATCTAGATAGCTATCGATGGCTAATACCCCTCTAAATTCGCCATCAACATATATCGCGCGTGTAAGCGTGATCACTCGTCGTCCGGTCATATAATCTTGATAATCACCGGTATACACCACTTTATCATCCTGCAAGTGCTGCATAGTGTTAACCCAATACGGACGCGTGCTAATAACAGCATCAAAGGCATCCCCTTCGATCGATTCAGCAAATGCTTTCGGGGTCGAGATGATAAATTTATCCTTTGATATAAAGTAGATAGCTGAAATATGGCTAATCGTTTTACTGAAATAAGCCATTGAGGGAGCAACAAACATGCGCTTATAAGCCAATGCATACAGCTCTGAGTTGGTATCGCACATTTCCGCAGGGCCAGAAAACATAAAGTCATAATCTTGCCCTTGGTGAGATTGACCACCAAAGTTGCAAGTGATGCCATTTAACTGGATGGTGTGCGGTAGAACATATCGTTCGTTCTGCAACGGATATAACGCCGTAATGCTGTACTCTAATGCGTTGATTACTTGGGTCGTATCTTCCAATAATCGCTCAACGCGTTGTTGTTCATTACCGTATCTTTCTCTGACTTCATCTTCTGAATCTAATACCAGAAACATAAATATCAGCAAAAATAGTGTTGTGATCCCTACAAGCTGTCGTTTAATCCCTAATTCACCGGACGCATTCACTTATTTATCACTCAGTATCACTGAACTGGAATATCATTTTATAACTCATTGTTTAAATTGAGTTACTGCTATTTAAGGCCAAATACAGCCTCAATTACGTGCTACAAGCACTAAAAAAAGCCGAAGCAATTGCTTCGGCTTTTTTTATCAATCTGCACTGAAATAGTCACTTTCAGTTGAAGGCGTGGAGTGTATGCGTATCTCCGACCACCTTCAACCGTTTTATCAAAGTCACTATCAAGTAGTGAGAAGCGATGATCACATCATGCCGCCCATACCACCCATGCCGCCCATACCACCCATATCAGGCATACCAGCGCTTTCTTTTTGTGGTAGGTCAGTCACCATTGCTTCAGTCGTGATCATTAGACCCGCAACCGATGCTGCGAACTGAAGCGCTGAACGAGTTACTTTAGTTGGGTCTAGGATACCCATTTCGATCATGTCGCCGTACTCACCCGTTGCTGCGTTGTAACCGTAGTTACCTTCTCCAGCACGAACGTTGTTAGCAACCACTGACTCTTCATCACCAGCGTTCTTAGTGATTTGACGAATTGGAGCTTCCATTGCACGTAGAGCAACACGAATACCGACATTTTGCTCTTCGTTGTCACCTTCAAGGCCAGCTACTTTTGATGCTGCGCGGATCAGAGCCACACCACCACCAGCAACCACACCTTCTTCAACCGCTGCGCGAGTTGCGTGTAGTGCATCTTCTACGCGGTCTTTCTTCTCTTTCATTTCAACTTCAGTTGCTGCGCCAACTTTGATTACCGCAACACCACCAGCTAATTTCGCTACGCGCTCTTGCAGTTTTTCTTTGTCGTAGTCTGAAGTTGCATCTTCAATCTGTTGACGAATTTGCGTCACGCGACCTTGGATCATCGCTTCTTCACCTGCACCATCGATGATGGTGGTATTTTCTTTAGTGATCGCAATGCGCTTCGCTTGACCTAGGTCTTCTAGCGTTACTTTCTCAAGATCTAGACCGATCTCTTCTGAAATCACCGTGCCGCCAGTTAGGATAGCGATATCTTGTAGCATGGCTTTACGACGGTCACCAAAACCAGGCGCTTTAACAGCAGCAACTTTCACGATGCCACGCATGTTGTTCACCACTAGCGTCGCTAGTGCTTCGCCTTCTACATCTTCTGCAATAATAAGCAGTGGACGAGAAGCTTTTGCTACTGCTTCTAGTGTTGGTAGCAGTTCGCGAATGTTTGAAATTTTCTTATCAACCAATAGGATGAATGGGCTTTCTAGATCCACTGAACCCGCTTCTTGGTTGTTGATGAAGTAAGGTGACAGGTAACCACGGTCAAACTGCATACCTTCTACCACATCAAGCTCATCTTGCAGTGCTTGGCCTTCTTCAACCGTGATAACGCCATCACGACCTACTTTTTCCATTGCTTCTGCAATGATGTTGCCGACGGTTGAGTCTGAGTTTGCTGAGATTGTACCCACTTGAGCAATCGCTTTAGTGTCATTACATTCAACAGAAAGCTCTTTAAGCTGCTCGACTGCTGCGACAACCGCTTTATCGATACCGCGCTTAAGATCCATTGGGTTCATGCCCGCAGCAACAGCTTTTAGGCCTTCAGCGATGATTGCTTGTGCAAGTACGGTTGCGGTAGTCGTACCGTCGCCTGCCGCGTCATTCGCTTTAGAAGCCACTTCTTTCACCATTTGTGCGCCCATGTTTTGGAATTTATCTTCCAATTCAATTTCACGCGCTACAGATACACCATCTTTAGTGATTACTGGTGAGCCAAATGATTTATCGAGAACTACGTTACGGCCTTTAGGGCCCAAAGTTACTTTTACTGCGTCAGCTAGGATGTTCACACCCTCTAGCATTTTTACGCGTGCATCATTACCAAATTTAACATCTTTAGCAGCCATCTTTTATTCCTTCTCTATTCTGTGTTGTTTATCGTTCTTGAATCAGAGCTAAATTACTCAACGATTGCCATGATGTCATTTTCAGACATGATAAGAACTTCTTTACCGTCGATTTTCTCAGTTTTGGTGCCGTAGCCCTCTGCGAAAATAACCGTATCACCAACTTTAACGTCCAAAGGTAGAACAGTGCCATTTTCTAGGATGCGGCCTTTGCCAACAGCTAGAACAACACCGCGAGTCGATTTTTCCGCAGCAGAACCGGTAAGCACAATGCCACCCGCTGACTTAGATTCAACTTCTTGGCGCTCTACGATAACTCGATCATGTAATGGACGAATGTTCATCGGTCGTCTCTCCTGAAAATTTCGATGTGATTTGATAATTGCTTTAAAACAAAGATTAAAGCCTCGTGATTACGATATATGGGCAGTAGTGACAATCCCAAGGGGAGTGAGGAGATATTTTTGTGAGGAAGGCAACAAAAAAGGCTCCGAAGAGCCTTTTGATTATTTTTCTGTTTCATCTTCACGGCGGAAGGCGAAACGAATCAGAACAATCGCAACACCGAGCATGCCACCCAGCATAGTGCCTAGTACCACAATCAGAGCTCGTTTTGGTTTATCTCGCGTGATTGGCTCTTGTACGCCCTCAATAAAACGAACTGGTTCAAACTTAATATTACTATCAACCACCAGACCATCTAACATTTTCAGTTTAGCGTCAATTTGTTGTAATCTTGGTTCGATTACACTCAAATTTTTCACTGACTCTAAAGACTCTACTTTTGCAGCTAAAGCTTTTGAACCCAAATCGATAGCGAAAATTTCTTGGTTATTGTTCGTCTGAACCGGTTTATCAACCCCTGCAGCCTTAGCAATCACCAACGCATATTTTGTGCGTTCAATTTCAACACTCAAACGATTTAACGCTTGGTCAGTTAACATTCGTTTCTGTTGCGCGAGTTCATTACGCTTTGATTCAACGATAGCTTGCAGATTACTCAAAGCGTCTTTTCGAGTCTTAGCTCCTATCAGCTCTGAATAATGTTTTAGTAATGCATAACTACTTGACTGTGACGTGGATTGAAAGCTTAAATCATAAAATAAGTCTTTTTTCTTAGCGCTTATCTTACTAAACCATGCTTGATATTGAGCTCCTTCAGCTTTGCTATCATTCTGTTCTCCCTCTGAATTCGCCTTTTTAAACATTTGAAATTCAATACTAGTTTCAAGGAACTGACGTTTATTTTGGTTTGAATTGAATGCATCAATATATTGCTGAAGTAAAGAATTTGGCGATATAAGCGAGTTTAACTCCTGGCTCACCAAAACCGTTCCGTCCTCTTGATATACATCAAAAATCGGTTGGTACTGTTTCACTTGCTTTTGGTATGCGGAGAATTCTTGAATTTGAGGAGCGGCAATAATTGCTTTTGAAGACCACCACTGCTGCGAATTTAAAGCATAGAATATCGCACCAACGGCAAAAACAATTGTCGTGACTACAATAATCAATTTACCCTGCCATAACGCTTTAAACAGCTCACGCAAGTCAATCTCATCACTTTGATAGTTAGCGCTTACTGGAGGATAATTTAAATGCTGGGGATGTTGCGGTTTAGCTGTGTTACTCACTATGATTCCTTTCCCAAATTTAGGTTCAAAAATTTGCGAAAGGATACCACATTTCCCTAATTACAAAGCTACTTTTCGGAAAGTGAACATCTCTAATTCGGGGGGGGTCTACTGATTGAGATCACATTTAGCATATCTTGATTAGCGGCATTCTTTGCTTCTTCATACTCGCTATTGCCTTGCAGTATTGTTTGAAATTTCACAACCTGCTTTTGCAATTCTTGACTCAGTACAACATTTACATGATGCGGGTTCTTACAATGCCCTACTAGCCTATCAATGTGGCTCTGCTGCGCTTGCAATCGTGGCTGCATATCCAAAGAAGAGGAATCGATCAGCTCTTGGCACTTTTCTCGTTTAAGTTGTTCAAAAGCCGCTTCATCTTCTTGAACCAGTTTGACCAAATCGTCAAACGAGGGTAGTTGTTGGACAGATCTTTTTGCCGAAGAATACATAACACACTCACATCAACTTACTCACTATATTGAGCCTAGTTCATAAGTACTGGGTTTGTGACGATTCCTTGTCTCACATTTGAGACTACATTCCTCTTAGCGAAATTTCACCACCAATATAGGTTTCTAATCCACTGTTAGTTCGAATGAGTACCGCACCTTGCTCATTGATACCACAAGAAATACCGCTCACCTCTCGCGCTCCCATGATCAAACGCACCTCACGGCCAAGGTAATTATCAAGCCGATTCCAGCGCTCTACAAATCCTTGCATTCCGTGTATCTCATATTCTGATAAGGCGGTTTGAAGAGTATTAATCAGCGTCGTAGCCAGTTGATTACGATCGATAGCCGACTCTGTAACATCAGACAAACACGACCAGGGTTGAGTAATTCCTTGTGTGCTTGCGGCCATTTTTAGATTCATGCCCATACCAATAACAAGATGGGCAGCAGCCCCTGCTTGGCCTGACATTTCAACTAAAATTCCCGCTAATTTTTTGTCGTAAAAATAGAGATCGTTGGGCCATTTCAGTTTGATCCCTTCAATTCCGATCTTTTCTAAAGCTTCAACAATGGCAACACCAACCACTAAACTGAGCCCCATCGCCCCCGCCATACCGGCCTCTAAACGCCAATACATCGAAAGATAAAGATTACAACCAAATGGCGAAACCCATTCTCGACCTCTGCGACCGCGCCCTTGACTTTGATACTCCGCAATACAAACCGAACCGGATTGCAGTAAACCAATTCTATCCATCAGATATTGGTTCGTAGAGCCAATTACCGGAATCAGTTCCACCGGAACATCCACACTGTTTTGCAGTTGTTGTTGATTCAACAATTGCATTGAATCTGCCAGCTTGTAGCCTTTGCCTTGAACGCTAAAGATATCAACTCCCCAAGCCTGAATACCTTTGATATGTTTGCTCACTGCGGCGCGAGAGATCTCAAGCTGATCACCGAGCTCTTCACCAGAGTGAAAATGCCCATCACTCAACATATCAAGAATGGCTAATTTAACTGCGTGCTCCTTCACTTCAATCCACCTCGCAATGTCTGTAAGTTTGTTTCATGTGTAGCCCCCATAAAACGCACCTCGTGCTCAAGCTCGATGCCGTATTTATTCCACACGGTTTGACGTACATGATCAGCCAAATTAATCACATCTTGCGCAGTGGCATTCCCTTTATTAACCAGAACGAGTGCCTGATTAGCGTGGACTTGGGCACCGCCAAGAGTAAAACCTTTTAAATCACAGCGATCAATTAACCACCCCGCCGCGAGTTTCATTCCATCTTCTACTTCATAAGCAACGATTGCAGGATACTTTTCTAGCAAGCATTGATACTGTTGTTTTGATATCACCGGATTTTTAAAGAAACTTCCGGCATTACCCGTGACACTTGGATCTGGCAGCTTATCCATTCGAACCTGACAAACCGTTTCAAATATTTCTTTCGCTGAAACGCTGGTTACTTCGAACTGACTCAACGGACCATAGGCGATTTGTGGTGTCCAATCTTTGTCCAACTTGAAACCAACCGCGACAATAATCGCTTTTCCATACAAAGCGTGTTTAAAAATCGAGTCACGATAACCAAAGAGACACTCGTGCGCACTCAAACGCTTGACCTCAGAGCTCTCTAAATCAAGTACATCAACATATTCACATACATCTTTAAGCTCCCGGCCATAAGCACCAATGTTTTGAATCGGAGCCGAGCCAACACAGCCTGGAATTAATGCAAGGTTCTCTAATCCCAAATAACCTTGCTCAACACTCCACTTGACGAAGTTAGGCCAATCTTCACCACCTGCCACATGCAGATGCCAGCACTCAGTACTCTCGGTTACTCTTATTCCAAATAATCGATTCAATATCACCAAGCCTTGAAAGGGTTCGGTAAATAGCATATTACTGCCCTTACCCAACATCAACTTAGGCAACGCTTGCCATTGATGACTAGTATAACAGTGTTGAATATCTTCAATCGATGATGCTTCGACGAGCACGTCACAAGACTGCTCAATTGAAAACGTATGGTAAGAGCGCAAGCTAGCATTAGTTTGTATTTGCATGGGATTTGATTGCATCAAGCAAGTTAAGTCATTTACACTGCCACCATTCTACATAGATATGAGTGGATAGAGAATGCACGATCTGCGAATCGAAATGCTTGACCCGATAAAATTGCCACTAGTCTCGCGTTTATATAAAGCCCACTATCCGTCTGGCAAAGCTAAAAAGAATGAAGCAACCATCGTCGGTTATCAAAACAACCAACTGGTTTGTGTGGTACGTTTTCGCCCTATCGAGCAATATCAGCTACTCACTGGAATGCTAGTAATACCAGAGCAGCGTGCTCACGGTTTTGGCCATCAATTATTGAACTACTGCCAGCAAACTGTTTGTAATAGCCGAACCTTCTGCTTCGCTTACCCACATTTAGAAGAGTTTTATCAACAACATGGATTTATAACTCTGCGAGAGGAACAGCTACCCAATGGTTTAAGTCAGTTATTTACGCGCTACATTAGTAGTGGAAAAGCGTTGATTCCAATGCACTACCGCATCCCCAAAACCACATCCCCAAATGACGTCATTTAAATAGAGCAAAGAACTCAATTAAAAACTCACCACACTGGAAGTAATCACAGGTGATGACACTACATGACAACCTTTGAATTGGTCCCAGTGACAAGCTTCTGAATTCTCTATTTTTAAACAGGTTTGATTAAGTTGTTTTTTATGAAATTTGCGCCATTTCTGGTAATAGGCGGCTGAGGTTTGCTAATATCCGTCTTCTGCTTAGTTTTGGCTGACGCTTTTGTTGCCATTTTTGAGGTTAATCATTCCATATGATCGCTAACAGGTATTCTTTGCAACATCTACCTACTCTTGCGCAAAATCCCGCTGATTTCGACGTGTTGTACTCTGCTGTAGATTTTCGCACACGTTTAATTCAGGAAATTCGCCAAGCGACAAAACGCATCTACTTGGTCGCATTGTATCTTGAAGACGATGAAGCTGGCCGTGAAATCTTGACCGAGCTTTATCACGCTAAACAAAGAAACCCAGGCTTAGACATCAATGTCTGTGTCGATTGGCACCGAGCACAACGCGGCTTGATTGGCGCAGCAGCGACACAAACCAATGCGGGTATGTATCAAGCCTTTTCTGAACAATACGAACACAAAGTGCCCGTCTATGGTGTTCCGGTTCGCGGCAAAGAAGTATTTGGTGTACTTCACCTTAAAGGTTTCATTGTTGACGATACCGTGATCTACAGTGGAGCCAGTTTAAATAATATCTATCTTAACTACCAAGATCGTTACCGCTTTGACCGCTACCATGTAATGACCAACCCGGAACTGGCAAACAGCATGGTGCAATTTATACAACAAGAGATCATTGCCCACCCAGCAGTTTACAATCTTGCTTGTCCGGCGAAACCTGAAACCAAAGAGATTAAAACCAGCATTCGCCAACTGCGAGCATCTCTCGCCAAAGCAGCCTACAAATTTGAACACCAAACTCCAACAAGTGAGCAAGTGGCGGTAACCCCGCTGGTCGGTGTGGGTAAAAAACGTAACAAGCTTAACCAGAGCATTAATAATCTACTGGCTTTAGCTCAAGATGAAATCTTCATTTGTACGCCTTACTTTAATTTCCCTCGCAGCATCGCGAAACAGATTCGCAGAGCCATCAAACGTGGAGTTAAAGTGACCATCATCGTTGGTGATAAAACAGCGAACGATTTCTATATTTCACCGGAACAAGAGTTCAAAACCATCGGTGGCTTACCCTACCTGTATGAACGTAACCTACGTCAATTTGCTAAAGCAAATGAAGCACATATTGCTAGCCGTCAGCTATCGATTCATCTATGGAAGCACGATGCCAACAGCTTCCACCTAAAAGGTATTTGGGTCGACAAACGTTACATGTTGCTTACGGGTAACAATCTTAACCCTCGCGCATGGAAACTCGACCTAGAAAACGCGATTTTGGTACAAGATGACTTCCATCATCTGACGGAAAAGTTTGAACATGAAGTAGAGAATATTCTTCAACATACTCAATTGATTTGTACCTACAAACAATTAGAGAAACTAGAAGACTACCCAGTAGTAGTGCAAAAATTAATGCGTAAGATCACTCGAGTCAAAGTTGATCGTGTACTGAAGCAGATTTTGTAAGGTTTTAAGGACAAAGTTAGTCAAATAAGCCAGCGCATTGCTGCCCCTATTCGCGGTCGCGCAATTTAATACGCCGATCAGCATCAACGAGTATGCGGGCACGAATGAAGATGCCTTCAATGCCCTGCATTATACCCGTGTGCTTGCCGAGATTGCGGGGATCATTTATCTGCGTAGCGGACGCTGGCATGTCAAGAAAGCCACGCAAAAGCAATATCAATCGGACAGACTTCACGCTTTCTTCAAGCCTATGCTCGACGCGGCCGCCACCCAATACAATTGGGATTATTTGGACGCATGGGATCAAGCACCTAATCTGCGCATCTTTTGGCTATATATGCTGTGGCGATTACAACATCACGGCAGTGTCGAACAATTGGTTGGTGAGATGATGCGAGCTTTTCCGGTTCTCCTTTTGGGGCTCGATGCTGATCACTCCCTTCTTCTATCTGAACAACTGAGTCATTTACGGAAAGTGCGCTCTATTGAGCGGTTTTTACAGTAGGGCTTTTTCGCGAGTGACGGACCACCGCGTGGTGACAATCCAACCGCGGCTGACACAGGTTTTTGAGTTTCACATTGAGAGAGCAATATAACGAATGCATTGCCACACCATAAGCCGAAAAGCCCAAAGCTTGTAGTGCCTTAGGGCAATTTTCACTCAACCCGAAAACCCTAAAAAAATAAGAGACTTGCAGAGATGGGCGTTTTGCCCTGAGATACCATCGTGGCGATTGAGGAGCGTTTGAGACAGTTTGCACCGCAGTGCGCCTCACTCACAAAAGAGCTTATCTAGTTAGGGCATGAAAAATAGGCCAAAAAGGAACCATGAACAACTTAGAGTATAAACCAAGCGTTTGTCTCGGTCCTATAGTTAAGAATCGCTCCCGAGTAGAGCATCTAAAACAACGGTTCCCATTAAATCGCAAAATTAGCCTGTTTATTGCAAACACCCCGTCTATTTTGACGGCGAAGACAGTAGAAAATAGATAGGGGCTTCGACTTCAGCTTTAGCGACGGATATTAAACAAATATTCAGCCTTTATCGCTGCCATGAAAAAACAACCTAAAACCTCGACTCAATACAATATAAAGGATCTGCCTATTTCTCGTTCAAAGTCACGTTTACTCAAGCAAGTTCATTATGATTATCATCCATTGACGCTATCGTTGATTGAACTCGACACGTTTACATTACGCACTGGTGATGCCTTGTCGCTTTTGTCTGATGAACAACTCGTGATTTTGTTGCGCGAACCCTACACGTTTCGCCCTCTCCTAACCCAGAACGCTATTGGTTATTGCAGCCGCCCCCCACGTTCGATGTTCTAAAGCTTAACCCCAATGCGTCAAAACACGCTATTTCCCTTTGTATTCATGACGATCCGCAAGCTGCGATTGCAACCTTATTGTTTGTGCGCCCAGATTCGCCCCGCATTCTTCTCTCATCACGTTTGTCAAAGATCGAGAAGGACATGACCAACGCTATGCGATAAACTCAACAAAGCTTGAATCCTTAGGTTGGCAGCAAACCCAATACTTTATTGAAAAATCAAGGCATTGATAAAAAAGGTAGATATAAATAAGATAACTCAATTACATAATTCTGAGATTTTTCTACTTTACATCTGATGGCTCTTTATTCAAGGCAAGCTTTCTTCTAAGATATGCGCTGCTCATCATAAACATACTGTCATTACAGGCTTAATATTGTGTTCATCCCCTTTATCGACTTAGCGTTTCTATTCTTTTTTTCTTTAACCTCCCTATTTTTACTGCGTAAGATGGCGAAAAAAATTGGTTTGGTCGATAAACCTAACGAACGTAAATTCCATAATGGTTCGATCCCCCTTGTCGGAGGTATCTCCATTTGCATATCCCTGCTGTATTTTTTATTTAACAATCAAAACATAATCCCTAATGTTCACCTATATGCTGGATGCATTCTTATTTTGGTCTTTTTGGGTGCGCTAGACGATAAATTTGATATCAGTTTTAAGCTTCGCTTTGCTGTGCAAGCAGGGTTATCAGTTGCAATGATGACGTTAGGCAATATTGAACTGCATACCATTGGCAACGTATTTGGCGGTGGAGATGTGAACCTAGGATGGCTTGGGTATGTGGTGACCATTTTTGCCGTGGTAGGCGCCATCAACGCGTTTAACATGGTCGATGGTATTGATGGCTTGTTAGGTGGGTTATCGGTTGTGACGTTTGGTGGGCTCGGGATAATGTTGGCTTACGATGGCCAAGTTAATATTGCTTACCTTTGTATCGTGCTCGTCATCGTCATCGTGCCTTACATTCTGCTTAACTTAGGCGCATTTGGCCGCAAACGAAAAATATTCATGGGTGATGCCGGCAGTATGTTGATCGGTTTTACTGTAATTTGGTTCTTACTTCTTTCGAGCCAAAATGGCACCAATCCCCCACTAAGACCAGTAACCGCACTATGGCTTATCGCGGTACCATTGATGGACATGGCAGCAATTATGATCCGCCGAGTACGCCGTGGTGACTCTCCATTTAAACCAGACCGCGAGCATTTGCACCATATTTTCCAACGTTTAGGCTTAAGCTCAACTCAAACGTTGATAGCCATTTGTACAATCGCGTCACTGTACGCAGGCATTGGCATTTATGCGGAAATGATAAGCGTACCGGAATATATTATGTTTTATGCCTTCATGGGATGTTTTACTGTTTACCTTGCAGTCTTGAGTAACATTTGGAAGATCACTTCTGCATTACGAAAGTGGCGCAGCCAATAGTTGTTATTTTATTTCCGCTATTATTGAATAGCGATGAATGGGAAGCTGTTTGAGCTTGCGTGGTACTCACGGACATAGCATGAATATCCCTGTCATTCAAGGGCTCCAAGAACCTTGCTTAAGTAGTCTACATCCATCGCACACTTCATTCGTTTGCGTTGAATACCCCCCATAAAGCTTGTTTCTTGCTTTAACAAGTTCAAACATGCGTGTCTGCTCCTTGAAAAGGCTCACCTATTGGGAAAGAACAACACAAAGTAAAACTGTCTCAATCTCGTCTCAGCACCGAGATAATAACCCATCTAAATTATTGTTTTAGTTACAAAAAGAGAGTCATGAAGGATCTTTTTTTTACCGAAAGACTATTGGGAAAACACTCAAAAACCTGAGTTCGAATGATGCATTTTTTCACCATTTTCAACGTAAGCGTCTAATTAAGCAGTGAGGCCTTATTCAGCCTCATCGATTTCCAGCGCCCACGGCATAAGATCGGTCAGATCATCTTGTGGCGATCGCATCGGCAGCACTTTGAATAAGTGCACGAAGTAGTAATATGGATTGATGTTATTTGCACGACACGTCATCACCAAGCTATACAAGTTAGCACTCGCGGTCGCACCTTCAACCGACGTTGAGAACATCCAATTTTTCCGACCTGTTGTAAATGGACGGATATCTCGCTCTGTCACATTGTTATCAATGCTTATGTCACCATCTTCTAGATAAGTGAGCAACTTAGGCCATTGGTTAATCGTATAATTAATGGCTAGGCCGATTTGACTTTTCGGCAATACTTTTCCTTGGCTTTCCAGCAACCACTCATGGAACTTATCTAAGATGGGTTTCGATTTTCGTTGTCGTAGATGTTGCCTCTCAACAGCGCTCAAGCCTTTAGCTTCCTGTTCAATGCCATACAACTTCGCGATAAAGCTGATGGCTTTCTCGATACGGCCTGATTTCTTCTTCGGTTGCGCTTTTTGTGCATCCGTAAATTTTCGTCTTACGTGTGCTAAGCACCCCGCTTGGCTGACATTATCGAGGCCGTTATAAGCTTGATAACCATCGGTGAGTAGGTAACCCGAGTAGTCACCAAGGAAGTCTTTAACACATTGTCCTGCACGACTTGGTTGATAGTCGTAAATGACCACGGGGTGTTTGGCGAACTCGCCGCTACGATAGACCCACATATAAGATTTGCTTTGTGCTGAGCGTTCTTGCTCTCGCAACACTTGAACGGTCGTTTCATCCGCGCAGATGAGTTTTTCATTCAGTAAATGAGCTTTCATTGCTTCAACGATAACGGTCACTTTACTGCCCAGTTGAACACACCAGTTTGCAAGCGTGCCTCGGCTTAACTCGATATCTGAGCGCTTTAAGATTTCAACCTGGCGATACAGCGGCAAGGCGTCAACATATTTGGCCGTGACTACCGCAGCGAATGCTTCAGGGCGGCCGATGCTTTTCGGGATCATGTTGGCAGGTCGAGGGGCGGTGACGATTTTGCTGCTGGTTTGTGTCTTTTCACACTGACGGCAGGCGTATTTCGTGCGCTCATGGCGCACGACGCTGACCTTTTGAGGGATGATTTTTAGCTCTTCCGAGACTTCAGTACCGCATTGATGTAGAGGTTCATTGCAGCATTCGCAGTAAGGGGCATTGAGTGTGTGCTGATGAACTTCACGATCCAGCTCTGCTGGTAATGGTTTTCGGCCTTTCTTGTGATGCTTTGGAGAGGCTTTAGGTAAGGCATTTTGCTGCTCTGCTTCGTTAAACGTACCTCTCGGTTCTTTTTCACTTTTGGCGGAGAAGCGCTTTGATTTACTTAGGTTGAGCTGTTCAATGAGCAGCTGCATTTTATTCTCTAACTCAACCACTTCTTCTGCTTGGGTATCAACTGTTTTTTTCAGTTCACAGTTCTCTTCCTGAAGCTTGAGTAGCATCGCTTTGAGTTGTTCTACATTATCAGGAAGTTCAGCCATTGTTAGGGTTCTTAATTCATCATTTGCATCCAGTCTGACAGTGAAAAAGGATCGTTCAAGCCCAATGAGGTGATCAGTATCCTAGCTT
>NZ_AFWE01000064.1 GCF_000222585.1 Vibrio scophthalmi LMG 19158 | reverse complement strand
TTGCGTTACTTTGAAGCGAGCCCCGCAGACGATACCTTCGATTATCGCGCCGTGGACAGTGACGAGAATGTCAGTGAAGAGCGCACCGTTAGCCTTGTGGAGGCCGATAATGCGCCGCCGATTGCGACCGATGATCCGGTGGAATTTGAAGTGGCATTGGGTAAATTTAATGGTGACGATTGGAGCCATCCTGATGCGCAAATCAGCGCGAGCTATCAAGGCGATGACAAAGGAATTACCGAAAGTGGCGTAAAACGCGGTGTGGAAGGCGATGAAAACGGCGGACCGGGTGCGCAAATCCAATACAACCGTGAAGAGGGCGAATCAGAGCAATTTAGAATTGATCTGGATGAGCCCGTGACTGAATTTAGTTTCTCTGTCTCTAACCTGTTTAAAAATGAAGGTGGCTCTGGCAACCATGAGCAAGGTAAATGGGTCGCTTATTTCGGTGATAATGCTGTCGCGAGTGGCTTATTCATTGCGAATGAAGGCAATAGCAACGGCACCTACAGCTTCGATGAAACCGCTTTAGGTGGTGTCGCTTTTGATAACATCGTGTTTGAGTCGATCGACTTTGTTAATGAGCCGAGTCGCGGCTCTGATTCTTCCGATTACTTCCTCACCGGATTTAAAGCCTCCAGTGATGGTGCCTACGCCGCAAACCAAGGGGATGTGTTGCAAATTCCTGTCGCTGAGTTGCTGGGCAACGATGCTGACCCAGACGGCGATAATATCCGCTTTACGCATGTGTCAGATGCTAACAATGCCAATATTTGGATAGAGGATGGTATCGTCTACATCGATTTAGATGATGACTTCATCGGGAATACCCATTTTGATTATGTCATCACCGACGATAAAGGCGGCTTTGATGAAGCCAAAGTATCCATTATCGTCAACCCACTGCCGACTCCGGTGGAGGTAGAATCCATAGAGATGCTCGATACCATCGTGGTGGAAGGGGACAACCTCGTATATCAAGTTGAGTTGGAAGACGGCGTGTTGGAAGAAAGCCGTTACAGCATCGACTTTGGGGCCAACGACGATACCGCGACCGATAACGACGTGGATTTAAGTCAGGTACAGTTCACCAACGGTGTGACGTACGACGCCAATACGAATGAAATTGTAGTGCCAATTGGTATCAGCAATTTCAGTATTGTCATCCCAACGCTAGTAGATGGCATTTATGAAATTACGGAAGACTACACACTCACCATTGGTGGTGTGAGTGGTGAAGGGAATATTGAAAACGTCGATATTCCGCAAATCGAAGTGTCTGCCGATGTGGACGTGAGTGAAGGCCAAGAAGCGGTCTTTACCGTCTCTCTTTCTATGCCAACAGAAGCGCCAACCACCATTAATTTGGGCATCAATCATGTGACCACGGAAAGTGATGATATCAGCGCGATGGTGGTTGAGTTTGAAGGCAATAGTGGTTGGGAAGCTTTAACGGTCGCTAATAATGGTGATGTTATCTTGCCCGCCGGCGTGAATGAAATTCGCGTAACGATACCGACGGTAGATGACAACAATGCACCAGTGTATGAAGGCCCTGAGAGCTTTGAGCTGACCGCCGTTGGTGTGGTGGGCGTGCAAGGCAGCGATACCGGCACGGCGACCATTTTTGATGACGGCAGTGTTGATCCACAAGGCCCAACTCCAGCGGATGATGATCGCCCAGTGGTGACCGCGGTGAGTGAGCCGACAGTCGAAGAGGGTGGGATTGCAACTTTTGATGTAACACTTTCATCAAGTAGCACCACAGATACGACAATTACATTAACACTTTCTGAAGGTACAGCTTCAGACCCAGATGATTTTGATGGTAGTGAAGTGACGGTTAAGTTCGGCACTACAACACAAGTTCTATCAGTTGCTAATGACGGTACCGTGCAATTCGATTTACCTGCGGGAGAATCTGAATTTGAAGTATTGGTGCAGACTAACGACGACGTTATTGTTGATAATAACGAGACGTTTAAT
The DNA here is from genome assembly GCF_000222585.1 of Vibrio scophthalmi LMG 19158. GTDB lineage: Bacteria > Pseudomonadota > Gammaproteobacteria > Enterobacterales > Vibrionaceae > Vibrio > Vibrio scophthalmi. The sequence continues at coordinate 717 of NZ_AFWE01000064.1, read as the reverse complement.
CTAGCGGCAACAACGGAATATCAACAAAGCGATGTAGATGGTGATGCCACCATTATCGATGATGTTGACGCTGCGATTGTGACATTAACAGGCCCTGAATCGGTGATGGAAGGGGATACTACCGGTGAATTTACCATTACGTTAACGGATCCGGCCAAACCAAGCGGTACTCCACTTGCCCCTCCTGGCAGCATCATTACGTTAAGCTACAATTACGTGAACGCGGATGGTGATGACATTGTTGAAGTGGCGCAAGCGATTGTTAATCCTGATGGCTATACCGCGAACTTTACCATTGATACGGTTCAAGATGATGTGTACGAAGAAGGTCAAGCCTTCACCGTTTCCGTGATATCAGTGACTGATGGTCAAAACAACAACATCTTTGAAGCGCTAGACTTGAGCAATGCCAGTCAGCATGTCGTGATTGACGACAGCAAAGACAATCCACCAGAAGCAGAAGATTTCGATGTCACGCTCGATTCAAATGGCAGTGCTGCGATTGTCTTTAATGATGACGTGAATGCTGACAATGACCACATCTCGGATCAAGAAGACGATTCTGCCAATACGCCACTAGGCGTGGTGATTACAAGTCTGCCAGAGTCTGGCGTGCTGTTTTATGATGGTCAACCTCTCGATGAGAGTGACTTGACTCAATTTGATGACAATGGTGACGTGATAGGCGAGCTGAAAACCTTCGACCCAACACTGTTT
>NZ_AFWE01000065.1 GCF_000222585.1 Vibrio scophthalmi LMG 19158 | reverse complement strand
TCCGTAGCTATTTAAGCGATACATGGTCACTTCACGCTCAATCATGACGTTGCCGCCTGCATCGACTTTGTGCGTGGCAATGCCATCGTGCAGCAGCAAGTTGCGCTCGTTTAAGTCCCAACGCTCACTTACAGGTGGTGGAAGCACACCAGGCAACACTAACGTTTGCAGTGGTCTTGCAGGGTCAATCGCAAGCTCATACGCTGCAACTGCGCCATAAGATGCCGCCCACAAATAAGCAGGGGTTGGTGATGAGCCTGCGCCCATACAGCTATAAAGAAAATCGTTACGACTTTCACCAAAGGTGGCGGTCTGCGCGTGCGTACCACTAAAGGCAAGATAAGCCGTGCCTTCGGTCATTTTCATTGGGCCCCATCGCTCTGTCATCTCATCGCGCAGCGCATTGAGGTTGGCCGTATCGCGGTAAGGCATAATGATGTGGTTAAACCACTCATCAGCCATTGCGCTAATGGCATCAGATACATCAGGGTTGCCCGCACCACCCGATAGCGAAATGTTGGTGGTCATCACACCACTTGGGAACGCTTGGCCTGCGTAGTAGTTGCACACCACGCGAATATCGTCACCCGTTTCGCCTGTCTGTTTAGCGATGTAAGTCACTGCGCCATCAGCGCTTTCAGCACGTACAGGAAAATCATCATCGCCATTGACCGCGTTTGTGATGTTTTGCGCCATCTCGGCGGCGGTGTCACCTTTTTGTGCCAGGATAGAAAGGGGCTTACCTGCAATGTGCAGATAGATGATTGCATCTTCTAATGCCGTGCCGATAAAGCGCTGAACACCACGCGCGGCGACACCTGCTGCGGTCGCTTCAACGCCGTGTAGCGTCATCGACACATCAACCGCTAAGTCCGCAGCGGCCAAGCCTTCACCTGCCGCAATTACCATAAAGCCCGTTTGAGTCGAAAAGCTTTTTAGCGCCGCGGTTTTGTTACCAACGCTGACGCGCCAGCCTTGCTCTGCCGCTTCGCTCTCGTCCACATCAAACTCTAAGGTCGGGGTTTTAAATCCAACCATCAGCGAGCCTTCGTTCTCAACGGCCGGCGTTTTAACTGCGGCTTGGTAGTCTTTATCCACCAAGTTAAACGCTTCTGGTAGTGCCACGCCCAGCACTTGGGTAAAGCGGTTTGCGCCTTTCACTTGGCTTGCAAGGCCATGCATCAATGAACCACGGCCCCAAAGCGCCGCCGCCTCATCCCCATCGTTAAACGGGTAAAGCGTACACGCCTCAGCGCGGCCCGTTGGCAGCATCTGACCAATCACTAAGATTTGGTGAGGCATCGCCGCTGTGCCGATGATCGCTTTTGAGTTATCAAAACCGATGTAACACAGTGGTGGGCGAATATCGTTAGGAATAGCATTGCTCATGCTTTTGCTCCTTTCTTGGGTTTATCTTCGCTTGCGCTTTCTGGCTCGCTTGCAACGACAGCCGCTTGAGGCTTGTCTTCACAAAATACCGCATCACCATCACGCAGGCGGCGTCGCCAGTAGCTATTGAGTTCAACCAGCGCGCCCTCGGCTGGAAGTTTTTGCAGCGTCTTAGGGTGGCGAAGGGTTAAACCTGGCTTTGCAGGTCTAATCTTTCTCTTTATCACTGAGCTCATCGGTCTCTCCTGGTAAATGAATTAACGCATCGATAGTGGGGGCACCTTTATCGATGCTGCCGCTCTCTGCGAGTTGGTTTTTAATGCCAAGGGTGGTGAAGTCATCAAGAGTGGTGTAAATCGGCTCACTCATGCTCATGTTTTGCACCCAACTGACCGCCCAGATACACACGCCGAACCCATCAGGGGTGGCGCTGTATAAGTTGGTGGCGATGATGTTTTTCGCCTCTGAGCAGTTGTGAACACCCCAACGCTCGCGACTGACCAACTCAATCACCTTTGAGGTTAAAAGCTCGCATACGACTGAGGCGTCCATATCTTTGGCGGCACCGCGTGTCACCACGTAAGCCACCATTGAGATATCAGCTTTGCTGCCTGCGCGTCTGTCATGGTTCGACGCTTTTAACGCTGCCACACCGATGACGTTGTTCTTTAAAGCAAAGCGAGAGAGCTCTTCGGCGGTATCAAAGCGGCCTTTATGACGTACCACTTCATTGGCTGAAATAAACTCACCCGTCACGAGTGCCTTTTGCATCACGCTCACCACCGCGTGAGTGGCGCGCATTGTGCCTGTTAGTTGCAGCTCAGCCATACACTTGCTCCTTTACAAACTGCGTCATGGTGGCAATGATTTCATCGCCGTTCTCGTCG
>NZ_AFWE01000066.1 GCF_000222585.1 Vibrio scophthalmi LMG 19158 | reverse complement strand
CTTCGCACCAGAGATAGTGACTTCACCAACGAGGGGCTTGTTAGAACCTGTTACTCTAAATTTTTCCATTACTAAACCTTACAGTGACATCAACTTTTTATCACGAGCCCATTCAGCCGGCGTGTATGCCTTGATGGAAAGCGCGTGGATGTCATTTCTTTGGATATATTCCATGAGGGGCGCATAAATGGTTTGTTGTTTCTTAACGCGGTTCATTCCCTCGAAACAAGCATCAACAGCGATCACTTCGTAGTGGCTACCCTCGCCCTTCACGTGTAGTTCTTCTAGGTTTAGTGCTTCGTTTAAAATCTGTTGTACTTTTGCGCTATCCACAATTTACCTCTAATTAATCTTTATGTGCTCAGCAATGTATTTTTCAACATTACTCAGTGCCAGCAAAGTGCTGAGTTGCTTTGGCACGAAGCTGAGCATTATATGACAGTTTCGTTTTTTTGCATGCTCTAATAGGTGGATGAGCATCACCATTCCAGCGGAATCCACTCGTTCAAGCTGAGAAAGATTCAGCTCTAGCGTCGTTTGTTGTGGTTGCCATGCTTTCAACAGCTTCCACAGCGCGGGAACGGTGTCACGATTCAATAAACCTGTAAGCTTAGCCGTATTATCATCAATACGCTGATATTGCTCGTGGGCTATCATTTTTGTGCCTCAAAACGGATCGGTTGTGCCGCAAGCGTATCGAGCTCTTGCGCCACGGCTAAAATCCCTTCTTGACGCAGTTTTCCACTCCACTCTGATTGCTTACTGGACAACAAACTAATGCCTTCAGCAATCATATCAAACACTTTCCATTCACCCGTTTTTTTGTCTTTACGCAGCTTGAATTCCAATTGGATATTCGGCCGTGGCGCATCAACAATATCGACCTTTACGCTAGTAATGGTCTTACTTGGATCAATCTTCAACTCAGGGCCAAACTCGATCTCCTGATCGGTGTATTGGGTTAGAACCTGAGCGTAAGACGCAATTAAGTAAGAACGGAAAGCAATGATGAACTCATTAACGTCTGCACGTTTAGCCCCTTTTAAGTTTGAACCAAGTAGTTTCAATGCCGCATACTTATAGTTCACGTACGGCATCAACTCTTCTTCAACAATCACTTTTAAGTGATTAGGGTCTTGTTTGATGAGGCCTTGCTCTGCTTTTAAACGCTCAAATGCCATGCTGCCGACTTGTTCCATCATTGAGTATGGCTGGGTTTTATCAATTTCTGCACTGACTGCGTAAAATGGCAATATCAAGGCACAAACCGTTAATAAGAATTTTTTCAACATTATTTCTCTCCAGAATCAGAGCCGCCACCAACGCTATACAGCACTTGGCCAATAAGATCTTCTAGCACCAAAGCCGATTTGGTGTCTTCAATAAAGTCACCATCCACCAGCATCTGTTCATCATCGAACACAAAGCCTGGCGTCAGGCCGATATACTGCTCACCAATCAAGCCTGAAGTGAGAATTTGCACACTCGAAGTTTCAGGGAACTGATCGTACTGGCTATTCACCGCCATACCAACCACAGGCAAAAGTGATTCAGGGTTCAATGTGATAGACGTAACACGCCCCACGACCACACCGCCCACTTTCACCGGTGAGCGAACTTTTAGGCTACCAATGTTATCGAACTCAGCATTTAAGCTATAAGTATCATTCGAACCAATACCTTTTACGTCAGCGACTTGAAAAATCATAATCAAGACTGCGCAAATTCCCGCTAAGATGAAGCTACCCACCCATAATTCTGTTTTACGTGTCTGTTGCATGTTTAGTTCCCGAACATCAATGCGGTCAGTACGAAGTCTAGTCCAAGTACTGCCAAAGAAGAGTGTACTACCGTGCGAGTGGTTGCACGGCTGATGCCTTCCGAAGTCGGAATCGCATCGTATCCATTAAATAAAGCTATCCAAGTCACGGTAATGGCAAAAACAAAGCTTTTGATAAAGCTATTGCCAATATCTTGACCTAATTCAACTGACGATTGCATCGCCGACCAGAAGCTACCGTGATCGATGCCTTTCCAATCCACACCCACCAGCTGACCACCCCAAATACCCACCGCCATAAAAATCATCGTGAGTAAGGGCATAGAAATAACACCAGCCCAGAAACGTGGTGCAATCACGCGCTTCAAAGGATCAACGGCCATCATTTCCATCGAAGAGAGCTGCTCAGTGGCTTTCATTAAGCCAATCTCTGCGGTCAATGCCGAGCCCGCCCGACCTGCAAATAGCAGTGCAGTAACGACAGGACCTAGCTCACGCAATAGCGATAGCGCAACCATTTGACCTAGTGCACCTTCAGCTCCGAAATCAATCAGAATGACATAACCTTGAAGGCTCAATACCATGCCAATAAACAGACCAGATAAAATGATGATCAGCAAAGATTGAACGCCAACGCTATACAATTGCTTAATTAACAACGGTGCGTTTTTGATAGGACGAGGTCTGGCTGCTAGTGCGCCAAATAGCATCAAGCTAGCACGACCAACAGACGCACTAAATTTCATACCTCGTCGACCTAGAGAGGCAATAAAATTAAGAACACGAGTTATCATTGAAATAGATCCTCACCTATTGGTTTAGCCGGATATCGAAACGGCACAGGGCCGTCGGCATCACCCACTAGGAATTGTTGAACTTGCGGATCCGGATTGGCTCGCAGCTCCTCAGGAGTACCACTGGCAATCACTTGACCATTGGCAAGAATGTAGACCCAATCGGCAATACTCATCACTTCAGGCACATCATGAGAAACCACAATCGCAGTAATCGCCAAAGCTTGATTAAGGTTACGAATCAGCTCCACCAACACACCCATGGTAATCGGATCTTGGCCAACAAAGGGTTCGTCGAACATGATAAGTTCAGGGTCTAAAGCAATAGAGCGCGCAAGAGCCGCACGACGTGCCATACCACCAGAAAGCTCACTTGGCATGAGCTCAGCGGCGCCACGCAACCCCACGGCTTCTAGTTTTAGTAAAACTAAGGTGCGCAGCAACTCTTCATCAAGCTGAGTGTGCTCACGCAATGGGAAGGCAACGTTATCGAAAACGTTTAGATCGGTGAAGAGTGCGCCCGATTGAAAAAGCATACTCATGCGTTTTCTTTCTTGATAGAGCTTACGGCGACTCAATGTAGGGATATTCAGACCATCAAATAAAACCTCTCCACTATCAGGAGAAATCTGTCCGCCTATCAGGCGTAACAAGGTCGTTTTTCCGATCCCTGAGGGTCCCATAATGGCCGTCACTTTGCCCTTGGGAACATGTAGGTTTACGTTGTCAAAAATCTTCCTATTTCCACGTGAAAAAGTGAGATTATTGACTGTAACCAAATCAGTTGATGACATTCGGTACTCGTCGTCAGAATCCTTTATATGATGCGCAATCATAAGCAGATTAATCTCGAATTTAAAGCACTGTTCAATTAAATGTGAAGTACTTAAATTCCCGTCTTATATTCAAGCCACATATGGAATTACAAAATGGGCGGTAAATAATTGCATGTTCAGCTTCCATTTTACCCCCCAACGCGTCAAAATTGACGGTTAAATTATTCAGTTTGTAGATAAGTTAGGATATATCATGATCGAAGCGGTAGCGTTTCTTATTATTGGTCTCATTTTTCTGGTATGGAGTGCCGACAAACTGGTTTATGGCTCTGCAGCCCTAGCGCGTAACTTCGGTATTTCACCGCTGGTGATTGGTATGACGATCCTAGCCATGGGCTCTTCAGCTCCTGAAATGATGGTGTCCGCAACGGCAGCGCTGGATGGAAAAACCGACACCGCGGTCGGTAACGTGATTGGTTCCAACATCGCAAACATCGCACTAATTCTTGGTATCACCGCCATGATTAAGCCACTCTCGATTAGTTCACCGGTATTACGTCGTGAACTGCCACTGATGATCGGGGTCACCCTGATTGCGGGTGCAATCTTGTGGGATAACCATCTTGGCTTCTACGAAGGTGTGCTGCTGCTAGGTCTATTCGTTATCTTTATTCTTGCTATGTTGCGCATTAGTCGTAAAGAGCAACCAAACGGTGATGTGCTACTTGAAGAACAAGAGCAAGACGTTCCTGAAGGCGTAGACAACAAAATTGCCTTAATGTGGGTTGTTATCGGTTTAATTATTTTGCCTATCGCAGCTGACACTCTGGTCGATAGCTCTGTTGTCATTGCAAAATATTTTGGCATGAGCGATCTAGTGATCGGTCTAACGATTATCGCGGTAGGTACAAGCTTACCTGAATTAGCCGCTTCGGTAGCTGGCGTGATGAAAGGCGAAGATGACATGGCCGTTGGTAATATCATCGGCTCAAATGTATTTAACATCCTTGCGGTAATGGGTATTCCCGGCATTCTTAATCCTTCAATTCTAAGCGAGCTCGTCATGGGTCGCGATTTTTGGGTCATGTTGGCGGTATCACTACTGTTGGTTGTGATGGCGCTAGGAAAATCGCGCAGCATCAATCGTTTTGAAGGCGCATTCCTTGTGGTCGTATTTATTGCGTACCAGAGCTACCTTGTTATCAATATGAACGCGTAATTGTTCGCTGGAGATTGTGATGTTTGATTATCGCGCTGCCGCATTAGAAGTGCTTAATATTGAAATTGAAGCATTAAAGCAGCTAGACCAATATTTCAACGACAGTTTTGCTCAAGCTTGTGAGACGATCTTAGCCAATAAAAATGGCAAAGTAGTGATCATGGGAATGGGTAAATCTGGACATATTGGCAATAAGATTGCCGCCTCTCTGGCGAGTACGGGTACTTCAGCGTTTTTTGTTCACCCAGGAGAAGCTGCACACGGCGATCTTGGTATGATTGAACCCGGAGATATCGTTCTGGCGATTTCAAATTCGGGCGAATCAGGCGAAATATTGTCACTATTCCCTGTGCTAAAACGCCTTAAAATCACCATTATCAGCATGACGGGTAAACCGACCTCTAACATGGCAAAGCTGGCAGATATCCATCTCCAAATTACCGTGCCGAAAGAAGCGTGCCCACTCGGCTTAGCTCCGACCTCCAGCACCACTGCAACGTTAGTGATGGGGGATGCCCTTGCGGTTTCTTTATTACAAGCTCGTGGCTTTACTGCTGAAGATTTCGCATTGTCGCACCCTGGTGGGGCACTTGGCCGCAAGCTGTTACTAAAATTATCAGACATCATGCACACTGGTGATGAACTACCCTTAGTTTCACCACAAACCTTAGTGCGTGATGCATTACTTGAAATAACACAAAAAGGCCTCGGCATGACGGCGGTTGTTGACCAAGATAAACAACTGCTCGGTATTTTTACCGATGGTGACCTACGCCGAATTTTAGATAAACGCATTGATATTCATAGCGCTCTTATCAGCGAAGTGATGACCAAAAACCCGACCGTTGCCAACCCAAACATGTTGGCGGCAGAAGGTGTAAACTTGATGCAAGAGAAAAGCATTAATGGATTACTGCTTTGTGAAAACAACACCGTGGTTGGTGCATTGAATATGCACGACCTACTCAAAGCAGGGGTCATGTAATGACTGAAAAAGTCAGCACCTTATATGGTGAAGTTGACGCTGATATTTTAGCGATTGCCAAACACATTAAGCTCTTGATCTGTGATGTCGACGGAGTCTTCTCTGACGGCCTTATCTACATGGGTAACCAAGGGGAAGAACTAAAAACTTTCCACACCCGTGATGGATACGGCGTAAAATCATTAATGAACGCAGGCATTGAAATTGCCATCATTACTGGACGTCAGTCTCAGATCGTCGAAAATCGCATGAAAGCGCTGGGCATTAAACTGATCTATCAAGGCCAAGACGATAAGGTGAAGGCTTACCACGATATTTGCCAACAGTTAGGGATTGCTCCCGAGCAAACCGGCTATATTGGTGATGATCTGATTGATTGGCCAGTCATGGAAAAAGTCGCACTAAAAGTGTGTGTGGCTGATGGTCATCCTTTGCTTGCTCAGCGTGCGAACTACGTCACAACCATTAAAGGTGGCCACGGCGCAGTGCGTGAAGTTTGCGATCTGATCCTTCAGGCTCGTGACGAACTAGACGTACACAAAGGTTTAAGTATATGAGTTTGTCTCGTATCGGTTATTTACTGCTGGTCGTCATCATTGCCATTTCTGGCTATTACTTGATGACCAACAAAGCCAGTTACGATATTCAGGTCGAACCGAATGTAGAGCTACCACTCTTTACCGGCCATGACCTAACCAACACCTCATACAATGAACAAGGTGTTCGTAGTTACGTGATCATCTCCACTAAATTGGACAATTATGCCAGCAGTGGTGATACCGTGTTTGATAAGCCAATATTGAAAGTTTATCTCAATGGCGATATTCAAGAATGGGAGATTACCGCAGAGCATGGCGTATTAACCAAAGATCATGTGCTTACACTACAAAGCAATGTATTAGGTAAAAATTTACTACCTGACTCCGGATTTGACACATTATCAACTGACATAATGCATATTCAGTTGGATAATCGTGATTTTTGGGCGGATAACCAAGTTACCCTAATTGGCCCTCAATTTGAGACGGTAGGTCAAGCGATGAAAGGCAATTTCGCTGACAACACCGCGATACTTTACAATCATGTACAAGGCAGATATGAAACTCTCACACCTTAGTTTAATCGCCTGTTTGTTCGCAGCAACACAGGCCATGGCATTGTCGACTGACCGCGATCAGCCTGTATACATTGATTCAGACAGTCAACACCTTGATATGCAAAGCAACCAAGTCACCTTCCTTGGTGATGTAAAGCTTAAGCAAGGCAGCATCAATATCAATGCTGACAAGATTATCGTCACACGTAATAAAACGGATGGCTCAATCAACAAGATTGATGGCTATGGCAATCTAGCCACCTTTTCTCAGCTCACTGACGATGGCAAAACCTTATACGGTGAAGCAAAAGAGCTGCATTACGAAGTGAGTAACGACCAACTCACGATGATTGATGACGCAATGTTGGCACAAGATGACAGCGAAATTCGCGGTAATCATATTCGTTACCATATTTCATCACAAAAGTTAGTTGCTGACGGTAAGCAAAAGGGCGATCGAGTGTCGACCGTACTTCAGCCTCAAGCAGTACAAGAATAATTATGGCGATTTTAAAAGCAGAACACCTAGCGAAAAGCTATAAGAATCGAAAAGTGGTTTCTGACGTCAGCTTACAAGTTGAATCAGGCCAGATTGTGGGATTACTAGGCCCTAACGGTGCCGGTAAAACAACTTCGTTTTACATGATCGTCGGCTTAGTTGCTCGTGATGAAGGTGTTATCAGTATTGATGGACAAGACATAAGTATCTTACCGATGCACAGCCGCTCACGCATGGGGATTGGCTACCTACCACAGGAAGCCTCTATCTTCCGTAAATTGTCGGTACAAGACAACATTATGGCAGTTTTAGAAACCCGCGAAGAGCTAACCCGCGAAGAGCGCCAAGATAAGCTGGAAGATTTATTAGAAGAATTCCACATTCAGCACATTCGTGAGAGTGCGGGTATGGCACTATCAGGGGGCGAGCGTCGACGTGTAGAAATTGCACGCGCACTGGCCGCTAACCCACAGTTTATTCTGTTGGATGAACCTTTCGCTGGTGTCGACCCTATCTCGGTAATCGATATCAAGAAAATCATTGTCCATCTTCGTGATCGAGGCCTTGGGGTTTTGATTACAGACCACAACGTTCGTGAAACGCTTGATGTATGTGAAAAAGCCTACATTGTAAGCCAAGGACATCTCATTGCAGAAGGGACACCAGAAGACGTGCTTAACAACGAGCAAGTGAAACAAGTTTATCTTGGTGAACAATTCCGACTATGATTATTAAAAAGTCTGTAGAACTTTAAAAGGCATGTATTACTGAATGAAACCCTCATTACAACTCAAGCTAGGACAACAGTTGGCGATGACGCCACAGTTACAGCAGGCCATTCGCTTGTTGCAGCTGTCTACATTAGATCTTCAACAAGAGATTCAAGAAGCCTTGGACTCCAACCCACTGCTCGAAGTGGAGGAAGGCAATGAAGAACTGACCACCAGCGAAGAGAAAAACCGTAATGAGGAAAAAGAATCCAGTGCGGAAGCTTCCGAAAGTGAGCAGCAAGATAGCTCAGAGCTGATTGAAAAATCAGAGATCAGTTCTGAACTTGAAATAGACACTACATGGGATGATGTCTATAGCGCAAATACCGGCAGTACTGGTATCGCCGTCGATGACGATGCACCGATTTATCAAGGTGAAACCACCGAATCTCTTTACGACTACCTAATCTGGCAACTCGATTTAACCCCATTTAGTGAACTTGATAGAACCATTGCACTTGCACTGATTGATGCCATTGATGATTACGGTTATCTAACCGTACCGCTTTCCGAAATTCTGGAAAACTTTGATCATGAAGAAGTTGAACCAGAGGAAATTGAAGCCGTTCGTAAACGAATTCAGCAATTTGACCCACTCGGTGTCGCCTCTATCAACTTACAAGACTGCCTACTACTCCAGCTAGCGACTTACCCAGAAGACACGCCTTGGTTAAATGAAGCTAAACTGGTGTTGACCGATCATATTGATCAACTTGGTAATCGAGATTATAAGTTGATCATCAAAGAGACTAAGCTTAAAGAAACGGATCTACGTGATGTACTCAAGCTGATCCAACAATTGGATCCGCGTCCGGGTAGTCGCATATCGAGTGAGCAAGCCGAATACGTGATCCCTGATGTATCCGTATTTAAAGAGCATGGAAAATGGATGGTGACCAGCAACCCTGATGCCATTCCACGTTTAAAAGTCAATCAACAGTACGCCGCACTCGGCAAAGGCAGCAGCCCAGATAGCCAGTACATTCGTTCTAATTTGCAAGAAGCAAAATGGCTAATCAAAAGCTTAGAAAGCCGAAACGAGACGCTGCTCAAAGTTGCCAAGTGTATTGTTGAACATCAAAGAAATTTCTTCGAGTATGGCGAAGAGGCGATGAAACCAATGGTACTCAATGACGTCGCTCTCTCCGTGGATATGCATGAATCAACCATCTCTCGTGTTACGACACAGAAGTATATGCACACGCCACGCGGTATATTTGAATTGAAGTACTTCTTCTCCAGTCACGTCAGTACAGACAATGGTGGGGAATGCTCTTCAACTGCAATTCGTGCTTTAATTAAAAAGCTCGTCGCTGCAGAAAACAGCGCTAAGCCTCTTAGCGATAGCAAAATTGCAGCTCTACTCGCTGACCAAGGGATTCAGGTCGCTAGACGAACAATAGCTAAATACCGAGAGTCCTTGGGCATCGCCCCTTCAAGTCAGCGTAAACGCCTACTTTAAGGCAACAACCGAGAAGGAAAGCCTATGCAAATCAATATTACTGGCCACCACGTTGATCTTACCGACTCAATGCAAGACTACGTAAACGAAAAATTTCAAAAGCTGGAGCGTTTTTTCGACCACATCAACAGTGTTCAAGTGGTTTTAAAAGTTGAAAAACTTCAGCAAATCGCAGAAGCTACCCTTCATATTAATCAAGGCGAAATACATGCGTCAGCTGATGACGAAAGCATGTATGCCGCAATCGACTCGCTAACCGATAAACTGGTTAGACAGCTCAATAAGCACAAAGAAAAACTACATAATCATTAACTATGCAACTTAGCGAAATTCTAACCTTGGACTGCACCAAAAGTGCAGTCCAATGCACCAGCAAAAAACGCGCTCTTGAGATGATCAGTGAAATCGTCGCAGAGCATACCGGACAAAACTCAACCGAACTTTTTGAATGCATGCTCAGCCGTGAAAAGATGGGCAGTACTGGCATTGGAAATGGAATAGCCATTCCCCATGCTCGTATGCAGTCAAGCGACCAAGCTGTTGCCGTCCTTTTACAATGCGAAAGCCCAATAGAATTCGACGCGATTGATAACCGTCCCGTTGACCTCCTATTTGCTTTACTTGTGCCTGATGCACAATGCAAAGAACACCTCAAAACCCTCTCATGTATGGCTGAACGTCTTAACGACAAGCTGATCCTCAAGCAGCTTCGCAAAGCGCAGTCGGATCAAGAGCTGTATGACATTATGATCAACAGGTAGTCGTTGTTATGCGTTTAATTGTAGTCAGTGGCCAATCAGGGGCAGGTAAAAGCGTAGCGCTGCGTGTGCTTGAAGATTTAGGTTACTATTGTGTTGATAACCTTCCTGTTAACCTATTGAATGTATTCGTACAATCCATTCAAGGCAGCAAGCAAAATGTCGCGGTCAGTATCGATATTCGTAACCTGCCCGAAGAACCAACCTTGGTTAACGATGTACTACAAAAGCTAAAACAAGAAACCGACGTGAGCGTGCTGTTTCTTGATGCCAATAAAGACACTTTACTTAAGCGATACAGCGAAACTCGCCGTATCCACCCCCTCTCATTGGCACATGAAAGCACCTCGCTTGAGCAAGCGATTGAGAAAGAAAAAAGCATTCTTTCACCACTCAAAGAACACGCTGATCTCATCATTGATAGCAGCAATCAATCGCTGCATGAATTGAGTGAGAATGTTCGCCGTCGAGTAGAAGGACGTGAACGCAAAGATTTGGTGATGGTATTCCAATCATTTGGTTTCAAATATGGCCTACCCAGTGATGCTGATTATGTCTTCGATGTGCGTTTTCTTCCCAATCCACATTGGGAACCCGATTTACGCCCACTCACTGGGCTAGATGCACCAATTAAATCCTATTTGGAAAGCCATCAAGAAGTGATTGAATTAAAACTCCAAGTACAGAAATTCATAGAACACTGGCTGCCAATGTTAGAAAAAAATAATCGTAGCTATCTGACGGTGGCGATTGGCTGTACTGGCGGTAAGCACCGCTCAGTCTACCTCACCCAACAAATTGGCGAGTACTTCGCTGAACTGGGACATCAGGTGCAAATTCGCCACACCTCACTTGAGAAAAACCGACAGGATTAACGTATGCCGCAAGAGAGTAAAACCGTCCTAATTGAGAATCGACTTGGGCTACATGCTCGTGCGGCAGTTAAACTGGTTGAACTCGCACAATCATTTAATGCCATTTTGACCATTCAAAACCATGATGGAAAAGTTGCCACTGCCGACAGTGTTATGGGCTTATTGATGCTCGAATCAGCACAAGGCGAGCATGTCACCATTCACGCTGAAGGGAATGATGCAAGCGAGGCATTAATCGCGGTTTGCCAGTTAATTGAGCATAAATTTGACGAAGATGAGTAACCCTTCACCTACACTGATTACATCTACGGCTCACTTATCAACAGATAATTAGATTTTCTTAACACTAACTTATTAAACAAGCCGTTAAATTAAGTTACTATTCAACGCATTGTAACCATATAGAGTCAGGGGGAATCGATGGCCGAGCAAATAGAGTTTGATCAAGCTCACCAAGCCCTCCAAGAAGTCACAGATGCTCTAGAAAATGGCCGTTTCGTCCACGTCCGCCGTCAGCTGCAGGACATGGAACCGGAAGATATCGCTCATCTCTTAGAAGCCTCTCCGCGTAAAAGCCGTGAAGTTCTTTGGCAACTAACCGATCCAGAAGATTATGGCGAAATCCTCGATGAATTAAGCGAGGATGTAAAAGACGATCTCGTGTCTAGAATGGCACCAGAGATGTTGGCTGAAGCAACCGAAGGCATGGACACCGATGATGTCGCTTACGTCCTCCGAAGCCTGCCTGACGATGTTTCACGTGAAGTACTTTCGCAGATGGATGTGGAAGATCGTCAACGTGTTGAAACTGCCCTATCGTATTCAGAGGATACCGCAGGTAGTTTAATGAATACCGACGTCATTACCATTCGTGGTGATGTCGATATTGACGTTGTGCTCCGCTACTTACGTATGCGTGGTGAACTACCTGAAGCGACCGATGCGTTGTACGTCATTGATGAAGAGAATCGCCTAATTGGTGAGCTCTCATTAACGGCCATTCTTACCACCCAACCCGATGTCAAAGTTGCGGATGTGATGGAAGATGCGGACGATGCAATCGAAGTGACGATGAAGGACTCCGATGTCGCGAGCCTATTCGAACGTCGTAACTGGGTTTCTGCTCCTGTCATTGATGAGAACCAACTACTCGTAGGTCGTATCACCATCGATGACGTGGTTGACGTTATTCGTGAAGATGCCGAGCACTCAATGATGAGTATGGCAGGTCTAGACGATGATGAAGATACCTTTGCCCCGGTGGTAAAATCGGCGCGCAAGCGTAGTGTGTGGCTCGGTGCGAATGTACTTGCAGCCCTTGCTGCAGCCTCAGTTTCCAACATGTTTGAAGCCACTTTAGATCAAATGGCGGCCATTGCAGTCTTGATGACTATCGTACCTTCGATGGGTGGGGTTGCGGGTAATCAAACCGTTGCTCTGGTCATTCGTGGCTTAGCATTAGGCCACATCGGTGATTCAAACAAACGTGAATTGTTAATCAAAGAAGCCGCGATCGGTTTTCTCAATGGCATCATGTGGGCGTTAATCATTGGTGGTATTGTGGTTGCTTGGAAAGGCAATTGGATACTTGGTGGTATTATTTCAGCAGCGATGATGACCAACTTATTGGTCGCAGGTATCGCGGGGGTAACCATCCCTATTATGCTGAAGAAAATGAATATCGACCCAGCGTTAGCGGGTGGTATGGCGCTAACAACCGTTACGGATGTAATTGGCCTATCGGTTTTCTTGGGCTTGGCGACGATTTTTATTTAACTCGTTCACAGCAAAATCCCAATAAAAAAGCACAGCTTCAAGCTGTGCTTTTTTGTCTCTATAGCGGCTGAGCAAAGGCGCATTAATTCATGTTTGGCCCGAGCCATTTTTCCGCTTCCAACATATCCCAACCTTTTCGGTCAGCATAGCTTTCCGCCTGATCTTGCTGAATTTGTGCAATGGCAAAGTAACGAGAATCAGGATGCGAGAAGTACCAACCCGAAACCGCCGCGCCCGGCCACATCGCATAGCTACTGGTCAGAGACATCTCTATACTCTCTTCAACATTTAGCAACTCCCACAACGCTCCTTTTTCGGTATGCTCTGGACAAGCAGGGTAGCCAGGTGCAGGGCGAATGCCTTGATACTTTTCTCGAATCAAATCATCATTAGAGAGCACTTCATCACTTGCATAACCCCAGATTTCCTTACGTACTTTCTCATGCAAATACTCAGCAAATGCTTCAGCTAAACGGTCCGCAACCGCCTGAATCATAATGGCGTTGTAGTCATCACCAGCAGCTTTATATTGATCGGCCAACTCTCTTTCACCGATACCTCCGGTAACCGCGAACGCACCAATCCAATCAAGTTTACCGCTCTCTTTCGGCGCGATGTAATCTGACAGACAGTAGTTAAACCCTTTCGGTTTCTCGGTTTGCTGGCGCAGGTTATACAGCACTTTGGCCACTTCTGTACGTGATTCATCGGTATACACTTCAATGTCGTCACCAACACTTGCTGCTGGTAACAATGCACACATACCACGCGCTTCCAGTAACTTTTCACGCTCAACGCGATCAAGCAACTCATTGGCATCTTTGAATAGTCGCTTAGCTTCCTCGCCTACTTCTTTATGTTCTAAGATTGCTGGATACTTACCCACCAACGACCAAGTCATAAAGAATGGCGTCCAATCGATATATTGGCGCAAAGTAGCAATATCAAAATCTTTAAATATATGCACACCCGGTTTAGCTGGAGCTGGCGGCGTGTAGCTAGCCCAGTCAATCGCGACCTTATTCGCTCGCGCCCTTTCAAGTGTCACTGGGCGAGTACGTGGCTTCTTACGACGGTGCTGGTCCCTCACCACTTCATAATCCGCATCCAACTTCTCAACAAAAGCAGGATAAAGTTCTTTGGACAACAGCGAGGTACACACCCCTACCGCTCGTGATGCATTATTCACGTACACAACTGGCTTGTGGTAATTCTGCTCAATCTTCACCGCCGTATGCGCTTTAGAAGTCGTTGCACCACCAATTAACAATGGTAGTTCAAAGCCTTGTCGTTCCATCTCTTTAGCTACATGCACCATCTCATCAAGTGAAGGGGTGATCAGGCCAGATAAACCGATGATATCGACATTCTCTTCTTGCGCGATTTTGAGGATCTTTTCACATGGCACCATGACGCCAAGATCGATAATTTCATAGTTATTACATTGCAAAACAACACCGACAATGTTTTTGCCAATGTCATGAACATCCCCCTTCACTGTAGCTAGAAGAATCTTACCGTTGGTCGAGCCCACCTCTTTAGAGGCATTGATGAACGGTTCTAAGTGAGCAACCGCTTGCTTCATGACGCGCGCAGATTTGACGACTTGAGGTAGGAACATTTTTCCCTCACCAAACAAGTCACCCACCACGTTCATGCCATCCATCAATGGCCCTTCAATGACCTCGATAGGACGAGAAGCATTAACACGCGCTTCTTCCGTGTCTTCAACAATAAATTCGGTGATACCTTTCACCAGTGAGTGCTCTAGTCTCTTTTCAACCGGCCACGTTCGCCACTCTAACGACGACGCGTCTTCCACCTTGCCCACGGCTTTATCAAGATACTCTTGGGCGATGTCCAGCAGGCGTTCAGTCGAATCATCACGGCGGTTAAGTACGACATCTTCCACTGCTTCACGCAGGGTTTCTGGTACATTGTCGTAGATCTCAAGCTGACCCGCGTTAACGATTCCCATATCCATACCATTCTTAAAACAGTGATAGAGGAAAACCGCATGAATCGCTTCACGTACATAGTTGTTGCCACGGAAAGAGAACGAAACGTTCGACACACCACCAGAAATCATCGCATGCGGTAAGTCACGTTTAATATCTGCCACCGCTTCGATAAAATCGACTGCGTAGTTATTGTGCTCTTCAATGCCCGTCGCAACAGCAAAAATGTTCGGGTCGAAGATGATGTCTTCTGGCGGGAAACCTACTTCATCAACCAAGATGCGGTAGGCGTTGGTACAAATCTCAAGTTTGCGCTCACGAGTCTCAGCTTGGCCGACTTCATCAAATGCCATGACAATAATCGCCGCGCCATAGCGACGAACAAGCTTAGCCTGTGCAACGAACTTTTCTTTGCCTTCTTTCAGCGAAATCGAGTTAACGATGCCTTTGCCTTGAATGCACTTTAAGCCCGCTTCAATGACTTCCCACTTAGAGGAGTCAACCATGATGGGCACTTTGGAAATTTCCGGCTCCGATGCACACAGGTTCAAAAAGCGTACCATACAGGCTTCGGCATCAATCATGCCCTCATCCATATTGATATCAATGATCTGTGCGCCGTTTTCAACTTGCTGACGCGCAACATCGAGCGCTTCTTCGTACAACTCTTCCTTGATTAAGCGTTTAAAGCGAGCAGAGCCGGTCACGTTAGTTCGCTCACCCACATTTAAGAACAAGGTATCTTTCTCGATCGTTAAAGGCTCTAAACCTGATAAACGACACGCAACTGGCAAATCCGGTAATGCTCTTGGCGTCACACCTTCTACGGCTAGTGCCATTTGGCGAATATGTTCAGGTGTTGTGCCACAACAACCACCAATCAAGTTTAAGAATCCGCTCTGCGCCCACTCAGTCACATGCTCAGCCATATCCTCTGGTGATAAATCATACTCACCAAACGCATTAGGCAGACCAGCATTTGGGTGGACTGAAACAAAGGTTTCCGAGATACGCGATAGCTCAACCACATAAGGACGCAACTCATCAGGGCCTAACGCACAGTTCAGACCAAACGAAATAGGTTTAACATGACGAAGAGAGTTATAAAACGCTTCTGTCGTTTGCCCAGAGAGGGTACGCCCAGAAGCATCGGTGATCGTACCGGAGATCATCACTGGCAGTGAATACCCTAGCTCTTCAAACACCGTTTCTACCGCAAACGCACACGCTTTGGCATTCAGAGTATCGAAGATCGTTTCAAGTAAAATGAGATCCGCACCACCTCGAATCAGCGCATGAGTCGACTCTGAATAAGCTTCGACCAGCTCATCAAAACTCACATTGCGATAACCAGGATCGTTAACATCGGGAGAGATCGAACAGGTTCGGTTAGTTGGGCCTAACACACCGGCGACATACCTTGGTTTATCTGGTGTCTTAGCCGTCCATTCATCCGCGGCCTCACGAGCAAGTTTAGCCGCAGCGAAGTTAATCTCTGCACTCAGGCTTTCCATGTCGTAATCGGCCATGGCAATAGTGGTCGCATTAAAAGTATTGGTTTCGAGAATATCCGCACCAGCTTCCAGATAGTCGAGATGAATATCTTTAATCAATTTCGGCTGTGATAACACCAACAGATCATTGTTCCCTTTGAGGTCACAATGCCAATCCGCGAATCGCTCTCCACGGTATTCTTGTTCTTCTAATTTGTAATCTTGAATCATGGTGCCCATGCCACCATCAATCAATAAGATACGTCGCTTTAGTTGCGCCTCGATCTGTTGTCTTATTTTGCTTCCCACAGTACAGCCTCATTCCTTTGTGTATGACACCATCCTATCACACAATTCAAAGGAGTCTAGACGTCTAAAATAGTTAATCCCTAACAGCACCATGACGAAATAATATTTGCCATTTGCTCATCTTAGGCACAGAATTCTTATTCACAATTTGTTACACAAGAGTCCAAATATGTCCGTCTACTACACTCTTTGTTTTTTATCTGCTGCCGCGATGCTTATTGCTTTTATCAATAGCAAAATCGGCAAGATGCAAACAACCATCGCGATCACCGCGGGATCAATGATGCTTTCATTACTCATCTTGATTGCAGGCCAAAATGACTGGTTTCAATTGACGGAAATTGCGACTCACACCATGTCGAGTATTAACTTTGAAGATTTCTTGCTTAAAGGCATTTTAGGTTTTCTACTGTTTGCCGGTGGTCTTGGGATTAAATTACCAAACCTGAAAGATCAGAAATGGGAAATAACCGTATTAGCTTTAGGTGCTACGCTGTTCTCTACCTTCTTTATTGGTTACGCTCTATTTGGTTTTTGCCAACTTATCGGCATCAAATTTGACCTCGTTTACTGCCTGCTGTTCGGTGCACTTATTTCTCCAACCGATCCCATCGCCGTTCTTGCTATTGTAAAAAAACTCAATGCACCAAAACGCATCTCAACTCAAATTGAGGGAGAATCGTTATTTAATGACGGCTTTGGTTTAGTCATTTTTGTGACCATATATACCATCGCATTTGGCAATGAAGCACCAACGCTAAGCAGCGTCTCTATGCTATTTGTTCAAGAAGCGATTGGCGGCATTGCTTATGGCCTACTACTAGGCTTAGTGTTCCACTATCTGATCTGTGCAACGGACGACCACTCAATGGAGTTGCTATTAACCATCGGTATACCAACCGCAGGTTATGCATTGGCTGACATTCTTCACGTATCCGGCCCTCTGGCGATGGTGGTCTCAGGTATTATGATTGGCAACTGGACGCGCTATATTGGCTTTTCAAAAGAGAGTGAAGATCATCTCGACCATTTCTGGGAATTGGTCGATGAGTTCTTTAATGGCGTACTGTTCTTACTTATCGGTATGTCGATGCTGCTATTCAAATTCCACCAAGAAGACTTCATTCTAATGGCGTTTGCCATTCCATTGGTCTTAACAGGTCGCTTCCTCAGCGTATTTTGCTCTTATATAGGCTTTAAACGTTATCGAACCTATAATCCTTGGTCTATCCCTATCTTAACCTGGGGCGGCTTACGTGGCGGCTTAGCGCTCGCCATGGCACTATCGATTCCTGCAGGCATTTGGGTTATCCCAGAAAAACAAATCGATGTAAGAGAAATTATTCTGGTCATGACATACGCCGTCGTTGTTTTCTCGATTTTGATTCAAGGGTCGACCATTACCCCAATGATTGAAAGAGCGAAAAAAGCAGAAGTAAAAATAGAATCATAAATCATATAAAAAATAAAAAAGGCAGCCTCGGCTGCCTTTTTTATTGTAATCGTATTGCTCACACTAATCTTTAGGTAGCTTTTAGATCATCGTAACCCAAAAGCCCTAATATGGCTTAACGCTCAACTTTTTCAACAATCGGTTTCACCTTGCTGGCTTGTTGCTCATTCAAAGCACGACGGACACGCATTGTGATAAAGCCCAATAACGCGGTAACAAAAGTGATCACTGGGGCCGCCATTAAAGCCATCGTCACTAACTTGCTAATGTTTTCAGGCAACAATGGTAACAGCATACCGAAAGAGCAAAGTAACAAGGTCCATAAAATAGCGCTTAACCATGAAAAGTAGTGGAATTTGTTCACTTTATTAGCTCGCATACCCATCAT
Organism: Vibrio scophthalmi LMG 19158; assembly: GCF_000222585.1. Lineage (GTDB taxonomy): Bacteria > Pseudomonadota > Gammaproteobacteria > Enterobacterales > Vibrionaceae > Vibrio > Vibrio scophthalmi. The sequence continues at coordinate 1,207 of NZ_AFWE01000066.1, read as the reverse complement.
CAACGGCAGCAGAGAGCGCACCACTGGCACAAAGCGCGCACAGAACAAAGCGACTAATCCATGCTTACCCAAAAGCATATCAACTTGCTGTAAACGCTTTTGCGGAACTGCATTTACCCAACCTTGAACTTTAGGCAGACGATTGAGTAGACGTCCTTGTACATAGGCAGCCCAACTTCCCGTTGCCGCGCAAGTCCCGATAATAATCAACACCAGAAATGGATCTAATACGCCAACAGCCGCTAACGTACCAGATAACACCACTACGCTATCGCAAGGAAATGGTGCCGCGGGAATAAAACCACTTTCTAAGAAGATCAGTGCTCCCACCACAAAATACACCATGGCAGCACTGCCAGGCGTCATTAACGTCGCAAAGTCTTGATGCCATAGCGCCATCAAGACCGAAATAATTGAATCCAACATTTTTTTACCTCATAAACAGAACAGATTTTATTAACCAATCTGCAAATGATTTCGGCTATGTATAAAGCGATAAATTAAATTAGATTCATAGTGTTGTTTAACTCGATAACCCATTGCACCAATGGGTTCTTCAACAAGCAGTGACAATGCACGAAACGCCAATGCACTGAGTGTGTCGTTGGTCAACAAGCAGTAACTTAGCTGATTTTGCCGTTCGGCAGGTTTGTTTATATAACGGCTCAGTAAATAGTAATGGAAGTCTTTATAATTAAGGATCGCTAATTGACGAGAGATTTGATGCTCAGAAGGCAGGCGAAGTTGATAAGCTTCGGCGATAAATTCAGGATCACGAGGCAATACCTGTTCATCCGTCGCATTGGCAAGCAACAGAACTAAACAAGCCGCAGAGAAAAACCCTCTTACTCGCAAACACTCCACTCCAGATCAATTTTCACAGCGACATTGCTGCAAAACTATAAACTCTATGTGGGTTTTAGCCCCACTTGCCAATAAGTTCAATAGTGATTATCTATCGTAACCATCACTGCAAAACAAAAGGGAAATAAAGGTGATGAACTGACCTAAAAAGCACAGATATTCTAAGAAGTTGCACCTATCCCTATCGGTACGATTAGCAGACTTAGCGGTATAAAGTATTTGAAAGTTAGAGCGAGAAGCGAGAAGCGAGAAGCGAGAAGCGAGAAGCGAGAAGCGAGAAGCGAGAAGCGAGAAGCGAGAATATTGTAGCCGCCAAGCTCTATAATAAAAGGGATAATACCAA
>NZ_AFWE01000067.1 GCF_000222585.1 Vibrio scophthalmi LMG 19158 | reverse complement strand
TCCGTAGCTGTTTAAGCGATACATGGTCACTTCGCGCTCAATCATGACGTTGCCACCCGCATCAACTTTGTGCGTGGCAATGCCATCGTGCAGCAGCAAGTTACGCTCGTTTAAGTCCCAGCGCTCACTCACAGGTGGCGGAAGCACACCAGGCAGCACTAACGTTTGCAGTGGTCTTGCAGGGTCAATCGCAAGCTCATACGCCGCAACTGCGCCATAGGACGCCGCCCACAAATAAGCAGGGGTTGGTGATGAGCCTGCGCCCATGCAGCTATAGAGAAAATCGTTACGACTTTCACCAAAGGTGGCGGTCTGCGCGTGCGTACCACTAAAGGCAAGATAAGCCGTACCTTCGGTCATCTTCATTGGGCCCCATCGCTCGGTCATCTCATCGCGTAGCGCATTGAGGTTGGCCGTATCGCGGTAAGGCATAATGATGTGGTTAAACCATTCATCAGCCATTGCGCTAATAGCATCGGATACATCAGGGTTACCCTGACCACCCGATAGCGAGATGTTGGTGGTCATCACACCACTTGGGAACGCTTGGCCTGCGTAGTAGTTACACACCACGCGAATATCGTTACCCGTTTCGCCTGTCTGTTTAGCGGTGTAAGTCACTGCGCCATCAGCGCTTTCAGCACGGACAGGAAAATCATCATCACCGTTAACAGCGTTTGTGATGTTTTGCGCCATCTCGGCGGCGGTATCGCCTTTTTGCGCCAGGATAGAGAGCGACTTACCTGCAATGTGCAGATAGATGATCGCATCTTCTAATGCCGTGCCGATAAAGCGCTGAACACCACGCGCGGCGACACCTGCTGCGGTCGCTTCAACGCCGTGTAGCGTCATCGATACATCAACCGCTAAATCCGCAGCAGCCAAGCCTTCACCTGCCGCAATCACCATAAAGCCCGTTTGAGTCGAAAAGCTTTTTAGCGCCGCGGTTTTGTTGCCAACGCTGACGCGCCAGCCTTGCTCTGCCGCTTCGCTCTCGTCCACATCAAACTCTAAGGTCGGGGTTTTAAATCCAACCATCAGCGAGCCTTCGCTCTCAACGGCCGCCGTTTTGACTGCGGCTTGGTAGTCTTTATCCACCAAGTTAAACGCTTCTGGCAGTGCCACGCCAAGCACTTGAGTAAAGCGGTTCGCGCCTTTTACTTGGCTTGCAAGGCCATGCATCAATGAACCACGGCCCCAAAGCGCCGCCGCTTCATCCCCATCGTTAAACGGGTAAAGCGTACACGCCTCAGCACGGCCCGTTGGCAGCATCTGACCAATCACTAAGATTTGGTGAGGCATAGCCGCTGTGCCGATGATCGCTTTTGAGTTATCAAAACCGATGTAACACAGTGGTGGGCGAATATCGTTAGGAATAGCATTGCTCATGCTTTTGCTCCTTTCTTGGGTTTATCTTCGCTTGCGCTTTCTGGCTCGCTTGCAACGACAGGCGCTTGAGGCTTGTCTTCACAAAACACCGCATCACCATCACGCAGGCGACGTCGCCAGTAGCTATTGAGTTCAACCAGCGCGCCCTCGGCTGGAAGTTTTTGCAGCGTCTTAGGGTGGCGAAGGGTTAAACCTGGCTTTGCGGGTCTAATCTTTCTCTTCATCACTGAGCTCATCGGTCTCTCCTGGTAAATGAATTAACGCATCGATAGTGGGGGCACCTTTATCGATGCTGCCGCTCTCTGCGAGTTGGTTTTTAATGCCAAGGGTGGTGAAGTCATCCAGAGTGGTGTAAATCGGCTCACTCATGCTCATGTTCTGCACCCAACTGACCGCCCAGATACACACACCAAACCCATCAAGAGTGGCACTGTATAAGTTGGTGGCGATGATGTTTTTCGCCTCTGAGCAGTTATGAACACCCCAACGCTCGCGACTGACCAACTCAATCACCTTTGAGGTTAAAAGCTCACACACCACCGAGGCGTCCATATCTTTTGCGGCACCGCGTGTCACCACGTAAGCCACCATCGAAATATCGGCTTTGCTGCCTGCGCGCCTGTCATGGTTCGACGCTTTTAACGCCGCCACCCCAATGACGTTGTTCTTTGATGCAAAGCGAGAGAGCTCTTCAGCGGTATCAAAGCGGCCTTTATGACGCACCACCTCATTGGCTGAAATAAACTCATCCGTCACGAGCGCCTTTTGCATCACGCTCACCACTGCGTGAGTGGCGCGCATTGTGCCTGTTAGTTGCAACTCAGCCATACACTTGCTCCTTTACAAACTGCGTCATGGTGGCAATGATTTCATCGCCGTTCTCGTCA
>NZ_AFWE01000068.1 GCF_000222585.1 Vibrio scophthalmi LMG 19158 | reverse complement strand
TTAAGTATTAAGTATTAAGTATTAAGTATTAAGTGTTTAATTTAAATAAAAAAGCGCCGTGCTGGGTAATGCCAGTCAGTTAAGCTGACTGGCATTTTTTCGAGCCTGTAATTTAAATTGGGTTTCAGTTTCACCCAACGAGGATAATTTCTATCGTCTCTTCGGGGTGGTAGGATAAACATGGATATTGGCTGTAGTAGCACTTCATAGTGTTTAGGGAGTTTCCCTGGACTCGTTAAAGGTAAAGCTGCAAAGTATTGAGTCACAGCCATGGCACTACTCGTAGAGCTTAATTGGTTCGGCCAAACGCTATCTAAATTACTCGCTGCCTTTGTCATAACCTGCCTTATAAGGTTATAGGCTAACAAAATCCCCCAGAGCTCCTGTCTAACCATATCTGGGCGCTTACTTCGCAATGTATATTCACTATCAAGCAAGGTTTGCTTCATTTCTCTATAGCCTAATTCGATTTCCCAGCGATAGCGATAGAGCTCTACAATGTCTTCTCCAGGAAAGCGCAACCCATCACGCATTGAGGTAAGAACCTGATACTCCTTACCTTTGATGACTTTCGATACCAACCTTGCTTCTATTATTTCAGGCAGGTCACTGAATTTCTTCCTTGCCTGAGGTGATGTTTTTATAGCAACGATAGCATCACTCTGGCTGTATTTATGGACAACGTCATACTGAAAGTCTTTTCTCACAGGGAGCATCCAATGCCTTTCTTGACCGACTTTGTTCCAGCGATTAAGCAGTCCTAAAGAGTAATATCCTTTGTCAAAAATAGTCAGTGATTGATCTGGCGTTTGTTCAATAAGCTCTTCTGCGAGACGCATTTCGCTGGTGCGATAGTCAGAGAATGCACTATCGATTAGCTGATGACTTGTAAGCTCCATCAAGCAAACCATACGGATCTTAGGGTAAATATTCTCAGATGATTGATTGCGCTGCGCTTTAAACTCTTGATGATTTTCGGGTGTATCTGTCGTTCTCCAAACGACACCATCGACGGATAGAAGGTTTAGTCCACACCAAGTTTCGAAGTTAGACGACTGATAGCTGTGCGCAGCCATCTTCTTAAAGACTTGCTTTACACCTTCTTCGCCTAATCTCTGTCTCGCTTGAACAACAGCACTTGGTGCAACAAAACGTCGTTTGTCTGGCAGGACAATATCGAGTTGGTTAGCAATATCCCAAACAGATTGTTGACGAAAGAGACTCATTCCAACAACGGACCAAAGTACGGCTTCTAAAGGTAACCGTCTTCTTCTAACGGTTGCTACACCAGCTTGCTCAAAACCTTGCTGGATAAGCTCTGGACTAAGAATGTCAGAGTATTTATCAAAGTGGTGGAAGGTATTACACGACCGAAAAGTATTGGCAAGTTGGCTTTCTAAAGACATAAAAAATCCGATATTAGTTTCCTAATATCGGATTTTGAAGCCTTTTGAGGATCGGTCAAATGATCTCACAAATTTCTTAACTGATCGGCATTACGCCGTGCTGGGCGCTTTTTGTAAATATTAAAGGTTAACTAAGGTTACGACTGCTTAGCTGTTTCTAGCTTAGCGCCTTTACCTGCTTGCTTCTTTTCAAAGCGAGAAATCCACAACCATGCAATGCCAGAGAATACTGCTGTCATGAACACGTTGATGAAGAAGGCTTGAACTAGGTCAACACCTGTTGGGAAGGCTGACGCTGTCATGCTCACAACGAAGATACCAATAAGCACTGATACCACTGCCATACCTTGAACTCGAGTACCCATGCGGAAATCACGCGGTGTGTCGTCATGCTTCAAGCGGAACACAAAGTACGCCACCATGATGAAGATAGGCGGTAACATTGCGGTACCCGCTGTTAGGTTGATTGCTGTGTTCATCATGTCTTGTACTGATTCAGAGCCGAAGCCGTTAACCACAAGCATCACGAATACAAACGCAAACTGCCACCATGCTGCACGAACTGGAACACCATGTTCATTTAGCTCTGTTGTTTTCTCACCGTAAACACCTTTAGGAATTTCAGAGAAGTGGATTTTCACTGGTGCTGCTGTCCACATCATCATTGAACCAAACATAGCAACGAATAGAACGATACCAACGAAGCGACCCGTCATAGATTCAGAGATGTTGAAGAACTGAGCCATGCCAGTAAAGATTTCAACCATGCCGCCTGCATAGGTTAGATCTTCACGAGCAACGAACACATTTACCAACAGTGAGCCTACTGCGTACATTGTACCGATAGCGATACCTGCACCGATGATGACCTTGATGAAAGATTTGTGACCACCTTTTACATCGTTTAGGTAAGCCGCTGCTGTTTCTGCACCGCCCGCTGCTTGGAAGATCCAACACATGATGCCTAGTGTCGCCCAGTTGATGGTAGGAGACATTGCTTGAAGTGTGATTGGTTCTGCTGGTACATGATCACCACCTAGTGCCATTAGTGCACCGATAACGTAGATAGCGAATAGTGCGAATACACCGTAAGCCACGATTTCAGAGATCTTGCCTAGCCAGCTCGCACCCTTAGTCGAAATGTGCGTTGCAGCAGCAAATAGAACAATCGAGATCACCGAAGTCACTAGTGGAGAGAAGGCGTATTCGTAGCCCAGCATTGCGTAAGATGCGTAAGCAATGACGTTTGGTAGTAGAGAGACAAACCAGAATAGGTTTACGAACCAGTATAAAAACGAGCCCAAATAGGCCGCTTTAGAGCCTAATGGTTTTTTAAGCCAGTCGTACATGCCTGACTCAGAATTTTTATTTGCTGATACGAATTCAGCAATAATGAATACGAACGGAATGAAGTAAATAAGGGTCGCAAGCAAAAAGATAGGAGCAGAACTTAATCCCAATTCGATGTTGTTGTTTACGATGTTGCGAACGTTAAATACCGCTGCAAATGTCATGGAAAGCAGGGCAAATTTGCCTAACTTACCGCGTACAGATTCAGACATAGTGTCCTCCGAGGAATCACGTAATTATAGTCGTTATTTCTCAATGCTTCCTTGTAGGGAGGAAGCATTGAGGTTTTGTTCAGCATGTCTGAGCCTTGAACGGCAAGGCTCAGACATACTGTGAATAGATAGCGTTATTGTTTACTTATTGAGGAAGTAACCGTCTTCAATGGTCACTTTCAGCACGACCTTGCGAACGCGGTTATCACCATGGAAGCGGTAGGCCTTGCTGTTATCAAAGATCGCCACTTGGCCTTCTACCAGTTCACGAGTTTCGCCGTTACCCATTAGGTGTTCACGGTCGGTCTCATCGCTGTAAGGTCGGATTTGTTCTAGCTCTGATTTCGCTGCGAACTCGACAGTTTCACGACCCTCTAGGTAGAAGTGCACATCGAAGTAACGACGGTTGCCGGTGAAGTTCTCAGTGTTGCGAGCTACGCCGTCTTCAATCATGTAAGCCAGCGAGTCACCAATGGAATACATCACGCCATCTTTGATGTTGCCGATGTTTTCTATCGCTTCTACACAGCGTTGCCATTTACGACCATCGCGGTAAACGACTTTAAATTGTTCTAAGTTCTCTAAAACGATCATCGTTTATGCCTCGTTCTGTTGTGGTTGAGTCGCTGGTGTATTTGCCGTGAAGAACTCATCACCAAAGTTATGATTGATTAGTTGCTGCGCGTCGCAATCGCCTGCTTTGAATGGAATCAGAGTTAAACCGTAGCGGAACTCATCCATGTACACGCGATAAGAATCGAGCACTTCGCTGCCCCAAGAGTTAGAGCCTAAGCCCATAACTTGGTGATCTAGGTTTAACGTGATGTAACCGCTTTTCTCTAGCTCAATGGTGTGCTGTGCTTGATGCAGATTTTGGTTGGTGTAGAACCACGCGCTGAAGTTGATTTCTTGCTGTGGTTTTACTGCAATACCATTGCCAGCGCGACTTGAAAGCGCCGCCCAACGAACGTGTTGGCGGTTGCCGTTGTTTTGTGGGAACGGGTAGTTCTCGAACATGTCTGCAACGGTTGATTGGTACACATCAATCATGTTGGCTTGCTTGCTGTCTTGGTAGTTCTCTTCAGGGCCGCGTCCGTAGTATTGAACTTGGTCGAAGTCGCCATTAATGCCCATATCAAAACCAATCACAGGAATTACATGAGGGTAATTACCGTAACGTTCGCCGCTTAGCTCAACGTTCAATTGGCCTTCAGCATTGATTTGGTAGCGATATTCACAACGCATACCGAAATCGAATACTGGTGGAGCAATGATGCTGGTGGTGGTGATCTCTACCTTGCCGTTGTTCTGTTCAACATTCAGCGTGCGGAAATGCTCCTGCATGATCTGTAGATGTGCAGGTTCCCAGTAACCATCGTGCTCTTGCTTGTGGTTATCGATCATTGGCTTGAAGAAGTTGAGTCTTGGTTCTGACTTAATCATCTCTTCGCCATTGACTAGCCATGACGTCAGCTTGCCGTTCACTTTCGAGAAGTTCAGTGCAAAGTTGTGGCCTTTGATTAGATAAGCTAAGCGAGATTCTTCAACATTCAGTGCTGTCGCATTGTTGTTAGTGAAGGCTTCTAGCTGTGCCGTGTTCTCTTTCACTTGGAATTGGTAAACCGCAATATCGTGGTTCGCTTCGCTGTAAGGCGTGCGAGAATCCTTGCGAACAGTAAAGTTAACAAACACTTCGCGCTCATCAAGTTGTGGCAAGTTAAGTGTCAGTTCACGGCTAGAGTTTTCTGCCAGCTCTTCAACCTTGATATGTTGCACAGCAATGGTTTCGCCTTCAGCACGGATTTCCGCAGTGATGGTGTAATCATCAATGTTTGAGAACCACAGCTTGTTATCAACGGTGAATGTGCCAGTTTGCGTATCGAAATCGCGAAGCTTCACTGGGGCAATCACTTGCTTGTACTCTTTCAAACCTGGGCCTGGTGTTTGGTCTGGGTAGATCAAACCGTCCATGCAGAAGTTGTAGTTGTTCGGGTAGTCACCGTAGTCGCCACCGTACTTGTAGAACTCTGTACCCGCTTCATCATGTGCGAGAATACCATGGTCACACCATTCCCAAACATAGTGACCTTGAATTGCATCGTGCTTGTAGAACACGTTTTGGTATTCGGTTAAGCCACCTGGGCCGTTACCCATTGCGTGTGCGTATTCACAGATAATGCGTGGCTTTTCATGTGGGAACTCGCCGAATGCATTCATCAACTGAGCACGTGAGTACATGGTAGAGATAACATCAACCACTTCAGCATCACGGTCTTCTTCGTAGTGAACCAAGCGGGTGTCATCAATCGCTTTTGCCGCATCGTACATAGCACGGATGTTGCAGCCGTAGCCTGATTCATTACCTAGAGACCACATGATGATAGAAGGGTGGTTCTTCTGAGCGTGGATATGACGTTCTATACGTTCAACAAATACAGCTTCCCATGCAGCATCGTTAGTGATGCGGCTTAGGTCGCCAACGTTAGCAAAGCCGTGTGTTTCGACATCGGTTTCGCCCATAACAAAAAGGCCGTAGATATCACATAGCTCGTAGAAGCGTGGGTCGTTTGGATAGTGCGCGGTACGGACTGAGTTGATATTGTGTTGCTTCATCAATACTAAGTCTTTCTCAACGCGATCCATGCCAACTGCGCGACCTTTAAGGTGGTCGTTGTCATGACGGTTTACACCATGAAGCATTATGTATTTGTTGTTGATGTAGAACAGACCATCGCGAACTTTAATGTCTCGGAAACCAACACGTTGTGGAATCACTTCTAGTACTTTGCCGTCTGAGTCTTTGAGTGTTAGCAACAGTTGGTAAAGGTATGGATTTTCAGCATTCCATTGAACTGGGTTCACCACATCGATAGAGAATTGAGTATCTGCATTGCCGTCGACAGTTAAGCTATCTACTGAGCCTTGCGAGATTACTTGGCTGCCATCGAGCAATGCGTACTCAAGGGTTGCGTTAGTCGCTGCTGCTAGGTTTTCTAGCACAACGTTGCACGAAAGGGTGGCGCTTTGGTAAGCATCGTCAAAATCAGTACGAATCGTTAGGTCTTGAACATGAAGTTGTTCTTTACCAACAAGGTAAACATCACGGAAGATACCGCCTGTCCACCACATGTCTTGGTCTTCAATGTAGGTGGAATCTGCCCACTGCATCACGCGAATAGAAAGTAGGTTGTTGCCTGCTTTTACGTGGCTAGAGATATCGAATTCAGCGGTGAGTCGGCTGCCCTTGCTGAAACCGACATAGTCACCGTTTACGTAAACTTCAAAGTATGTTTCTACACCATCAAACTTGATGATGGTTTGCTTGTCGTTCCAGCTGTCGCCGAGGAAGAACGAACGTTGGTATGCGCCAGTTGGGTTGTCTGACGGTACGAAAGGTACATCAATCGGGAATGGGAAACCTTCATCTGTGTATTGAAGGTCACCGTGGCCTTCCATCTGCCACATGTTTGGCACCGTAATATGGCCCCAATCGCTCATCTCTTGAGAGTAAAATTCTTCAGGAACCAAGAGCGGGTTTGTGAAATAGCTGAAATTCCATTGGCCACTCAGTAATTGGAAGTGGCTGCTTAGTTCACGTTGAAATGTTTTAGCGGTTTTTTCTGATGCGTATGAGAAGAAGTAAGCACGTGGTGCCATACGGTTTTCATGTAAGTTCAGGAAGTTTTCCCAGTTGTTCACGTTGCCTCTCTCTCGGCCTATTTGAATGCTAGCCGACGTTCTTATGCGTAATTGGGTCGTAATGAATACGAGTATTTTTGGACTGAGGTAATTATTAGTAAAACTTTTACTAAATGAAATTGGTGAAAACGTTTTACTTTAACTCCATCACGTTTTTTAGGGGCTTTTTACAGTGCTGTGTGATCCACTTAAAATAATGCTATTCGGTGCTTTAGACGGAGGATTTTATAAGGGAGAGGGCCAATTAAAAGTGATGTATCAGGTATAAAAAAGGCCACCCGACATATAGGTGACCTTTGATTATATATTTGAAAAATATTGTTATTTTGTTGTGTCTCTTAGCTTGAGTTTGCTAGGTACATAAACTCGTAATGGGATTGTACGGCCGTCACGAGACTTCTCAATCAGTAAGTTAACACCTTGAATTCCCATCAGTTCAGAGTGAATACGAACGGTTGATAAAGATGGGAAGGTAAATTTAGCTGTTGGGATGTCGTTTACACTGATGAGCGCAATATCATCAGGAATGTTTAATCCATGCTCATGAACTGCACGTAAAACACCGATTGCGATTGAATCTGATGCAATAAACATGGCTTTTGGGTAGTCGCCACTTTCTAACATCTGCTTCGCCAGTTTGTAGCCCGAAGAGCTAGAGAAGTCGCCTCGGTAGATGTCTTGTTCGCTAACAACGTTCTTCAAACCGCCGTATTCTGCGAAGGCGATCTCGCGAATATCAGAGGTGTTGATATCGTCCTGGCCACCGATGAAACCAATGCGCTCATAACCTTGGCTGATAAAGAAATTGGTGATTTCTTTGCTGATACGAGCGAGATCGATATCAACAGAATCATAAGGTTCTGAGTGATCAGTGAAGTCAACGTAACAGATGTTATCCGTAAGCTTTTTCGCTTGCTCGATAACTTCTTGAGTCATCCTTCCTACGAGTAAAATGCCAGTAACTTGGCTTGAGTTGGTCTGTATTTTACTTTCATAACAGTTGGTTAGATCAACATCCATCTTTTCGCACTGAGTCTCGATACCGTGACGAATTGATAGGTAGTAAGGGTCGTTAATTTCCGCTTCTTGCTTGTAGTTATAAAGTGCAAGGAAGTGATGGTGCTGCTTTTTGCTGCTAACTGTTTTACGTGAGCTGCTCGTTTTGTACTCCAGCTTCTCTGCAATTTCAAAGATACGCCTTTTGGTCTCTTCCTTGACACTTAATGTAGGATCTTCATTGAGAACCCGAGAAACGGTAGCTAATGAAACATTAGCTTCAGTCGCGATATCTTTTAACGTTGCCATACTCACTTCCTGTTCTTGGAACATTGCGCTGCTTTGAAATTTGTCTTTAGTAAAAAAAGCAATGCACCTCTTTATTGTACAGACCTATTGTAATCAAACTGAAAGTCATTGCATTAACTTTTAGTAAAATAAATGCTCAACTTTTCTGTGATGTCTCAAATCTAACTATCTATAAATATCTCATTTAAATTCAATGAATTAGATGGCTGTACCGATTTGTTTTTTCTATAACTTAATCGATGTGCTGTGTGTGACTTTGTGTAAACGTTTACACTTCGTGGTTCTGATCACAGAAGTATTGCCAAATTGGCTGCTACTATTTCCGCAACAACGAGCCAATACGCTGCGTATTGGCTCACATTAAATCGTGAATGACAGCGAAGAGAGGTTGATTGTGAAAGTACTGGTTACAGGCGGTATGGGTTACATCGGGAGCCATACATGCATCCAAATGATGCAGGCAGGCATGGAGCCAATCATTGTAGATAACCTTTGCAATAGCAAAGAGCTAGTACTGGAGCGAATCAATGCGCTAACCGGTCAAACACCAATATTTTACTTCGGTGATATCCGTGATGAGTCATTTTTAGATGGCGTATTTGCCAAGTACGATATTCAAGCTGTGATTCATTTTGCAGGCCTAAAAGCAGTGGGCGAATCAGTCGCTAAGCCTTTGGAGTACTACGATAACAATGTAAATGGTTCTCTGGTTCTAGCTCGTAGCATGAAGAAAGCAGGCGTGAAAAGTATCGTGTTTAGCTCTTCTGCAACCGTGTATGGCGATCCTGAGATTGTGCCGATCACCGAAAGTTCACCAACGGGCGAAACAACGAACCCTTATGGTCGTAGTAAGTACATGGTCGAGGAGTTTTTGAGTGATTTGTTCAACGCTGAAAACGACTGGAGCGTCACTTTACTGCGCTATTTCAACCCGGTTGGCGCGCACACATCAGGCACTATTGGCGAAGACCCTCAGGGAATTCCAAATAACTTAATGCCATTCATTGCGCAAGTTGCAGTCGGTCGTAGAGAGAAGCTTTCTATCTTTGGAAACGATTACCCAACACCGGATGGAACGGGCGTTCGTGACTATATTCACGTGATGGATTTGGCCGATGGCCATGTCGCAGCACTAAAGGCGGTCGGTGAAAAGGCAGGTTTGCACATTTACAACCTAGGTACAGGTAAAGGATCGAGTGTTCTAGAAATGCTGCAAGCTTTTGCTGAAGCATCAGGCAAGCCGGTTCCTTATGAATTGTGCCCACGCCGTGCTGGTGATATTGCCGAATGTTGGGCAAGTACTGAAAAGGCGGAGCGTGAACTAGGCTGGAAGGCGACTCGTAGCGTTATGGAGATGACGGCGGATACGTGGAAGTGGCAGTCGAATAACCCTAATGGTTACTAACTTGATGTAATTAAAAGCTGCAATTCCAACTTCCTTGGGGAATACAGAGATAAGAAAAGAGAGATTCCAGATATCTCGCACCTCGATTCTGGAATGACGAATGAGCACAAGGCTATGAAGCGGTTGCCTTTGCACTACTAGCACAACGAGATTACACGTCATTCCCTACAGCGAGGAACGAGCGTGATGGGGAATCTCTTTGTAGAAGAATTATTCGTTTTGGTTAATTAACCAGAACACACAATTTAAGAGCAATGTAAGTATGTCAAAAGTTGAATTTAACCCAGTCGATCATCCGCACCGTCGTTATAACCCATTAACTGGTCAGTGGATCTTAGTCTCGCCACATCGTGCGAAACGTCCGTGGAGTGGTCAAGATGAAAAGCCAGCCACTGCGCAACTGCCTGCGTACGACAAAGAGTGTTTCTTGTGCCCGACCAACACGCGTATCTCGGGTGATGAAAACCCAGACTACGACGGAACTTACGTGTTCAGTAACGATTTCGCGGCGTTGATGCCTGATTCGCCTGACGCTCCGGAGTCTGAAAACCCTCTATTTAAGACTCAAGGTGTTCGTGGGTTGAGCCGCGTTATCTGCTTTTCTCCAGACCACAGCAAAACACTGCCGGAACTACCGCTGAACAAAATTCGTGGTGTGATTGATACCTGGAATGAACAGATTGAAGAGCTAGGTAAAGATTACCTATGGGTTCAAGCATTTGAAAACAAAGGTGAGACCATGGGCTGCTCTCAGCCACACCCGCACGGTCAAATCTGGGCGAACAGCTTTCTGCCAAACGAAATTGAACGCAAAGAGAAATTACTAAAAGAGTACTTCGAACAACAACGCTCAAATCTATTAGTGGATTACGTTGAAGCTGAAATGAAAGACGGCTCACGCACTGTGGTTGAAACGGAACATTGGATTGCCGTAGTTCCTTACTGGGCAGCGTGGCCGTTTGAAACCATGTTGCTACCTAAAACGCAAATTCGCCGTATGAGTGAACTGACTGATGAGCAGCGTGATGATTTAGCGGTCGCGATTAAGAAACTAACCAGTCGTTACGACAACCTGTTCCAATGCTCATTCCCATACTCCATGGGCTGGCACTATGCGCCGTTCTTTGAAGAGGGCACAGACATCGACCATTGGCAGCTGCATGCGCTTTTCTACCCGCCGCTACTGCGCAGCGCATCGGTTCGTAAATTCATGGTGGGTTACGAAATGTTGGCGGAATCGCAACGCGATTTGACCGCAGAACAAGCAGCGCAACGTCTTCGTGTTCTGAGTGACGTTCACTACAAAGAGCAGTAATGCGAAGCTTCTTAGGTAACAAGCGAGATTCCTGATATCTCGTCCCTCGATTATGGAATGACGGCAGATGAGAAGCTCTGAACCTCAGAAGCTTAGCAGCCATGTTGTCATTTCCTACCGTGAGAGATGAACGAGATAGGGAATCTGAAAGAATTAAAGTGGTGCCATAAAGGGGCCATAACCAATTGAATATAGAGTTTAACCAGAGAGTTTACTTATGTCTGACCTAACCCAAAACGTGAAAGTATCTTTTGAGCAAGTCCTTGGTTACCAAGCGACTCATATTATCCAAGCACCAGGTCGTGTGAACCTGATCGGTGAACACACTGACTACAACGACGGTTTTGTCCTACCGTGTGCCATTAACTACCAAACCGTAGTCGCAGCGGCTAAGCGTGACGACAACATGGTACGTGTAGTATCAGTGGACTACGGTAATGCAGTCGATGAGTTCGATTTAACTCAAGAGATCACATTCCAACAAGATAAAATGTGGGCGAACTACATTCGTGGTGTGGTGAAGTGCTTAAAAGGTCGCGGCTTTGAATTTACAGGTGCAGACATCTCTGTAACGGGTAACGTACCTCAAGGCGCAGGTTTAAGTTCTTCTGCGGCACTGGAAGTGGTGATTGGTCAAACATTCAAGGTGCTTTACAACCTAGAGATCAGCCAAGCCGAAGTAGCGCTTAATGGTCAGCAAGCCGAAAACGAGTTCGTTGGCTGTAACTGCGGCATTATGGATCAAATGATCTCGGCGGAAGGTCAAGCGAATAACGCGATGCTTTTGGATTGCCGTAGCCTAGAAACTCAAGCGGTTTCAATGCCTGAAGATATGGCGGTGGTGATCATCAATTCAAACAAGAAACGTGGTTTGGTCGACAGTGAATACAACACGCGCCGTGAGCAGTGTGAAGAAGCGGCTCGCTTGTTCGGTGTTCCTGCACTTCGTGATGTAACGATTGAGCAGTTCAAAGCGAAAGAGTCTGAGTTGGATGGGATGGTAGCTAAGCGTGCTCGCCACGTGATTACCGAAAATGATCGTACCGTTGAAGCGGCTCAAGCTCTGCGTACTCATGACATGAAACGCATGGGTGAGTTGATGGCGGAATCACATGCATCAATGCGTGATGATTTTGAAATCACAGTCAAAGAGATCGATACGCTAGTGGATATGGTTAAAGAAGTGATTGGAGACCAAGGTGGCGTACGCATGACGGGCGGTGGCTTTGGTGGATGTATCGTGGCGTTGGTTCCTCCAACTTTAGTTGATGAAATTAAAACAACAGTAGAACAAAAATACCAAGCCGCGACCGGACTAAAAGAATCCATTTATGTGTGCCAAGCGAAAAACGGCGCTGGTCTAGTTGAAGTAATCTAACCTACAGACAAAAGGCTTATCAGACAAAAAGATCATTGTAGGCCAAATGCTAATGCCTTTACCTTAAAGTAGGGGCTTTATTACTGGCAGTAGAAGGAATTTAGAATGACACAAGCGCAGAACCTGCATCAACTCATGACAGAAACTGCAGCCTATGATGGCCAACCTGCTCAGCTTGTCACACTGTCGAATGCACACGGCATGGAAGTGACATTCATGGATATTGGCGCAACGTGGTTGAGCTGTATCTTGCTAGTAAAAGGAAACCGACGAGAAGTGCTATTGGGTGTTAATTCAATGGATAACTTCGAGAAGCAAGCCAGTTATATGGGGGCGACAGTTGGTCGTTATGCTAACCGCATTGCCAATGGTCGTTTCAAGATTGATGGCAAGACTTATAAGCTGGAAACCAACCAAGCAGGGAACACCTTACATGGTGGTCCGAATGGTTTTGATAAACGTCGTTGGAATATTACTGAGCAGACTGAAACATCGGTTGTGTTTAGTTTGGTCTCAGCGGATGGCGATCAAGGTTTTCCGGGTAATTTGAATGTGTCGGTGCGTTATGACATCACCGAAGATAATCGAGTTTCTATTAATTATTCTGCATCCACAGACAAGCCTACCGTGGTCAATCTAACGAATCATGCGTATTTCAATCTACTTGGTGCGGAAGCAGGGCACGACTGCTTGTCTCACATTGTAAGTATCAACGCATCTCAGTTCTTACCGACCAATTCGGTAGGTATCCCGTTAGGTAACCTTAAATCGGTGAAATCGACCAGCTTTGACTTCAATCAACCTATGATGATCTCAGAGCGTTTCTTAGGTGATGAACAGCAGAAATCAGCCAAGGGTTACGACCACTCTTTCTTATTGGCTGACGGCTGTAAAGGCACCCAATGTGCCGCGACAGTGACCTCGCCAGATGCGCTAGTTACCTTAAAAGTATTTTCGACCAAACCGGCGATGCAGCTATACATCGGAAACTGGCTTGGTAGTACACCAAACCGAAGTGGTGGCAACTATGAAGATTACGCAGGTTTGGCATTAGAAACCCAGTTCTTACCTGACTCTCCTAACCACCCAGAGTGGAAGCAGGACAGTTGTATTCTCAAGCCTGAACAAGAATATAACTACAGTACCTGCTACCAGTTTGAATTTTCGGGGGATTCTTCAAACTAGTACACTCAAGCTCAAAGCGGTTACGCCAACGTCTTTTGCTTGTGAATAGAACGATGTGAATTATCGCGTTGTTCTTGGGGGATGAGCAAAAGTGGCGCTTAATAAGAGTGCGGTTTATTAAGCGCGATTGTGAGGATCTGAGTAAGGTAAGAAAGCCCTAACAGAAGCGATTCTGTTAGGGCTTTTTTTGTTTGCTATTTGGTCAGAGACCAGAACTTAGATTTTTTCAACCGAATTACGGCGCACCAAAGTCGGAGAGAACATCATTGGTTCTGCCGAAGTGTATTCACCTTTGGCTAGGTTCAAGGCTAGTCGTGTTGCTTTCTCAGCCATCATTTGAATTGGGTAACGAATCGTAGTCAGTTTCGGGTGAACATAGCGGGCAATTAAGCCATCATCGAATCCGATGATCGACATGTTATCTGGTGCTTGAATACCGTTCTCGTCGAGTACCGACAAGGCACCCGCCGCCATGTAGTCGTTGTAGGCCACAATACCTGTGATCGGTAGGGATTTGGTCAGCAGGTTGGTCATTGCATATTCGCCACCATCACTGGTTGGCTGGGCGTGTTCAATATAGCTTTCAGATAGCTTAATGCCATACTCTTTCAGAGCAGCTTGGTAGCCCTCAACACGTTCATTTGCATCTTCAATGCTTGAAGATGAGGCTATACAGGCAATGTTTTTATGACCGTGACGAACCAAATATTCAGTCGCGAGGAAGGCGCCTTTCTTGTTATCAAGGAAGATGCAACGTTCAGCAATCTCTTCGATATAGCGGTTGATCAGTACCAAGCCTTTCACTTCTTTGGCGTAGCCGATCAGCTCTTCATCGGTTAGACCTTTTGAGTGAATCACAAGTGAATCGCAGCGGTTATTGATCAAAAGTTCAATGGCTTGCTTCTCTTCTTCACGGTCATGAGAGCCATTGCTCACTAAGATGTGTTTGCCGTTTTCTCTTGCAATGTTGTCGACCGATTTAACGAGCGTGCCAAAGAAAGGATCCGAAATATCACCCACGAGTACGCCAATGGTATTGGTGCTTTGGCTTACCAGGGCGCGAGCATTGGCATTTGGACGGTAGCCAAGCTTAGACATCGCTTTAGTTACAGATTCAATAGAACTAGCACTCGCCTTAGGGGATTTGTTGATCACTCGAGATACGGTTGCAACAGAAACACCAGCTTCCTCTGCTACATCTTTGATTGTCGCCATTTTTAACCTCATTTGATTACTGTGCTTATTTAACACCGACAATGAGAGCAAGGCAATGAAACTCTTATTTTACTTCCATTATTGAGATCTTTACCGCTTGTAATTATTGGACTTAGTGCTAGTGTAAACATTTACACTTTACTTAATTTTAGTAAATTATTTATGAATAGAAATCAATCAATATAGGAAGTGATAAATGGATACTGTCTCTTATGGCGACTTTGCTAAGTTAGAAATGCGTGTGGGTAAGATCATCGAGGTTGTGCGTCATGAAAATGCGGACAAGCTTTACATTGTGCAAGTCGATGTGGGTGAAAAGACGCTGCAAACAGTGACTAGCCTAGTGCCTTACTACACAGAAGAAGAGTTAATGGGCAAGCAGGTTGTTGTGCTATGTAATTTAGCGAAAGCCAAGATGAGAGGCCAGAATTCAGAATGTATGCTGTTATGCGCGGAAGCTGATGATGGTTCAGAAAGCGTATTGCTTACTCCGGAACGTATCATGTCAGCGGGTATTCGAATTGTTTAATTTGAGTTTATTGAGAATGGCGATTGTGAACAATGAAACGAAAAGTATGTAAAAGTTGTGGCGAATTGATCTCACGGGAATTATGCACATGCAACTTCTGTTTGAGTAAAGATCCATTTGGTTATAAAAAAGAAAAAAATTAGTCGTTGTTAGCTTCACCATACTAGTAATGTTTTGGCCTCTAATGAAAATCTATGGTGTGTGACTTTAGCCAATTTCAAGTAGCATATTTATGCGTAACCTTAATTCATACGCTTATGATAATGTGTTGAATTTAATGGTGATATATTGTTATGGGCACTAGTTTGGAAGGGCTTTTATGTCTAAAGTCAACAAAGCACTAGCGCCTCATTTAGACTGTACAATCTTCCCATAGGTGTAAGCGAGTTCAGCTACAGTTTTGGCAGAGAATTTTTTCAGTAAATTCGCTCGGTGAACCTCTACGGTGCGCATGGCGATACACAGTTCATCGGCGATGCGAATATTGCGTTTTCCTACAATGATCAAGTGCAGAATATCTTTTTCTCTGGTGGTGAGTGACTCATATGCTTTCTTCGCTAATGCGATGTCTAAGTTGGCGGCAGACTCTCTTTGTCCTTTCAAGATAGCTTGTGCTAACTCGCCCCCTTTTACTGGTTTTTGGAAAAAGTTAACCGCGCCAGCTTGCATTGCATCAACAGCCATTGGCACATCACCATGTCCAGTGAGGTAAATGACCGCCAGTGGGCTACAAGCTTCATTAAGAATTTGATGCACTTGTTGGCCTCGTAAATTGGGCATTCTGCTATCGAGGATCACACAACCCGCTTGCTCAATCTCGACACCATCGAGAAACGCCTGACCATCAGAAAATGCAGTGACGCAAAAATCATATTCCTCCAGCATAAATGCCAATGAATCTCGTACTGATTCGTCGTCGTCAACGACGTACACCGGTAATTGCTTGTCACTCATCTATCTGTCCTTGATGCTTTCTTTTGGCGCAGCGGCGCTTTTGGCTAACGATTTGACTGCCTGATAGGGCAAGGTCAGCTCAACGATACAACCATGTGGTTCAACAGATTGTATTTCGAATTCTCCGCCATGCATTTCCAATACATCTCGGCAAATCGATAAACCTAACCCCAGTCCTTCCTGTTTTGAGCTAACAAAGGCTTCGGTTGGGTTGGGTTGTTGTAAACCTGTGCCATTATCGATGATGCGAATAAATACGTTCTGCGCTTGAAAATCTGTATGTATCGCAATCTTACCTGAATAAGGTGCGGGATGCTGTTCTGCCTGTGTCACGCAGGCATCAATGGCGTTGCTCATAACATTAACCAAGGCTTGTTGTAAGCCAACAATATCCGCTTCGATAGGTCGGCTACGGCCTTCGGTGCTGCGCACAACTTCAATCGTTTGTTTTTGCAGGCGGAAGTGCATTAACTCCAGAGTATCTGAAATCAGCGCTTCTAAGTTAAAGTTTGTTATTGCGACACTGCGTTTTTTAATCAAGGTGCGTAGGCGAGACACAATCGCATCAGCGCGCTCAACTTGCTGCTGTATTTTTTCCAATACCGGTACGATGTCTTCATAGGGGCGATTTTTCGCCATACGTAAAAGTCCACCTTCACTGTAGTTGCGAATCGCTGCCAGTGGTTGGTTGAGCTCGTGAGCCAAACTGCTGCCCAACTCTCCCACAATCGCGACGCGTTGCGAGTGCTCTAGCATCTCGCTTTTTTCTTTTAGTCGCTGCAAGGTTTTCTCTAAAGCGTGTTTGCTTTTACTGAATCGATATTCCAACCAGAAATGGTAAATATTCAATACTATGACAAATAAGAACAGTGCCCATGCCCACTCCTGATGAGTTCGCAGCCAACGCAGTGCTTCTTTCCACCATGGTTGTTGGAGTGGATGCAAATCCATGGCTTGATAGAGCTTATCAATCGACAGCAAGCTAACAGGGGATGTCCATCCCGATGCTCTAGCGGCAATCGCTGCCGGGCTACTCTCGGGCATCGCCAGCAGTGCGCGGCTAATTTGCTTGGCCAGTTGAGAAGAGCCCCGTTCAGTTTTTGCCAATGACCAATTGGGGTAGAGCGGGGTGGACACCACGCACTCTGTTTGAGGTAAATGGATAGGGCTGAGAACACGTAATTGCCCTTTGTCTAACAAGCCTTCATTTTCCATGTGCTCTTTAAGGCATGCAGGTACCACTGCCGCCTCGATATTGTGGTCACGCAGTTGATAGAGACTGGCGTCGATAGGAAAACCGAGATAACGCACATCAGAAAAGAAATCGTTAGGATTAAGCCCTTGCTCTATTACTTGGTAGCGCAACGTGAGGTAGCCACCAAAAGCGTTCTCAGATACCGCGGCAATGGGTAAGCCTGCCACATCGTCAAGTGTTAAGTAGGGAGAGTCGGCACGAACGATTAAAGAGGAACCAATCCCATAATTAGAATATTCAGGTGCTTGACTGGTGAGTGTTGCCACCCAAGAAAGGGCGTATTGACGGCCTAAACGCACAGCCTGCCCGGGGTTAGTCAGAACAAAATCCATGCTTTTCTGTTCAACCGCTTGCGTCATGCCATCTAAATCAAGAGGGTGGAGAACTAAGTTCACTTGAGGGATTTGTTGATTCAGCCAGTCGATGGTGGGTTGCCAACGTTGATAAGCATACAAATGGCCACGCGTCGCCAACACACCCACATCGATTTGTGGTTTGAGTTCCGTGTGTGAATCTAATGCATTCTTTTGCGTCTGTGCGTAAGCAATGCCAGAGGTAAGAAAGACAAACGCAATCCACAACCGAACGAAGTTTACGATTTTTGTCTTCATGAATAGCTTCTTTATCCTGTTATTTGGAATAGCAGAATAACAGCAACATTAGGGATTCTATATTTGTTTTAGATCAACATTGATGTCGGTATGTGGAAATCCACAATATCAGCAAATAGAAGGAAGAGAAGAAAATACCAGCAAGCTTTATTCAGTCTTAGCAGGTGAGGTATGGATTCCAGTAAACGTCGTTTTCTCAGTGCGGTAACGGCAGGCGCGGCACTTATTCCAATCGCAGGGATAGGTACCGCAACCGCAGGTACGGTGATCAGAAATAACAATGAGCCAGACAGAAAAGGTCACGTGGGTAAGCGCTATGCGATGGTGGTGGATCTACGTAAATGTGTTGGCTGCCAGGCATGTACTGTGGGTTGCAGTATTGAAAACCAAGCGCCGATTGGTCAGTTCCGTACCACAGTGAAACAGTATGAAGTCACGCTCGATGATGGCTCATCTATCACTGAGGACGTGAAGTCTTTTATGCTGCCGCGTCTATGTAACCATTGTGACAATCCGCCTTGTGTTGCTGTCTGTCCGGTGCAAGCCACTTACCAACGTGAAGATGGTATTGTAATGGTGGATAACAGCCGCTGTGTGGCTTGTGCTTACTGCGTACAAGCTTGTCCATACGATGTACGGTTTATTAATGAAGAAACGTTGACCGCCGACAAATGCACTTTCTGTGCTCACCGTCTTGAAAATGGCTTGTTGCCTGCTTGTGTGGAAACCTGCGTAGGTGGCGCGCGCGTGATTGGCGACATCAATGATCCTCGTAGTACAGTGAGTCGTTTGATGAATGAGCATCGTGACGATCTCAAAGTGCTTAAGCCCAATGAAGAGACCAAACCCCATGTGTTCTACATTGGTATGAATGAACGTTTTACCCAACACATCGAAGGTCAGCCTGCGATTTATGATCCGCAAGGAGCGCGCGCATGAACATTACCGAAGTCTTAGTTCAACCTCAGGCCATTGCTTGGCTACCGTGGGCGGTACAGTATTTTTTCTACATCGGTTCGGCTTATGCTGCGGCCATTCTATTTTTAATCGCCTTATTGTTTGAATCTCATACCAGCCATCGACTGCGCGCAGCGTTGGTGTTAACCCTAGCCATTGGTGCGATTGTTGGGCCACTTGCGTTAACGGGGGATCTGCATCAACCGGGGCGTGCTTGGCATTTTTACCCGTATCTCTCTTCTTGGTCGTGGATGTCTTTAGGCGCTATCTTCCTTCCGATCTTTTCCGCTTTAGCTGTGGCGACAGCGTGGTTGTATCTGCGTAACGACTTAATCAACCTCGCCAATCAATCGGGTAAAGTGCTCCCACTACTGTCTAAATTGTCACTTGGTCAATGGCAAACCAGTCGCCAATTGATGGTGTCGATGGCCGTCATTACCGTGATCTCCGGTTTGAGTATTGCGCTGTACACCGGAGCTGAGATCGCGGTGGTGAAATCACGCTCACTGTGGCACCAACCCGCGTCGCCTTTGCTTTGGTTTGTGACCGCTTTTATTGGCGCGGTGGGTTTTGCTCTAGTGATTTGGCTTCTGATCCCATCAAAAACCAAAACGTTGACAATGGGCGACACCCGTTTGCTAAAACAAACCACCATGATGAGCGGGATATTGGGGCTATTGCTACTGCTGATTTGGGCATCAAACAACACTTCATTTTCACTTTTCACACAACCAGAGTGGCTAAAGTATATAGCGCTCATAGCAACGTTGTTGTTGATGAGTGGGTTATTGGCACGATTTGCGTTTCGTGATGTAAGCGATAGTTTGCTGCGCACATTGCTTTTTTCTGCTGTTGCCCTTGCGGCGACGTGGGCGGTTCGCTGGATCACCATGATGGAGGTGCAAACTATCGCTCGTTATGACATGGGGCCTTACCCTTATGAATTACCACTCGGCAGCAATGGTTTACTGGGCATTGTCGGTATGTTTGGACTTTGGATAGCGCTGGCGTTACTGGCTTCTGAGCTTATTCAACCAAAACGTGAAACTGCATCTTCTGCAACCACTCAACACTGATTTAAGAGGATTTCATTATGGATAATAAACGCCGTCAGTTATTGAAATCAGGGCTTGCAGTTGGAGGGCTTGGCGCCTTTGCTGCTGGGTATGCAACCACCACCAAACACATGGTTGATGGGGCTGTTCACGGCACCGCAGGCGTAAAGACACGTGACATTCACCATGGCAACTCGTTAGAACCAGAATACAAAGTGAATCAACAAGGCAACCTTATTCCAAACACGAATCAACGTGTTGCTCCATCGATGTGTTTTGGTTGTTGGAGTCTGTGTGGCTTGCGTGTGCGTATTGATAATCGTAACGATGAGATTTTACGTATTGTCGGTAACCCTTACCATCCTCTTTCCCATCATCAGCACATTCCGTTCGAAACTCCCGTTAAAAAGGCATATTTGGGCATGGCTGGGGAAGCAGGGTTAGAAGGGCGTTCTACCGCCTGTGCTCGTGGTAATGGCATGCTGGAAATTCGCAATAGCCCTTATCGGATCACTCAGCCGCTTAAGCGTGTCGGCAAGCGTGGTGAAGGAAGATGGGTGCCGATCAGCTACGAACAGCTGGTTGATGAAGTGGTGAATGGCGGCGATTTATTTGGCGAAGGCTATGTTGAAGGCCTCAAAGACATTCGTGATTTGACTACTCCAGTCGATCCACAAAACCCAGAATATGGCCCAAAAGCGAACCAACTGCTGATGACAAATGCCGGCAACGAAGGACGTGACGATATCTTTAAACGTTTCGCGTTCAATAGCTTTGGTACTCGCAACTTTGGCCACCATGGTTCTTATTGTGGTTATGCATTCCGTGCGGGTAGCGGCGCGTTCATGAATGATTTGGATAAGAACGCGCACTTAAAGCCAGATTTTGATAACGCGGAATACATTATCTTTATCGGTATGTCGCCAGCGCAAGCGGGTAATCCATTTAAGCGTCAATCACGTCAGCTTGCAAAGGCGCGTACGGAAGGCAAGTTAGAATACACAATCATTACGCCAAGCCTGCCGGCTGGTTCATCCAGCCTTGCCGCCGGTGATACCAACCATTGGATGCCAATCAAACCGGGCAGCGATTCAGCTTTGGTGTTGGGCATGATCCAATGGATCCTTGAAAACGAGCGCTACAACAAAACATTCCTAGCTCAACCAGGTGTCAATGCGATGCAACAAGCGGGCACGGCACATTGGTGTAACGCGACGCATCTGGTGATCAGCGATGAGACGCATCCTCGCCATGGCGCTTTCTTACGTGCGTCGGAGATGGGAATGCCTTTTGACGGCGAAGTGCTATCGGAAAGCGATCCGTACGTGATTGTTGATGCGCAAAGTGGTGAGTTCGGTGTGCATAGCCAAATGGGCGCCGCCGAATTGTTCGTAGACCGATACGTGCAACTTGCGTCTGGTTCTGTTCGAGTGAAGTCGTCGCTGCTGTGTTTAAAAGAAGAAGCGTTTAAGTACGATTTGAACTTCTACAGTGAGCAATGTGAAGTTCCTGTTGATCAAATCATTGCGCTGGCAAAACGTTTCACCAGTCATGGCACCAAAGCGGTCGTTGATACCCACGGTGGCAATATGCACACTAACGGTTTCTACAATGCCTTTACCATCATGATGCTCAATGCCTTAATTGGTAACATCAACATGAAAGGTGGCGCGATGGCGAAAGCAGGTGGATACCCAACCTCAGCTGCGGGCCCGCGTTATGACTTCACCAAATTTGCAGGGAAAGTTGCACCAAAAGGCGTATTCCTTTCCCGCAGTAAATTCCCGTATCAAAAGACCAGTGAATATAAACGTCGAGTGGCTGTGGGTGAATCACCTTATCCAACTCGCGCGCCTTGGTATCCGTTTGCGGCGCCGTTATTAACGGAACATCTATCTGCGGCCATTGATGGTTATCCATACCGTGTGAAGGTGTGGGTTAACCATATGGCGAACCCAATCTATGGGGTTCCAGGCTTAAAAACGTTGTTGGAAGACAAGCTGAAAGACCCGAAACAGCTTGGTTTGATCGTTTCGATTGACGCATTCATCAATGAAACCACAGCGCTATCGGATTACATCGTGCCGGATACGGTGACCTATGAGAGCTGGGGGATGGCAACACCTTGGCATGATGTTCCGGTGAAAACTGTGACGGCTCGCTGGCCGATTGTAGAAGCACGCACTGATAAGACCGCTGATGGTCGCAGTGTTTGCTTAGAAAACTTCTTAATTGATGTCGCGAAGAAGATGCAACTTGGCGGCTTTGGCGACCAAGCCATTAAAGATGCTCAAGGGCAGTGGCATGGCATTCATAGCGCGGAAGATTTCTATCTTCGTTCTGCGGCCAACTTGGCTTACATCAAAGGTGGTGTTCCAGAAGTGAGTGCAGAAGATATCGCGTGGTCTGGTCTAGAGCGCCTCATGCCAAGTATGCAAAAAGTACTGACACCCGATGAGATGAAGCGTGTGGCGTACATTTTTGCTCGTGGTGGCCGCTTTGAGAATGCAACTGAGGCTTACCAAGGTGAGCAGATGAAGTATAAATGGACTCGGCCTGTTGCGATTTGGAACGAACGTGTAGGTAGTGCAAAAAATACTATGACAGGCGAGTTTTACAGCGGTTGCCCAACGTGGTATCCACAAAAGCTCTCAGACGGTACACCATTGGATACTCAATATCCCAAAGCAGATTGGCCGTTTAGTTTGACTAACTTCAAATCGAATATTCATAGCGCGGTATCCAATTTATCGCCTCGTCTAAATTCGATTAAAGGGGTGAACCCAGTTTACATTCATCCAAATGACGCTAAGGATGCTGGTATTCGAACCGGTGATCAGTTTGTTATTGAAACGCCAACTGCAAGTACCACAGCGTTGGCGATGGTGGTCTCTGGGATCAGACGAGGCACGCTTGGTTTTGAACATGGCTTTGGCCACACTGAACTTGGTGAACGCGCACACTGGATTGGCGACATGCAGCAACCAGTGAAAATAAACGGTCAAGATGGGGTAAACATTAACGATATTGGTTTGATAGATCCAACTCGAGATGGCAATGGTGTAGTGCTCGATTGGGTAGTTGGTGCTGCGGTACGCCAATCAATTCCAGCCAAAATTAGGAAAGTGTAGCGTTTAAGTAAACTTACTTTTCGAAGATTTAATAAAACAGCCTCTTCATAATTGAATGACGAGGCTGTTTTATTTTTTGCTGGCATAGCTAAGGTAGTAATTGCCGGGTACTAGTCTTACTATAGGCATTAGTTCCTTAGTTGTCGAAAATGACTAGTATAGGCATTAATATAAGCTAAATGCGAAGTCATAAAGCCCTAAGTATTAGCATTTTATGAGTCACAGAATATAGCGTTTAAAAGTAATACTGTTTTAAACAGATTTATGTAGAAGTACTTCTTGTGCTCGAAGGCGATTTTGTGATTTAACAAAGTAACAGCATCCTGCTAAAAATAACAAAGGAATCACAGGATCAAACCAACTTCCATGAGTGCCTATAAGTAAATTTAGGGTCATGATCAATGCTCCGCCAATTGACCAAGCGATCGTTGTTGGAATGGTCCAAATTACCAATTGCTTACGTACTTCTGTTACACCCATTAATCGATTTACAATATGGAATAAGCTGTCGTTGAAATAGCCAGCAAACAGGCTACCCATAGTTGCTGCTGAAGCGGCGAACAACATGTTTACGCCTTGTATTTCAGCTAGTACAGGGGCAGAGATCGAGGCCGCGGTGATCATTGATACGGTTCCGCTACCTTGAATCACTCGAACCAGAGTCGCAATTATAAATGGGATCATTATCGGTGATATCGACATTGCGGCTATCTGGTTTGCTATTTCAGCACCAGCACCAGATTCGCGTAAGACTCCACCAAGAGCACCACCAGCTCCAGTTACCAACAAAATGATACCAGCCGTGGAAATGCCTTCTTCTAGTTTGTTGGTTGTCGTCTCTTTATCTAAATAAGGTGTCAGTGTATATATCGCCAATAATGTACTGATTGATAAGGCGACCATCGGATTCCCTAAAAACTTTATGGTTGCGCCCAAAGCGCTTTGAGATAATCCTTCTAAACCAAATTGTGTTTCAGCAAGACCGACTAAAGAATTTATCAAAATTAGCAGGATAGGTACGACGATTGGCATAATAGAATAAGTTAATGATGGTAAATTTTTTGATTCTTTAGATGCCATATAATCATCGTGAACTTTTCTTAGATCGTTAGTTTCATTTGTCAGACTAGGAGGCGTCATATATTCAGGGAAATGATTTTCAAGCCAGCGAGCATAAAGCACAATGCCAAATACCGATGGTAAAGCGACAAGAAGGCCAAGACCTAGCATCGAAGCTATATCGACACCAAAAATACTTGCAACGCCTAATGGACCGGGTGTCGGGGGAATACAGTGATGGGCTACAACTAAGCCCCCGGCCAATGCCACAGTTAAAGTTAGAATGGAACGATTGGATGTTTTAGCCAGAGATTTAGCAATTGGGAATAGAATAATCAGTGCGCTATCAACAAATACCGGAATGCTGACAATATAACCAGTGATTGCAAGAGCTGTTTCTTCCTTTTTCTTACCTAGCCATTTGATGAAATGATAAGCGATTGATTCACCAGCTCCAGATGTTTCTAGAATTGCGCCCATCATGACACCTAGTCCGATAACTATACCTATGCCACCTAAGGTACCTCCAAATCCACTACTTATAGCCGACATGGTGTCGTCAACGCTAAGTCCTCCAATCAAGCCTGCAATACACGCCGCGATTAGCATTGCGATAAGGACGTGTACTCGAGTTCTTAGAACTAGGAAAATCAAAACAAAAACTGCGACAATTAAGCCAATAACAGAAGTTGGTAACATTAGACAGCCTCCATTTCAAGAATTGGGTATTGGCTTAAATAAGCCTGAATAATAGATTCAAAGTTATCGTCAACTTTAAAACCTAAAGCAAGTTCTGCATTATTGTTGAATGATTGAGGCCAACTAGCCACTATTCGAGCGATGGCTGAATCTGGTTCGAACGTTACTAACTTAGCTCGATTCTCTCCTGCTGTTTTAGCCATAACATTTAGCATTAGTTCAGGAGTCACTTGTATCCCTGGAAGGTTAAAAGTACGAAAACCTTTTATAGATCCCGCTTTTAATTGGCTTGCATGAATGATGTTATCAATGACCGTTTTAGGGCTCGATATCCATAAAGGTAGATCTATATTTACAGGACAATTTGACTTTTCGCCTTTCAATGGCTCGCGGATGATTCCACTCACAAATGATGAGGCCGCTTTATTTGGAGAGCCTGGACGGATACATATTGTTGGTAAACGCACAGTGATAGCATCGACTAGTCCTTTTCGACCAAAATCATTGACCAATAACTCACAGATAGCTTTTTGAGTGCCATATGACGAGCTAGGTTGAGTTGCAGTCATTGGCTCTATGCGAGATGGAAGAGTTCCGCCAAAAACCGCTAGGGAGCTAGAGAAGACAAAACGGATAGATGGATTTACTTGTCGGCATTGTTCTAAGAGCAATTGTGTTGCTGTTAGGTTCACTTTAATCCCAAGATCAAAGTCTTCTTCAGCATGACTTGAGACTATCGCTGCCAAATGGAAAACATGCGTTGTATTTGCATTGATCAATGTCTTAACTTCATTTGGATCTGTAATATCCGCAACGATAGATTCGACTCGGGGATCATGTATTGCTGAACTTGCTAGGGCAATTTGATCAACAACTTTTAGTGATTTAATTTGTGGATAGTCGCGCAGTAGGGCGTGAGTTAGCATGCTGCCAAGGAAACCAGCACCGCCAGTAATAATGATGTTCATTATATAATCCTTTTTTATAACACTGTGTTTATAGAAGCGGTCAATGAATTGACCGCTCTTGCAAGGTCCATTTATAAATAGTTTTTAGCCCAAACAAGGCCTTCTTTTGTGCTTTGTTTTGGTTTGTATTCACAACCCATCCAACCTTGGTAGCCCGCCAGGTCGAGTTGTTCAAAGATATATGGATAGTTGATTTCGCCTTCAGATGGTTCATGGCGCAGGGGTACTGAGGCTATTTGAACGTGACCAATGTAATCAGCCAGATCGCGGATCATTACGGTTAAATCCCCGTCCATAATTTGCGCGTGATAAAGATCAAACTGCAGCCTTACATTTGGTCGTTCAACTTGTTTGATTAATTCAACAGCTTCGCGTTGATGTGCGATGAAATAGTCTGGTACATCGCGGTTGTTTAACGGTTCTATCAACAGCTCAATGTCATACTTGGCGAATTTATCTGCCGCATAACGGATATTATTGATGAAGGTTTCAACGTGTTGTTGGCGAGTGAACTTTGCATCCACAATGCCAGACATCGCATGGACTTTTTTACAATTAAGCGCTTGGGCATATAACAATGCAGTTTCTACGCTTTGTTTGAACTCTTCTTCACGTCCTGGGATAGCGGCAAAGCCTCGTTCTCCTGCATCCCAATCACCGGGAGGCATGTTAAATAGTGCTTGTTCAAACCCGTATTGAGAGAGCTTATCCGCTAACACTTTCGGCTCATACGCGTAAGGGAAGAGGTATTCTACGGCTTTAAATCCACATTGATGTGCTTGCTCAAAGCGCTCGAGAAAATCCACTTCGTTAAAAAGCATGGTTAAGTTTGCTGCGAATTTAGCCATTATTTGCCACTCCCTGATAATTCAGCAACTTCATCTTTAGTTAAGTACCTGATTGAATTATTTTTTAATAAAAACATTAATTTAGCGGTTTCCTCCAACTCTTCAGCGTTATCAATGGCATCTTCTAAATCCACACCGGTGATCACTGGGCCATGGTTTGCGAGTAAAAACGCACGATAGTCAGCAGCTCGTTTACCTAGTTCTTGGGCAATTTGAGGATGCCCAGGCTTTAGGTATGGGATAACGGGCATTTGTCCAATGCGCATCACGTAGTAAGGAGTGAAGGGTTTAATGGCATTATCATGGTCGAGATTGTTTAAACACGACAATGCCGTTAGATAAGTCGAATGTAAGTGAACGACAGCATTACATTTTGGATTATTGCGATATAAGGCTAAGTGAAACGCCACTTCTTTTGAGGCTTTCTTGCCGGAAATAAGATTACCGTCAATGTCTACGACACTCAGCTCTTCTGCCACTAAACGCCCAAATGATGAGCCTGTGGGTGTTGCAAGAAAATGGCCATTTGGCAACTTGACAGAAAGGTTACCGGATCCCCCTGTGGCATAGCCACGTTCGAACATCGAACGGGCTAACTCCACGACTTGCTGGCGAATTTGTTCTTCATTCATAGAAAAAACTCCTGCGCTTTAACAAAGAAATGCTCATCGCCAAAGTTGCCTGACTTCAGTGCCAGAGATAAAGAACCATCTAACGATTTGACCCACGGCACGCCAGGAGCTATCTGTGGGCCGATATGAAACCCTTGTACGCCTAAACTTTGGGTTACTGTGCCTGATGTTTCGCCACCAGCGACGATAAAGTTACGTACACCGGCTTCTTGAAGTTGGTGAGCTAATTGGCTAAAGAATTTTTCGACCGCCTGGCTGGAAACTTGCGCGCCATATTGTTGTTGAATTTCATGCAGCTTGTCTGAGTCGGCTGTTGCATAAACCATCGGTGCAAGAGGCGTGTCTAGCTGAGTTAGGACCCATTCACTGACTTGTTGTGCGTAATGTTCGTTACTCAAACACGCTTCTACATCAACAGAAAAGTGAGGAGCTTTGGTCTTATATTCTGCAACTTGTTTATTCGTCATCAATGAGCATGAGCCTGATAGAATGACGCTTTTCGCTTGAGTAGGAAGACCTGTAGATTTAGCTTTGCTTTGATCCGCTAAATGGTTCGCCCAGTTTTTAGCAATGCCGGTAGCTAAACCTGAACCGCCAGTCACCAGTTTTAATGATTTGGCAGCTTGACCTAACGTAACTAAATGCTCAGTGTTAAACGCATCAACAACAGCGTATCGGTAGCCTTGATGGCGTAACTCTTGAAAATGCGTAGTTGTTGCATCAGCCCCATTTTCAACTACTTGATAATTCACTAACCCCGTTTTGCCTTGGGCTTGTGCATTCATTAAGCGTAGTAAACTGGAATCGGTCATCGGGGTGACGGGATGATTGCGCATACCTGACTCATTGAGTGGCTCGCCCAATACAAATAAATGACCATTGAACACGGTACGGCCATTAACAGGTAATGCAGGACAAACTATCGTAAAGTCTTCATCAAGGGTCTTAAGTAATGCATCCGTAACCGGTCCGATATTACCTTTTGCTGTGCTATCAAATGTAGAGCAGTACTTAAAATAAAACTGCTGACAGCCTTGTGATTGTAACCAGTTCAGTGCGGCTAATGAGTCTGAAACAGCTTCATCAACAGGGCATGAACGAGATTTCAAACTGATCACAACTGCATCGGCTTCAACGGATGTATTGTTTTCCGGAATACCATTTAGCTGAACCGTTCGCATACCATTTTCGACGAGAAAACCGGCTATATCGGTAGCGCCAGTAAAATCATCTGCAATAACACCTAATAACATAGTTACTTCTCCACGCCTGGTAGTTCAATACCGTTAAAGATTTTGATGACAGCACTATCATCTTCTTTACCAAAGCCTGCATTACTAGCAGAAGTAAACATGTTGAGAGCAGTGCTTGCTAAGGGAAGAGGAAACTTAAGGTCTTGCGCTGTATCTGTGACGAGGTTGAGGTCTTTAACGAAAATATCGACCATGGATTTTGGTGAATAATCACCGTCTACAACATGCTTCATGCGGTTTTCGAACATCCATGAATTGCCCGCGGCATTAGTGACTACGTCGTACATAAGATCTAATGGAATATTAGCGCGAGCCGCCAGTGCCATTGCTTCAGCGCCTGCTGCAATATGAACACCCGCTAAAAGTTGGTGAATGATTTTCACCGTTGCACCTAAACCAATTTCAGTGCCGATGTTATAGACTTTACCTGCGGTCGCTTTTAATACTGGATCAAGTTTTTCAAATGCTTGAATGCTACCAGATGCCATGATTGTCATTTCACCTGCTTCGGCTTTCAGAGCACCGCCGGATACAGGAGCATCTAGCATAATGAGGTTATGGTCTTTAAGGCCCGCTTCTATCTCTTTGGCATCTTGGGCAGAGATGGTGGCAGATACCATCACCGGGGTGTAAGGCTTTAGATTATTGGCAAGTCCGGAATCAAAAAGAATAGACTTTACTTGCTTGGCATTAATGACGAGTAACAGCACAGCATCGAGTTTTTGTGCAAATTGATTTGCATCAGTAGAGACAGCTTTTGCACCTGCATTACCTAACTCTTCAAGTGCAGTCGGATTGAGATCGACCCCATACACATCAAGGCCAGCTCGAATACAAGACTTTGCAGCCCCCATCCCCATGGAACCTAAGCCAATGACAGCGACTGAATTAACGGTTTGTTCATTCATATTTTTCTCACAAAGTTATGTTAATTTATGTTTCTTGTTGTGATTATATGGGAACATTGTTTTTAAATGATGCGTTTTAGCTCACGAAATTCACAAAAATTATCAAAAATGGATTTTTTAAATGAATTCTGTCGATGTAGAGAAGGAATGAGAGCTAAAAGTGACTTGCCACTCACATTAATTCACACATATTCACAGAGTTGGATGGGGCTGGTATGATAAGCAACAAGTTTGAATGATGTGAAAATAGAACCAATGATCCCTGCAGAACGACAAAAAACTATATTGGCATTACTTTCTAAGCAAGAAGTGATCAGTATTAATGAGTTGGTTGAACAGCTTAGTGTGTCACATATGACAATTCGCCGTGATATCGCCATTTTAGAGAAAAAAGGTAAGGTACTTTCTGTCTCTGGTGGTGTGCAGTTAACCCAACTGATACATCATGAAGCCTCACATGAGGCGAAAGCTGCTCAACATTCCGGAGAGAAAGAGGGGATTGGAAAGCTAGCGAGCACTTTGATCAAAGAAAACAGCACTGTTTATCTAGATGCAGGTACGACCACGCTTGAAATCGCACGAGAATTGGCATCACGTTCTGATCTATTGGTTGTCACTAATGATTTTGTGATAGCAAACTACTTGATGCAACATAGCGCAACCGAGATTTACCATACAGGTGGACGTATCGATCGCGAAAATCAATCGAGCATTGGCAGCAAGGTAGCGGATTTTCTAGAGGGTATGAATATTGATATCGCTTTTGTTTCGACGTCTTCATGGAATCTAAAGGGTATCTCAACCCCTAGCGAGCCCAAAGTTATTGTTAAAAAAGCGATCGCAAAATCGGCTCAAACCGTTGTGCTTGTTTCTGATTCATCAAAGTATGGAAAAATCGGAGTTTTCCACGCTTTAGATATTGAAGAGTTTAACGTTGTAGTGACTGATGAGAATCTTTCCCCCGCAGTTGGCAATGAATTGAAAGAGAAAGGGATAAGCATTCTGCAACCCTAAATGAGTTTAAAAAGCAAAGTTTAAGCTAGGCCACCCATAGACCATTAGTACATAGAGACACTAAGTTTTAAGAATTCTTGTTATTGGTTTGTATCTAATAGATGAGTGAAACTGACCATCAATTTGGAGGCAATTACGATGCTTTCTCTTAGGAGGTGCTATTCAAAAAGTTTCAGTCTTATGGGATTCGTAGCAAGGTTTTGTTCAAATGTAAGTCAGTGACCTTCACATTCTGATGTGAACACCATGCGATTCTGTCCTTGCTTGTTGCTTTAATAAGGGCGGAATACTAGGTTTATCTGCTGGCTGATATGACCGATGTGAGTGACTTTGTTGTTGAGCTGATAAAGCATCGATACTTGTTAGATACTGACGAATTTGATGCGTCATTTGTACAAAAGTTGTTTGAGCAGATTTCGTGTAGCAGTTGTAAAACAGGAATTTTAAAAGAACGAGTGAGCCGGTATGGTAAGTTTTTATCTTGCTCTTTCTACCCTCCTTGCAAGAACAAGGTAACCCTTGCGATCAGTGCGGAAACCCCATGAGCAGCATGATTAAGCCAGGCTATCAGATATGTATTAATGAGGAATGTGGTGATATTCGTCCGGTGTGTAAAAATTTGGCAGTGAAATGAAGCTGAGGAAAGGGCATAACGGGGCATTCTGAGGCTGTACAATATATCGAAAAAAGCAGATAAGAACTGTGGCTATACACTTAACAGCACAGCGAGTTCACTCTGATTGAGGCTAGTACATGAAAGTCGGTAAATTAGTAAAGTCATTTTTACCTCAAGTTATAGAGTATTGTGAGAAAAATGACCAGAAAGAGTTCGAGCGACTTTGTGATTCTGATTATTCTAAGCGAACATTTAATATCAACTTTTCATTTCTGGTTGAAAAGAATTCTCTTTCTTCCGAAATATCAAAACGTTACTGGACAAATATCTACTTGGTACGCGGGAAAACAGTACGCGTTTGTAGCCAGTGGTATAAGAAAGATGCGGTTTATTTTGTTAATTATCTAAAACGAATTGGTATTGATTATGATGAGTCTCAGCTTAATGAGCTGCGATTATGCGCTAAAGTGTCATCTAGACAAAAGGTGTCAGCCCGAAGTTCAAAAATAGACAGCCGATATCGTGGCAATGCGATAGGTAACGCTCAGAATTTATTAGTAAGAAATATTCTTAGTAACATAGGTGCAGAACAGTTTTCTGAAGAAGATTGGCAAGCGACCAAAGCCTATTTTAATCACCAGTGCGCGTATTGTAGCGAGGCAAAGGATCTTGTGATTGAACATGCTATTCCTATTAATAAGGTCTATTTAGGAGAACACAAGCTTGGCAACTTAGTTCCAAGCTGTAAAGAGTGTAACAGCGCCAAAGCAAGCAAAGATTTTCGAGAGTTTTTGGGTGATGATGAACAGCGAATCGCGTTTATTGAATCATATATGGATGAAAAGAACTATGTGTCTCTAAAAGATAATGAACAAATTCAAATGATCCTAGAGATGGCGTATAGGGAAGTGGGCGCAGTGGCTGAGCGTTATATAGCGATTATTAACGAACTGTTTGTTAGTGACGATGATTCTCAATGTCCTTAATTGACGTCTCAGCTTGTTGTGATTTATACAGTTCATCATCACAAAGTTTTGACTTATTCAGCCAGATCAAGGCTCGATGGACACGTAGGCTAAGGTTCTGAGAATACATGTCACGTTCAGTTCGTTGGCGACGTTTTAGCTCTTTGTAATTAGACATATGCTTTCTTTGATAGCGATAACTGACTTCTACCTGAGAGGCATGCTGTTGAGTGTTAATCGAGCTGAGGATCACATTTATTGATTAGCTAATAAGAAAAGCTTAGGGAAACTGATCTAATCAATACCTGGCTAATGATGTAATCATTTTGATTGTATCATTGTGTGTGGTGTTGTACATTGCAAGCAGTTAAAAACAAAATAAGTTTCATATGAAAAAACTTGAAGAGCTGTCTCATGCTCAGCGCGAAAGGTTGGCTTTTATAGACTTTAGTTTGAATTATTTTGGTGAAGTTAGTAGAGCGGATCTTATAGATAAGTTTCAGACTGGTTTAGCAGCAGCAACTAGGGACTTCGCGACGTATAAGGATTTGGCTCCGGCG
The DNA here is from genome assembly GCF_000222585.1 of Vibrio scophthalmi LMG 19158. Lineage (GTDB taxonomy): Bacteria > Pseudomonadota > Gammaproteobacteria > Enterobacterales > Vibrionaceae > Vibrio > Vibrio scophthalmi. Next base: position 14,629 of record NZ_AFWE01000068.1, on the reverse strand, counting down.
AATATGGAGCTGATCCACCAGACAAAGTCTTATCATCGGTTAGAGAGTTTTCAAGCGCTGTTTGAACATGAACCAGAATCAATCCTGTACGGTTTAGCTAAAGGTTTTGGTGACGGAATGTCATCGCCTGTAGTGCACAGCTCATCTTGTATTGACAATCTGAGTCTTGTCCATCCAAATGCGGATGTGATTTCGACACTGATGCGCGCGATCACTCAAAAGTCAGCTGTTGAATGTGAATACATGTCTTTGTCGTCAGGATGTAAGAAGAGAATTATAGTTCCTCATGCATTAGTCAATAATGGTAAGCGATGGCATGTCCGTGCGTATGATCGTGATTCATCAAGCTTTAGAGACTTTGTTGCAACTCGTTTCAAGCAGCTATCCATCGTAAGTACTTCAATAGGTGAAACTCAATCCCGAGCATCAGATAAGCAGTGGAACAGGATTGTCGATTTGACACTGATACCACACCCAAATGCTTCTTTTAAAGAAGCGATAGAACTTGATTACGCAATGACTGGTGGTGAGCTTAAAGTTGAAATACGAGCAGCTCTCGCTGGTTATTTTCTTCGCGATTGGTCGGTAGATTGCTCTAGAACGCGCAGTCTTGATTCAAACCAATATCATTTGGTGCTTAAGGAAGTAGAATCGATTTTTGGTGTCGAAAACATTCAGTTGGTACCCGGTTATCAGGCTGATAAATATGGTCTAGATGGTAAGGACTGCTCATGAGCACATCTATTACTAGTTTTCGCCTGACAGATCAATTGTTACAACATGTTCAAAATGCATGTTTAGAAGCAGAGTATCGCTCCTTCAAATTGATATTAGTGATTATCCCTAAGGAATTACATCGCGAGATTGAGGTAGAAGTTCTAAACAACTCAATTCGTTTGGTTAACCTATCGAAAGAGCTTGCACGTAAACTAATTAGCCTGTCGATTATGGATAGAGTGAAGCTACTTGAAGTTGAAGTGGATAAAATTGCCAATGATTGCGGAAGTTCTGTATGGCTAACAAAGCTTGATGTGTTGTTTGAGCCAAGTTTAGAAAACGATCCGATGATGCTATTAAAAATGGTAACTAAGTCTCACGCTGTAGTAGCTATATGGCCTGGAGAGATAACAGAAACGTCAGTGGTTTACTCCAAACCAGGTAAATCAGATTACAAAACCTATTTATTAAAAGAATTAAACGATATTCAGGTGATAGATGCCTGCAACGGAGTAGTGAAATGAAGAAGTACGGCGACTTGATTCAATTTGAATCAGTAACAGCGAACATTCAGCTTAAAAACTCAAGTGATCATGATAAAGCGACAGGCTTGGTTTCGTCATATGTAATCTCAGATAAGATGTCTCAGAAGCTGAGCAATGTCATTATCGAACAACTTCAGTATGAAGAGTCTGTTGATAACAAAGCGCTTTGGATCGTTGGTAACTACGGTTCAGGTAAGTCCCACTTGATGTCCGTTATCTCCGCTGTCGCAGAATTCCCTGACTTAGCAAGCCATATTTCAAATGATGTTGTTCGTAGTGCATCAGACAAGATTGCGGGTAAGTTTAAAGTTATTCGATTTGAAATCGGTGCATCAAAAATGGCACTGACTGATATCGTTACGCAAAATTTGACTGACGGCTTAGCCGATATGGGAGTGGACTATGAATTCCCTCCAATGACCGAAATCTCTTCAAACCACAAACCTTATTTTGAAGAGATGATGGCCACATTCCATGAAAAATATCCAGATCATGGTTTGCTTCTGGTTTGTGATGAGATGCTAGATTATTTCCGCTCACGTAATGAACAGGAGCTACCGTTAGACATTGCGATTCTACGAGTTATCGGTGAGGTTATTGATGGTACACGTTTCCGCTTTATGGCCGGTGTTCAGGAAGCGATTTTTGATAGCACGCAGCTAGAGTTTCTATCTAAGGAAGTAAAACGAATTCGCGACCGTGCAGAACAAGTACTTATTGCTCGTGAGGATATTAAGTATGTTGTTGCTGAGCGCTTGTTAAAGAAAGATGCCCAACAGCAGGAATGGATCCGCGAGTATCTGCAAAAGTTTACGCCTTATTACGACAAAATGAACGAGCGTTTAGACGAGTTTGTTCGTATGTTCCCTGTGCACCCAGATTACATCAATACGTTCGAACGAGTGCGAATGGCTGGTCTTGAAAATCGTCAAGTACTGAAAAGTCTTTCCCGTCAGATGAAAGAATTGATGGAAGACGAAGTGCCTCAAGATGTGCCGGGGATCTTTTCTTACGATACCTACTGGAACGAGCTAAGCAGTGAGCCAAGCATGAAGACTAACCCAGAGGTTGGTCAAGTCATTGAAACAGGTGAGCTTCTAGTAGATCGTATTGATCAAGCGTACCCAACTCCAGGTGAGAAAGAGTTTGCCAAACGTTTGGTTGCAGGTCTAGCAATCCACCGTATGGCGGTAGGCGATATTTATGCAGAGATGGGCGCAACAGCAGCTGAACTACGTGACTCTTTATGTTTGTATTTGAAGAACATCGAGATCATGCCTGGCGATAAGAGCAAGAACTTGGAAAATCACATCGTCACTGTTCTTACTAAGGTTCGTCGTACTGTTAATGGTCAGTTTTTCTCTAAGAACAAAACCAACGATCAGTTTTATCTGGATCTGAAAAAGACCGAAGACTTTGATGCACATATTGAAGCGAAAGCCGCAGGATTGTCCCCAGATAGCATCAACTCTGCTTACAGAGCGGCAATGTTAGAGATCTTAGAGCAAACAGACTCTCAACAATCAAAAACAGCAATGTGGCAGCATGAACTGAAGTGGTTAGACCGAAACGTTAGTCGTCCTGGTTGGCTATTCCTTGGTTCTCCTAACGAGCGTGAAACCGCGAAACCTCAGCTAGATTACTACATGTATTTCATTCAGCCTGAGAACCCGCCCAAGCAAAAGAAAGAGTTTATCCGTGAAGACGAAGTGCAGTTCGTTCTCAAGAACCGTGATGAAGAGTTTAATCAATCTCTAAAGAACTATGCGGCATCTGTAGCGCTGCGTGCACTAGCAACAGGCAGTGCACAGCATACATACAAAATCAAAGCGGACGGTTATCTTGGTGAGATGATTAAATGGATTCGCGCCAACATCAAAGACGCGTTTGAAGTTCAATATAATGGTAAGTCGAAGCCAATTATGGACTGGTTGAAGGGAGCATCTGTTCGCGATATCACCGGTATTGCAGACAGTGACCATGGCAGTGTTAAAGACATCTTTGAAGCGGTAGCGAGCTTTATTCTGGAAGGCTACTTCCAGTCTCTTGCTCCAGAATACCCTAAGTTCTCACAGCGTATTACTGAAGATACCATTAGTGTCGCAAGTAAAGATGTATTGAGCTATTTAGCTGGTGGTGCTGCAACTAAACGTGCTACCGCTGTACTTGATGCACTTGAATTACTTGATGGTGATAAGCTAAAACCAAGACGTTCTCGCTATGCTCAAGCAGTACTAGAAGTGCTAGCAGCAAAAGGCCATGGTCAAGTTGTTAACCAAAGTGAATTGTTAGAGGCAGTTTATGCGCGTCTATACTTCAAACCTGGCACTTACCGATTAGAGCCAGAATGGTTACTAGTGATTTTAGCAACGCTAGTTCATGCCGGGGAATTAGAGCTATCAGTTGTAGGTAAAGTCATCACGGCAAGTGATGTCGATGCTTTGAAAGGGCTTGATTTTAATACACTACTTGACTTTAAACACATTCAAGCACCAAAAGACTTTAATGTCAGTGCAATTAAAGCTGTTCTTGAATTACTTGGGATGAATGAAGGCTTAGCGACGTCTATTCAGCAAGGTGATGAAAATGTCGTTCGTACTATGGGACAAGAGATTGAAAAATTAGTTAAATATCTCGTACATGATCAGCAACTTGTAAAACATCGACTTATGTTGTGGGGTAATCATGTCCTTGCTGAGAATGAAGCGACACTGTTAGCAGATCGTTTGGGTAAAACGAAAACATTCCTTGAGTCTCTGCAGCGTTTCAATACGCCAGGTAAACTCAAGAATTTCAAAGACTCGGCGGAGTCAATTGTAGAGCACGCAGAAACTTTGAAAGAGTGGAATAGCTTTAAACAACTTTCGGAAGTGGTGGATAGCTTTGCTGAATACGCTCAATATCTTAAAGAAGCTCAGCTCATTCTTGAGGATAATGATGAGTGGCAATCTGATGTGCGAGATGCAGCGCTAGCACTTAGAAATGGTATTGAAGATAAAACTACACGCTTAGAGTTAAGCTTTAAGCAAGAGCATCTAGCAAATCTTCAACAGCTTAAAAAAGCGTATACACAGCGCTATGTTTCTTTGTACCAATCGGCTCGTTTAACAATGGAGCAGGATAAAGAGAAAGCGGCACTGATTGGCGACGAACGTCTGCAAACGTTAGAAGCATTCTCTGGGATCTCATTACTTCCTGCAGAGCAGGTTAAGCAGTGGAGGTCAGATTGGGCCTCTTTGCAAGTTGCTGAGTCGATAGACCCTAAAACAATTGAATTGACGCCAAACCCTGTTAACTTCTCACCACGCAGTGAGGGAAGTAAAGCTTCAGCAAGTGAACGTCTTGTTGAGCTAGATACGCAGCTAACCGAGATGTTGTCAGAGTGGACCCAAAGTCTTAAATCGACGTTAGCCGACCCGTTCTTACAGCTGGATTTATTGTCAGAAGTCCAACGCGGTGAAATTAATGCTTTCATTAGTTCAGGAAGTTTATCAACTCCTGTGAGTAAAGAGTTTATTGCAGGCGTAAACGAGGCCTTAGCTGGCTTAGAAGAAGTGAAAATCTCAACAATGGATCTAGTTGCAAGTTTAGGTAAAGGAACGCCGCAAACATTGGATGATGTTAAAGCTCGCTTTGAAGAACTGCTTAATACTCATTGCAAAGGTAAAGACAGCAGCAAAGTGCGAATCATTATTGATTAATCCAATTCTAACCTAATTACCAGAAGCCAGTACGAGTGACTGGCTTCTGTAGAGAATGAACAATGAAACAAGATAACCTGTTTGATATTGAAGGCGAAAATAAAGCACCTGGGCCAGTAGATTGCCTGGGGATGACTTTTGAGAGTGACGAAGCTCGTAGAAATCACTTTACAGAATTACTACGTGAAAAATTAAAAGATCCAGAGTTTAGAGCCATTGAAGGCTTTCCTATCGGCACGGATGAAGCCATTTTGGGGCTTTCTGATCCTCCTTTCTACACTGCATGTCCAAATCCATGGTTAAGTGACTTTGCAAATTTATGGGAATCCCAAAAACAATTAAGTGAGGAAGAGTACTTTAGGGAACCTTTTGCTGCAGATGTTAGTGAAGGTAAAAACGACCCTATCTATAATGCGCACTCATATCATACAAAAGTACCTCATAAAGCGGTCATGCGTTATATTCTTCACTACACTAAACCCGGAGATGTAGTTCTTGATAGTTTCTGTGGCTCAGGAATGACTGGTGTAGCAGGTCAGTTGTGTGGAGACCGAAGTGTCGTAGAATCTTTGGGTTATAGGGTTCTAGATAACGATGACATTCAACAAGAATTTTTTGATATTGAAAGTAATGAGACAAAGAGGGAAACATTTTCTAAGCTAGGCAAAAGAAATATTTTGTTAAACGATATCGCTCCGATTGCGACCCTGATATCTAGTAATTACAATCAAGCAATTGATAATGAATCATTTGTTTTAGAGGCAGAAAATATAATTAATGAGATATTCAAAGAGTATTCTTGGCTATACAAAACTAAACATTCGGATGGTTCTGAATGCGACATTAATTGCGTTGTTTGGTCAGATGTGTTTTTGTGTCCGGAGTGCTCTGGTGAGATAGTGCTCTGGAATGAGGGAATTGATAAGGAAGTAGGGAAGGTAAAGAACACAATTGAATGTTCATGTTGCACAGCATCTTTAGTAAAAAAGCAGTTGATAAGAAAGGATGCCACTGTATTTGATCCAGCTTTGAAAAAAACAATAGTTCAAGCTGAATCCGTGCCTGTGTTAATCGTATATAAACATAACGGTAAAAGATATAAAAAATCCCCAGATTCTGATGATATAAAATTATTAAAAGTTATTGATGAGTGTGAAATTACATTCCCATTTCCTAATCATCGAATGATAGAAGGGAAGGAAACAAGAAGAAATGATCCATCTGGAATAACCCATTTACATCACTTCTACACGAAGAGAAATATGATCGTTCTTTCTGCTTTAAAAGAACGAATTAAATCATCAAGATACTATAAAGAACTACAGTTTCAGTTGGATAGCTTAGTAATTAGGCAATCTAAGTTAACTAGATTTTTAGTATCATACTTTTTCCATGGCGGCGGCGGATGGGTCGGGACCCCTCTTTCTGGAACATTATATATTCCTTCTTTTTCTGTAGAAGTGCAACCTTTTGAAACCTGGTTGAACAGAATTCCTAAAACTCTCAGTCGTGTTGATACACATCCTAATACTAGTGCTATTTCAACAGGAAATGCTGGAAAGTTAAATATTCCAGATAATTCTGTTGATTACATTTTTTTAGATCCTCCATTCGGCTCAAATATTAGTTATTCTGAATTGAGTTTTCTTTGGGAGTCTTGGCTTGAAGTTAGAACTGCAATTGAAAAAGAAGCAATTGAAAGTTCAGCACAATCTAAAAGCCTTGATTGTTATCGCGCTCTTATGAGTGAATGCTTCAAAGAAGCAGCAAGAGTGTTAAAACCAGGGCATTGGATAACAATAGAGTTCTCAAATACAAAGGCATCTGTATGGAATAGTATTCAGACAGCAATTCGAGAGTCTGGATTAATTGTAGCTAACGTTTCCGCATTAGATAAAAAACAAGGCAGCTTTAAAGCTGTCACAACAACAACGGCTGTGAAACAAGATTTAGTTATATCTGCATATAAGCCAAAAGATGATATAGAAATTGTATTTAATTCAAAAACTGATGATTTTAAAGGAGTATGGGAGTTTATAAGTTCTCATTTAAGCTTTTTACCGATAACTAAATATCAAGGGAGTGACTTGGTTAAGATTCCAGAACGAGACCCTAGGATATTATTTGATCAGCTTATTACAACTTGTATTAGAAAAGGTATTCAAGTCCCACTATCGAGCCAAGATTTCCTTAAAGGCTTATTAAAAAGATTCGTAGAACGAGAAGGGATGGTATTTTTGCCAGAGCAAGTTGCTGAGTATGATAGAAAAAGAGCACTATCTAACGAAGTAATGCAGCTTTCAATTTTTGTGGATGATGAGGCGTCTGCAATCGAATGGATGCGTCAAGAACTGAAAGAAAAACCTAAAACCTACTCAGAGATTCATCCATTATTCTTGAATGAACTTTCAGGTTGGAAGAAAAACGAGTTAGAGCTGGAGTTGTCAACATTGCTCGAGCAAAATTTCATTAAGTATGATGGTAAAGATGAAGTTCCTGCTCAAATTCACACCTATTTATCTACCAACTTCAAAGATATGCGTGGTTTAGATAAGAGCGATCCTAAACTTGTTGCGAAAGCTAAGGACCGTTGGTATGTGCCAGATCCAAACAAAGCAGCGGATTTAGAGAAGGTGCGTTTACGTGCATTGCTCAAAGAGTTCGAAACGTACAAAGTGGAAAAGAAAAAAATCAAGCAACCGCGAGCTGAAGCCCTGCGAGCTGGTTTTAATACAGCTTGGGAAGCTCAAGACTTCCAAACCATTTTGGATATCTCAGCGAAAATTCCACCAGCGGTTCTTCAGGAAGATGAGAAGTTGTTGATGTTCTACGATAATGCATTAACGCTAACCTCTACCGAGGATGATGAGTGGTAATGGCAACACTTTTAAATGTCGGTGATTGGGCTTGGAGTCAAGCCCATCAACAATACGTGAAAGTGATAGAAAGCTCTGGCCTTTGGGGCCAGAGCTTTTATCGTGTTTGGCTCCAACAACAAGATAGCGTTGTAAAAGTTTCTTCGGATGATTTGTCTAAAACTTCTATGGATAAATCGCCTAGCACACATTTTTTCTCTTATATTGGTATCGCAGCCAAAATAGCGAATGCCCAAAAAGAGGACATTCTACTTGCTCCTGTAGAATCAAATATCATTCCATTGCCTCACCAATTGAAAGCGCTTGACAAGGTTATGTCGCGCAAGCAAGTCCGTTATCTATTTGCTGACGAAGTAGGGCTTGGTAAAACCATCGAGGCTGGCTTGGTTATGCGAGAGCTTAAGCTAAGAGGTATGGCTAAACGAATCTTAGTGTGTGCACCTAAAGGCTTGGTAAGCCAATGGGTAAGTGAGATGAGCACTCACTTTGGGGAATCATTTCATCTGCTCATCCCTGGGGAGAATAAACCTGTAGATGAGAACGACAATGTTTGGCTTCGACATGATTTGGTTGTTTGTCCCGTTGATAGTATAAAGCCAATTGAGAGCAGAAAAGGCTGGTCGGTTAAACAAGTTCATGAGTACAACAAGCATAGATTTGATGATTTGCTGTCTGCCGGATGGGATCTCATTGTCGTCGATGAAGCGCATCGATTAGGTGGCAGTACCGAGCTCGTTGCACGTTATAAGTTAGGGCAAGGTCTGGCGGAAGCATCACCCTACTTATTGCTGCTGTCGGCAACACCTCACCAGGGCAAGAGTGACGCTTTTCACAGACTTATGGCCTTACTTGATAAAGAGGCTTTTCCTGATGTTTCGAGTGTTACGAAAGAACGTGTTCAGCCCTATGTCGTAAGAACTGAAAAGCGAATATCAATAGACGGCACAGGTAAGCCATTATTTAAGCCTAGAAAGACAGAGCTAATTCCTGTGGCCTGGAAGAGTAGACACGCTTTACAGAGGCACTTGTACGAAGAAGTCACTGAGTATGTAAAAGAAGGTTATAACCAAGCAAAAGCTCAAAAACAAAATGCTATTGGCTTTTTAATGATCTTGATGCAGCGCCTTGTTAGCTCGAGTAGTGCAGCAATTGCAATGACATTGTCTAGGCGATTACAGTCACTCGAGAATACTGTTATTGAAGATGAGCTTCCGCTAGCTTTTGCCGATGACTGGGCGGACCTAGATGGCCAAGCGCAATTAGATGAGTTGATTGCAACTAGCAAGCAAGCGTTGGCAAACGAGAAGGCTAATGTACAGCGTTTGTTAAATATTGCTAGCGAATGCGTTGCCAAAGAAAGTGATACTAAAGCAGAAGCACTGATTGATTGGCTCTATCAACTTCAACAAGCAGAACAAGATCCTGAACTAAAAATGTTGGTCTTTACCGAATTTGTACCAACCCAACAGATGCTCACGAAGTTCTTTACCGATAGGGGGATCAGTGTTGTCACGCTTAATGGCTCTATGGATATGCATGAGCGAAAAAGGGCACAGGCTTCGTTTGCTGGTGATACGCGACTTTTGATCTCTACTGATGCTGGTGGTGAAGGTTTAAACCTTCAATTTTGTCACGTCATAGTAAACTACGATATGCCTTGGAATCCAATGAGAATGGAGCAGCGCATTGGGCGTGTTGATCGTATCGGTCAGCCCCATGTAGTACGAGCTCTAAACTTTGTACTGGAAGACTCTGTGGAGCATAGAGTGCGAGATGTATTGGAATCGAAGCTTCAAGTCATCTTAGATGAATTCGGAGTAGATAAAACTAGTGACGTACTTGACTCAGCCGAGGCAAATCATCTCTTTGATGAGCTCTTTATGGAATCCATATCGAACCCGGCAACGATGGATCAGGAATTAGCGAAAGCCTTGAAAGTGATTCAGGGTGGAGCTCGAGATAAACGTTCTCAAGACGGTTTGTTTTCAGATGGTAAGTCGTTAAATCCAAGTGATTACCAGAAAGTTATTGATCACCCTTTGCCTTATTGGGTTGAGCGGATGGTGAATCAGTACCTAAGTTTTAAGAGCTCTCAAGGTGCGGATGCGTCATTTACTCGTGCTGAGAATGGAGCGATATGTGTTAAATGGCCAGATGGCGCTAACTGGGAAGACATTACCTTTATTGGTAAGGAAGCGCAGAAAACACCAGGATTAAAGCACATTACTCTTGAAAACCCAAAGGTGAGAGGCTTGAGCACACACTTACCAATTTGGAGCGAAGTCCAAAACATACCTCTTGTTCGAGTTCCTTCCCTGCCTTCCGGTGTGACCGGGTATTGGTCCCTCTGGAGCGTTCGATTTTCTGGTCAGGATGAGCGTCAATTGCAGTATTTGCCAATCTATATAAATACAGCAGGCCAGTATTTCTCTACCGCATCTAATCGAGTGTGGGATGCAATATGTTCAGATATTATCGAGTCCGACTTAAGCTCAAATCCAGAGTCTAAAAAAGCATATCAATTGCTTAGAGAGTCTGCAGAGGTCCAAGGAAAAATTTTGTTTGATTCTATGCTAGCTGAGCATTTGAACGAACTAGAACTTAGCGTTGAGAAAGGAGAGTATTCCTTCAAAGCCAGAAGAAATGCAATTGAACGAATAGGTCTGCCAGAAGTTAAGAGCTATAGAATGCGTCAGTTGGATATTGAATACAGTCAATGGAAGGTTGATATTGATGCAAAGCGTGAGATATACCCTGAGTTAAACCTTCATCTAGTGTTTGAAATTAAAGGATAGATATGAACTGGCAAGAGAAGCTTACTAGTCAGATGGCTTTGACAGAGCCTGTTCACTATATTGTTAACGACCCTGATAATTTATGTTTTGAACCCGCAATAGCTGATCTAATCGAACAGGCAGGAGCTGTACTTTTCGCGGATGCTGATCCTCTCGCACTAAGGTTATGTTTTGAAGAATGGCTTGGTAGTGATGAGTGCAGAGCTCTATTAATTAGGGTTGTCGATGAACAGCCTAGTATTCCTTATGATATTGAATTTTCAGCTAAGCGTGTTGATTTTGATATTAGTGAAGTGATACCAGAGTTGGATGCATCAGTACTGAGAGCTTTATTACCTAAAGATTATGAGCAGCTGCAGTCTGCAGTGAAGAGCTATGGTGCGGATAAGCTAAACCGAAATGCTAGTTTGGATTTTGTCTTACGACATATCTACAAAATTGCTCCGGAGATCGTTCAATCTGAGACAGATTTAGTTCGTTTGCTCATTCGAAAGCATTACCTTGGTATCGAGATGCCGTTGGTTTTTGAAGAGAGGTTAATTGAAACTCTCCAAGTTCGTGAGCAGTTTAGTCGTTGGGATTTCTCAAGGGTTGTGCCTGATAGAACAGAGTTCTTCGCGTTTCTTCAACAGCAGTGGTTGCTTCACTTGCAGCGAAAAGCCCAGAGGCATGAGATTAAGGAATCATCATGGCCTGACGATGAGCTTGTTGTTCCATTTGACGACCAAGATATTAAAGTATTTGTTGATAATTTATTTGCTGACGGGATTCTCCAAGCTGTAGATTTTGACGGCTTAGGAAAAGATGATTGGGAATGGGTTGGAGTTATCGCGGATGATGAGTCTAGGGATTTATTGCGAGTAAGGCAGCTATTTAATAAGCTTTCGGATCAATTCATCGTGCAGGACTTGCCGCTACCTGAAGATTCAGAAAAGTGGGAAGAGATCGCACGCGAACTTGGTGTACTGAATTCGTTATCCCACTCTTTGAAAGGTTCAGATATCTATGCTCTGAGCGCTGAGATTGCTAATTTAAACTCTAAAGTAGATGAATACTTTGAAACGTGGTTGCAAACGAACTTTGGCAAGCTGATAAACACGCCGACAACCCGCTTCCCTAAGATGCTGCATAAAATACCGGATTGGTTGAACCTTAAAGTCTGCAAAGGTCAAAAGGTGTGTCTACTAGTGATGGATGGTATGGGGTTTCAACAGTGGAATTACGTTAAAGAGCACATTATTGATATACCTCATGTTCGAGTTGAGGAGAGAGGTGTTTTTTCATGGGTTCCAACTATTACCTCCATAGCGAGGCAGGCCTTATTCTCAGGCAAACAGCCACGTTCATTTCCTGATTCATGGCATACGACCGCAAAAGAAAAAGCGCTCTGGCATGCGTTTTGGGAAGATAAAGGTTTAAGCAAGACCGAAGTAGCATATGAAGTTACTCTTGAGAAGCATAAAGATCTAGAATCCTTCAAAGACCGCTTTCATTCGCCCAAGCTAAAGGTTGCAGGTTTCGTTATCAATTATATAGATAAGCAGATGCACGGAATTGAGGGTGGGATGCCATTACTAAATGTTGCAGTGAGTAAATGGCTCGAGCTGTGGCAGTTTTCTTCAAAGATAGAGGCTTTACTGGATTCTGGTTTTGAAGTGGTGATTACGGCTGATCACGGTAACCAAGAAGCAATAGGTCAAAGTTGGCCAAATGAAGGTGTTAAAGCAGAGACAAAAGGTGAAAGAGTTAGGCTGTATAAACATACAGTTGAATATTCGAATGATAAGGCAGACGTGCTAGAATGGCCAGCTAAGAAATTTGGACTACCATCGGATTTGTATCCGCTTGTGAGTAGAGGTCGTCATGCGTTCATCCAGAAAGGCAAACAGATTGTCGGGCATGGCGGGATTAGCTTACATGAGGTGGTTGTCCCATTAGCTATTGTTACGAGAGAGCAACATGTCAAAGAGAGTCAACTTTAGTCGTCATATCGAGATTCAATGGTTAGATTCCGTTGCGGTCTGGGTCGCCGAGGGAAAACAAAAAAAAGAACTCGACGAACAGATTGATTTGATGCTCGAGCCTTCGGTCACGTGTAAAGTAAATAGAGGGAAAACTCGAAATCAGTTGACCAAGTTGTGGTCCCCTAACTCTGATGATGTCACAGAAAGCTTTACTCGGTTTGCTATTGAAGCCGTGCTTGGTAGTGAACGTCCAGACTTTGTATTGCACTGGGGAATGTTAGTTGCTAAAAACAATTTTTTTTGCTGATGTAGTAAGATTCATTGGGCGACGTAAAAAACACGCAGAGGTGTTCACCTATGCTCAAGTTCAAAAGAACATTGTTGAACTGTACGGGGATACCGAGACGGTTAAACGTAGTCTTCGTTCGGTGTTAAAAACACTGGTCGATTTTAGAGTTCTTGAGCGTCAAATGAATAGGACGTATAAAGCGTATAAGCTCGAACATAAGGTAGAAAGTAAGTATAAGAGCTGGCTTCTGCAATCTCTGATGTATAACCAAAGGTATCGAAGTCGTTCTCTTGCAGATATGCTTGATGATCTAGTTTGGTTTCCATTTGTATTCTCAGTATCAGTCAATGAGCTTGAGACAACTTGGTTTGATCTTCACCAACAAGGAAACGACCTTGTTTTATTTAAGAAATAGAGAGAGTTGCATTGAAAGTTTCAATTGGTTTTAATCGTCACTTAGAGCCTGATTGGCTAGCACAGACGGCATCTTGGGTCGCTAATGGTATAGAAGGGCAGGCGTTGAAAGGCCGGATTGATTCCATGCTTGAGCCTGCATTTACCAGTAAAGTAGCAAAAGATAAAACTCGGAATTTGTTATTTGGAATTTGGAACAAGCTACCTAAGCATATCTCAGAAAGATTCCAATCGAGAGGGGCTAACTTGTTAATGGAGCATAGTGAGCAACACTTGGTGTTTCATTGGGGCATGATGCTGTCGAAGTACCCGTTTTTTGCCTTTGTTGTAGGTCAGATTGGTAAGTTGACTAAACTTAACGATACCTTTATATACTCTCAGCTTGAAGATCGTGTAACGGAACAATATGGCGATACATCTACAATAAAACGTAGCATGCAATTTGTTGTAAGAACTCTTATGAACCTTGGAGTGCTCAAAAATCCAAAGCAGGGTGTTTATGAGCTAAATACGGTAGTATCTATTGAACAACCAGAGGTAAAAGGTTGGCTCGTGGAAGCAATAATGCGTTCAAACCAAAGCTCTAGTCGGAGTCTATCAAGTATAAATGACGATACGGTTTGGTTTCCATTTAAGCTGTTTTTTGATTTATCAGATGTGCAAACTAACAAAGAACTAGAAGCACATCTTCAATCGTCGGACACGGTTGTTTTTCTTTAGCCTCAATAACTACAACCAGTGTTTCGGGATTTCTAACTCGAAGCTCTTCGCTGCATACTCAAGCATCGTGATTATCTCACGGTGCTTTTTTGCATCATAGCGCTGAGCGTTTTGCTTTTGCTGAACAATGACTTTGAGCTCTACGAGGTTAAACATGCCCAGCTTGTAAAAGTTCCCCCAGCTTGGTGTGCCAAATAAGTTATATATTGTTTCTGTACTGTCACGCTCACTGGCAAGGCGTTTGGGCTCATCTATTTTGGCAAGTGCTGCTTCGCCTTCTTCTTTTGTATCGTAGGTGTTGAGTTGTTTCATGTTTTGTTCCTATCACCGGCGGTGTTTGTAAGCCCCAAGAAGGTTATCATTGGCTTTCTTGCCATCAACCATGAATTCTTTATGTTTGGCCAGCATCTCTTGCAACTCAGCTTCGACAGCTTGTGCAATTAAAGCCTTTGCTCTATTCCGGAACCAGCTTGCTCGATATATTCTCCCCACCAGCACATAATATCTTTTCTCTGTTCTAAATAATCAGAACGATTGTAACTGGCTCTTACTTCATTTTGATCTGCATGTGATAAACAGGCTTCGATTAACAAACTATCGAAGCCATG
>NZ_AFWE01000069.1 GCF_000222585.1 Vibrio scophthalmi LMG 19158 | reverse complement strand
TTACTTAGTGTAATGCATAGTGTTTTCTGGAGGCCAGTAAAATCAAGGCTTTTATCGTTATATCAATGCTTTAATAAGCGTTGATTTTGTCACTATCACCCAATAACCATCAGTATCAATAAAAAACGTCGCCACTTTGTCGCCATTTTTTAAGAGGTTGATGGCTATAGCCCTAAGCGGAAAATGGGGTTTAACTCCGCAGCCTGAATCAGGTGATCGGGTGAAAAATGGGAATAACGCATTGTCATTTTGATGTCACTGTGACCAAGGATTTTTTGCAATACCAGGATGTTGCCGCCGGCTTCCATAAACCGACTTGCAAAGGTATGACGAAACACGTGTGTATTCTGCCCGTCCGGTAAGTTAGGGAATGCCTGGTCAACAATATACGCAATGCCGTGAAGACAACTCTTAAATAACTTATCCTTTTCCCCCGTTCGCTCAAACGCTATCAACTCGTTATAGAGCTTTTCGGTGATTGGCACAGTTCGGTTCCTTTTACTCTTGGTATCAAGAAACGTGATTTTGTACTTCGTAATTTGTGGAAGACGCAGGTTATTCGCTTCGGAAATACGTGCACCAGTAGACAAGCAAATTTTGCAGACGAGTTCATACTCTTTAGCTCGTTTACTTTTGCTGATCCTGTCGAATAGCGCATTAATATCTTCATTTGAGAAAAAGCCCATTTCCGATTCAGTTACTTGAATCGATTTAACACCGGTAAGTGGGTTTGGTTGAGTCCACTCTCCAAGGGAAATAAGCTCATTGAATACCGCTCGCAAATATCTTAAATCAAGATTATTGGTAGGAGCAGAGATCGCTTTTCCTTCAGTCGTCGGTTCTCCGTATCGGTTCTTTGCTTTACGGCTAGAACGCCAGTGAACAAAGTCTTTTGCAGTAAACTTGATTGCAAACGGGTTGCCGAGCTCTTCCACTATCGTGCAAAGGCGAGGGTAAACTTTTTTCGCGGATTTTAGGTGTTGGCCGTGAAGTTTGTACCAAAGTTCGACTAGCTCTTGAAGTGTGCGCAAGTCCTTTCTGTCACCTAGCCAAGGCTTGTCATCGACTTCTTTCATTAGAAATTTTTCGTAAGCCACTGCCTCGCCTTTAGTGGCGAAGCGTTTACGTTTTCTGGCACCACTTCGGCCCTGCGGATAACACTCGCAGAGCCACGGTTTTTTGTTGCCATCTTCTAGCTTTCGTATAGACATATATTACTAGCTTATATTTGCACCTAAGCATAACTATTCGGAGCAAGTACTCGGAGCTGACCTCCGAATACTTACAGGTTTATGGTTATGGAATCAGGGTTATTTTCTCAATTGGTGTATCATCGTCTTTATCTAAAGGCTTTTTCCAGTAATAGCCTTGCTGCAGAAGCGTTACGAAATCAACTTGGGATAAGGCAATAGAGTCGAATTTTTCAACTCTGGTTTTGGCTTCATTTACTTTGAAAATATCTATAGTCAGAGAGCCTGAGTCATACACATAACTAGAAACTTCAATTTGACTATCGTTCAATTGGCGCGATGATTTGTGTGTTTTAGACTGGTAAAACGAACCTGTAAACTTACCTTCAATGCGTTTGTTCTCTTCAAAGCCCGCAGGGTTGGAGTAGGCGATTTGAAGCAGAATTCCATCTTGTTGTAAGAAGTTATTCCAGTCCTTCGTTGATACACTGCCAATAGAATCACCTCTCTGGAAAGAATAAGCATGTCCCTGAGTCCATGTAGAGATAGTGTTATTTTGAATGGATATCGGTGTTAATTTGATATCAAGTGCTTCTCTAAATACATCTGGTACATGGAACTTCCAGCCTAGAGCTGACCCCTCATGGAAAAGTGCGATTAAATTCTCACGTCTTCCTAGCTCTCGCAATCCAGCCAGGCTGGTATTAATATCGGCAACCAGTTCTTCTTGGCTGAGAACTTTTTTACGTGCTGAACTGTCTTTGAGGTTGATGTCTTCCGCTAGGCTGTCTGGAAGTTCTCCTGTAATAAGAAGGTTTTCTAGCTGAATTCTTGTTAACACTATGACCCCTTGAGAATTAGCTTGAGCTAATTTGCTGGGGCCTGCAGTTCTGCCGAAACACAGGATGTTTAGATACTTGGTAACGCTTTTTTTGACGACCATGTTGTGTGTTTCAGCAAGCTTTACAAGTTCTTCTTTTTCTTTCTTTTCAAACCCTGTAAAGCAGATGTCCATTGTCTCTTGGGATGACAGTCGATTGGAGTTAGGTAGTTCAATCTGGTTATTCTCTGAATAGTTACCAGACTCAAACGCTTCGATCGCTTCTTCACCATGACTAAATGTCTGAATAACTTGATCGGTAAGCAGCGTTATAGGGCGAGAGTGCTTAATCGACCAACCTTGAATATAACTTTTAGTGTTGGACTCGTTTAGTGATGCATTAGCAAGCTCTTGTACACTAACTTGACCTTTCGAGTTTCTATACAGACATGTAAAAACCTCTTGTGCTTGCGGCAATTTATCTTTGATTGCTTGATTCATAGTGTGCTCCTCATCTATAAAAATCAGGAGAAAATTGTAACCGAATTGGGCCGTGGAGATATTAGTTGCCGTTTAACATGATGCATATTTGTGGGCTATGACATATAAAGAGCTATTTCTTCTTCATTTCCATCGCAACACGACCAACAACGTTTATGTCTTCTTCAGATACTTCAATGGTTGATGTGTCAAACGCGATTGCCAATTTCTTACCAGGTAAACGTTGCAGATAGTTAATTGAGATAACGCCGTCGATCTCAATGAGGTAATCACCAGACACGGGCTGTTTTTCAGCTCTATTGACGTAATAATGAGTTTCACCTTTGTCAATGATGATTAAATCAGCTTGGTCTAAGCCAAAGTCATTAAGAGTCGAAAGACCTATTTCAATATTTCCAGTTTCAGAAAGTTCACCATTGCTAATGCTGAACTTAGTTATGAACTTTGTTGTTGTTTGTTGTTCAGCTATGCCACCAAAGGTCGTCTCGGGTCTGCCGTTTGGAAATGCTTCACCTTCACCTAAAGCTAGGAACTTCACCGATGCTCCGCTATGAAGATGTTCTCTAACGATTAGTTCATGGGCAATGCGATCGTGATGATGCCACGTAAAGATGGTCGATTTTGGGACTCCATAGTAATCCGCTAACAACTCATATGACGTACATCCCGTAACTTCTTTTAGCCTATCAGTAAATAAGCGACCAGCTTTGTATTCAAAAGGCGGTACTTTTGCCGGAACTCTGCTCATTCACGCACTCCTTAATCTTAAAAAAATACGAAATTAGTTAATCCATAGTTTCTTTTTGGGATTTAGCTTGCCTTTAGGTGGCTGTAATTTCAAAAAAGAGCTTTACTATTTTTCAAAAGGGATCAATAATTACGCAAACGAAATTGATGCCTTCATATTCCACCATGCAGCATCAAATAACCTCAAACAAGTAGGATATCACTTATGGCAATACTTCAAATAGCTCTTGATGCGCCTATCTGCACAAAAAAAGAATTTTTACGTCGTACTGGTATGTCTTCATCTACGTTCGACCGTCAAAAAGACCTTGGAAATATCCCAGTAGTCCCGAAAGAAGCCACAAAAGGCTTAATCATGGTCAATATGGTGAAGTACATGCAAAAGCTTGCGGAGCAAGCAGTATGAGCTTTGCAACTTCACCTAAAACCAAACTCACTCAGCGAGATATTTCTTTGAAATATCAGGCGAGTGAGTCTTGGGAAGACAAGTATCCAAACAAATGTCCGTTATTGCTCAATATCGTTGGTTGGACATTCGTTTTCGCTCCGTTCTTCTTCATTTGAGTATTAGTTATGGATGAAAATAACTCAATGTGCGTATTACGTGAACGCAAACAACAAGCTTTTGATGCGGCTTGCTGTGATTTTGTTGTTAATCACGATGTTGAAGCGATTGCGAGAAAGCTTCAACTCAACGGCACAATGCTTCGCAATATGCTGAACCCGAACCAACCACACGTGCTTAAGCCTGTTGTGCTTGCCTCTATTAGTCGTGTTTCGGGTGACTATTCAATCGTAAATACGTTATTTGCAGATGATGGGGTGGTCACGACTCCACTACCAATAGAAGAAGATGGCCTGAACTTGTTTGAGCGAGTTCTAAAGCTAAACCACCATTCTGGTGAGCTTTCTAGCGATGCGTTAGCAATGTGCACCGCAGAGCGTTTACCGCGATCTACCAAACGCAAAACACTAGCCAAGGCACAAGCGGCTTTAGGTAATTTGGTTTTGCTCATCAATGACCTTGAACACCGCACCACAGGCTTGCATCCACTTGTACAAATGGGCACAGACTTTCTGGCTAATGGTGCGCCTATCCCCGGCTTAGCCTAAACAGCTTGAGCCAAGAAGAGGAGAGAAAACACCATGAGTCAGTTAGCCAATAAACAAGAACTACAACCCGAAGCCCCAAATGCTCTGGAAAGCATCGCTGCTTGTAAAGCTCTTTTCGATAAAAGCGTAAAGCGTCAAAAGCTTCGCAAGATGTATGACGAAATGAGTGATCGCAGTCGTGGCTTAATCCTGATTGCAGGTGGTATGCCGCCAAAAGACTACAACCGATCATTCGATTCGTTCAATGACTTAGAGCTGCAAAAGGTTCGTATGGGTATGCAGCTTTTAAAAGAAATGGCATTGACGTTTGACCGCAAAGTGGGTGATGTCCGCCGCTTGAAACACTCCGATATTTGCAATGTGAATTAATTATCTAGCCAGCCTTGCCCCTGGTGTATTCCGTAAGGAATGGGGGCTTTTTTTTTCGTCTTAGCGTAGGAGCATAGAAGATGAATGACCTAGAACAAGCCAATAAAATCTTGGCTCAAGCCGAAAGCGTTTTAGAACAATCAACGCAGAATTTAGAAAAGTCACAGACATTCAATGAACTGATGGTGGAACAAAACCGCCGTCTTTCATTTGCGCTGTCTAATCTGTTGCCAAAGCAATATGTACTAACTCTTAACCCATGCGAAGAGAAGCAGCTTACTGAATTAGCGAAAGCTATGAAGTCAGGTTCTTTTGAAGTGATTGCAGAAGAACTAGCAGAGAACTTTAAGCAAAGAGAAGCCTATGACATTGTTCATTCGATCAATGTTCTGGCGATGGCCAATACAGACATTCTCAACATTCATACTAACTTCCGTGGTTGCGGCAATCTATTTGTTGTTCGTGTTCGCCCACTGTCTGCGATATCACCAGATGGGGATGAATACTCACTTTCACCTGTTGTCTACCGTGAAGAAGTCAGCCTTGTTGATGGGTTCTATGTTGGTTGTCCAACAGGTGATTGCCCAATTCAGCGTCTTTTGAGAATCGAGAGTGAAATCACCGAACTGATCATTGAAGCCCGTGAAGAAGCCGAAGCAGAGGTGAAAGCATGAGCAACATCTACGAACACCTATTTAACCAGTCATTTGAACAGATTGCAGCCCGCTTTGAAAAAAGCAGCATAGCGCAGCAAGAAGAAATCGTGATTCAGCTTGATGCTATCGCTAAAAAGTTAACTCCTGTTCAAACACACCGCCCACTAGAAGACGTTTTAGCTGACATCAAAGAAGCAATGCAGAGTGATCGCGCAAGCGTGTTCTTCGCTCATACCTATGTGAGTTGGTATCGCTCATATCAAACCGAAAATGCCAAGCCACAGATGCACCATTGGTCACAACTAGATATGAAAAATCGCAGCCTGTTTATTGAAATGCTTGCCTTACGTGATCTTGGTTGTTGGGACGATGAGCGTCTTTATGACTTCGAACAGTACTGCTTGTCAGTCATTGGTAAGTAAGGAAATAGGCATGGCATCACTAACGCAACTATTTAGTGAAATTGGTGACGAGAACGTAACCGTTCAAGCACTGCACCAGTGCATGAATTCAGCCCAGTTCAACAACGGGCTAACCACTATCAAGTTTAAAACCGATGGGCTAGGAGCTACAGACCTAGTAGACAACAAGAAAACAGCTTTGATTGTTTGGGTTGATTCTGACCAGTACAACAACGCGCTAGCAAAATGTAAGGGGTAGGTAATGAGTACACATGTAATGTTAGACCTAGAAACCATGGGTAATACAAGTAATGCGGCAATCGTTTCTATTGGCGCGGTTGTGTTCTCACCTGTGACTGGCGCACTTGGTGCTGATTTTGAAGTAGTGGTGAATCTTAATAGTTCTGCTTACTACAGTGATATTGATGCATCGACTGTAACTTGGTGGCTTATCCAGAGTGAAGAAGCGCGTTCAATCTTCCTGAGAGATACGCCTAAGTCGTCTTTGAAAGATGCTTTGCTTGAGCTAAACCAGTGGTTTGTTGATCTTGGTGACTCAAGAGATATTCAAGTTTGGGGTAATGGTAGTGGATTCGATAATGTGATCTTGGCGAATGCTTTCAAAGCTGTTCGCATCAAACCTCATTTTTCTCATTGGAATGACCGTGACGTTAGAACCATTGTTGAAATGGGACGTTCGATTCTTGGCATTGATCCGAAAACAACATTTACCCGTCAAGGTGTTCACCATTCCGCGCTAGATGATGCGAAGTTCCAAGCAAAATATGTGTCTGCTATTTGGCAGTCGTTCATTGTTCCTACTCAAATGGAGGTGAACTGATATGTGTAATTGCTTTGATGAAATGCTTGCAAGAGTTAAAGACGCTGCCACTGAGCAACTAAAAGACACTCCAATGGTTGAGGGGTCTTTAAAAGTCGAATGGAAAAACCGTGTGTTCTTTCTTGATGGTAAACCGTCTGCCCCTGTCGCTCTTTA
Organism: Vibrio scophthalmi LMG 19158; assembly: GCF_000222585.1. GTDB lineage: Bacteria > Pseudomonadota > Gammaproteobacteria > Enterobacterales > Vibrionaceae > Vibrio > Vibrio scophthalmi. The sequence goes on along the minus strand of NZ_AFWE01000069.1, from coordinate 26,173 downwards.
TGTGGAAACAAAGTACCACCCACTAAAGAAAAATAATGAGCCAATGAAGAACAAAAGGACGTTAGAAAACGGCTTCAAAATGTCTCATTGCCCTTTCTGCGGAATTGCATTTGATGGGGTGGCCGGATGAGCACTTTCAAGCTACATGAACTAAAAATTCAATCTCACTATTTCACGGAAGTATTAGCTGGGCGTAAAACGTGTGAAGTTCGATTCAATGATCGTGATTATCAAGTGGGAGACTGCTTAAACCTACGTGAGATTGGCGCGAAGGGTGAATATACAGGCCAAGAAATGAATATTCAGATTAGCCACGTTTTACAAGGTGGTCAGTTTGGTATTGCTGACGGTTGGTGTGTGTTGTCACTGGAAAACGGCGCGATAACAACCGCTATTTCGCTGGTCGGTTACTTGCGTGATCGCCTGCAAGAAACTTGCGATTGTATCGATGCCGGGCATGAAATTATTCGTGAAGCGGGTTACACGATTGATGATTCCCAAATGACAGTCGAAGGCGGTAGAGAGTTTATCGAGATCGCAAATAAACATCTTGCAGCACTAGGGGAGGATTCAGAATGAGTGTTCTTACAATATACCGATCGGATTTAGAGTTTGGTCTTCGTTCAGAGGGTTTCACCACTCGAAAAATTGAACATTTTGTTCGTGTATTCAACGTTGTCGAATCAAGCCAGGGCGACATGTTAGAGCTCGATTCAACACGCGCTCAGCTAGTTAACGTAAACGGCACGGCGCAAGGTTTATGCCTTAACGATTTCATTACCGCGTGGTGGGTTTATTGGGTTGTGGTGTTTAACCAATCAACTGATGCAGCTATTCATAATCAAGCTATTGGTGCTATTCGCGCTCTTTTCTTTGTGTCTGCATGCACGAAGAGCACTAGCCAAAATTCAACGATGCAAATGTGGTGGCGTGATTGTGAGCCGTTACATGGCTATCCAACGATGGAGGCGATTTGATGCAATACGCAGCAGTAAAAATTTGTCCATCGGGTGGGATTGTTCGCCATGAAGATACGCAGGAAGTTGCGAACGTATTTATCGGTGATTTTGAATCAATGGATGATGCCGCAAATCAAGCATGCCTTGATCTCAATTGTACTCATCTACGCAAAGGCGTTTTGAGCAAAGGTGAAGGCAAGGGTGGTTTTATGCTGGTAACAACGCAAGAGTTGGAGGCGGTATGAGTGGTGAACAGTTAATTGATGCCATAAAAGCAGCTCCAAAGAGAAGCAACGAGATAAAAGTTATAGCAAGTAAGGTGATTGAAAAACACTGGGGTATACGTGAGGTCTCCCCAGCGTTTAGAAATACAATCGAAATGGCTGTATGCAAGGCAGAAAAAGAGGGAAATAGAGATGCTATTTTTGCAGATCTTGAGCTCTTTCTTTTAAAGCAAAAATAGAATCAAAACCTTTCACTGGACCTGAGTCTTTGAGCAAATCTACTAACCCAAAATCACAAAGAATATTGGAGAGCTTAACCACTTGGTCTAAGCCTCCAACAGTGATGGTTCGATATTCTGTTCTGCCATTTTTACCAAGGATGGCTGCACGATATTCAACACAGCCAATTTCAGACTCGTTACTTGTCAACCAGTCTGAAATTTGGTCGTCATTAAGTAATTTGTTTTCGGGATCTATTAACTTGGTTTTCACTACTTTGACTCCTAAGACATTAGAGAGTCGAGACTAACACAATGAAATCATTAAGCTACTATCAACCAGTCAAGCCTTTAAAGTGCCCGTGGAGAGCACCCCTCAAAGCAATTGATGAGAGAGATGCTTGTTTAGTTCACGGGTATCAACCTGTGACTATTGAACCAGATGAACAGAACTTTATTGAGCGAGATTTATATCAGCTCAATCCAGATGATCACGCATGGAGAACCAGCAAAAAGTTCTTTAATGATCTGCCTATCTATATCACCAAGTACTTCGCTAAGCGTTACAAAGCGATTTTTTCTAAGAAAGGGAAGACAGCAGCAAATACATACCTTCGTGAAAAAATGGAACCTGCAATGGAGCGAGCAAGATTGGTTCTTGCTCAATACAAAGCTATTCCTACAACTCAAAAGGTTTATTTGCTCAGTGGAGAATATGACGACACTGAGCAAAGCAACTTTACGCCTAAAAAACAGATGCGATTTGATTTTGACCAAATAGAAAAGAATCGTAAGCCGCCAGTAAATCGCCTACTCGCAGAATTAGAACCGTCTGAAATCAAAGATATGGCTTTTAAAATTTCTATCATCATTGATCGCTCTATTCGATTGGAAAGCGAGAAGTATCATGCAATAACTCAGCTTGGTACTAGTATGGCTGTGGTTTTTACCTATGAGCAAGTTGCTAAGTTCGTGATTAACACTTTTGGTGTTAAGCCTCCTCGCAAGTACAAAGAACAATCAGAGCTATCTGCACTGCAAGACATTTCAAAGATGATTAGCGAGAAGTGGTGGTATAAACGTTTGAACAAAATACGCAAAATCATGCGTGAACACTTAGCTATAGCAATGGGGCAAGTATCTTCAAAAGCATCACCTTATGCATCATGGGATTGCGTTCGTGAGTACCAGGCGCAGCAAGCCGCTAACTATGAATATATCAAACAACACCAGTTGCTAGATGAAGAAACAGGCGAAAAAGCTGATCTATGGGATATGGTCAAAAAGAGTGTAGCTAACCCTGCAATTCGTCGTCATGAATTAATGGTGCGTTGCCGTGGCTGCGAAGACATTGGCAACGAGCTGGGTTTGCAAGGTTTGTTCTTAACGCTGACTACGCCAGCTAAATATCACAACTCATACAAGAAGGGCGGTTTCATTGGACACTGGAATGGTGCTAGCCCACGTGATGCACAAAAGTACCTAAATAATGTCTGGCAGCGAATCCGCGCCAAGTTAGGCAGAAAAGGAATTCGTTGGTTTGGGGTTCGCGTTGCCGAGCCGCACCACGATGGCACACCACATTGGCATTTGCTTATCTGGGTTAAGCCAGAGAACAAAGAAGCAGTGACAGAAATATTTGTTGATTACGCAACGAAAGAAGATAAGCACGAGTTATTTGATAAACAAGGCAGGTTTGATCACTCGGCTCGTTGTGATGTCGGTGACATTGACCCAGAGAAAGGTACCGCGACAGGCTACATAGCCAAATACATTTCAAAGAATATCGACGGCTTTGCAATGGATGGTGATGTGTCGGACGAAACAGGTAAGCCAGTCAAGGACATGGCGAAGAATGTGAGTGCTTGGAAAAGCCGCTGGAACATTCGCCAGTTCCAGTTCTTTGGTGGTGCGCCAGTAACGACTTACCGTGAACTACGCCGCTTCGCTAACCAGAACAAAAAAGCGTTTATGGAATACCTCTTCATGCAAGAGCGTGTCGACCTACTCACGATTTACTCGATGTTGCAGCGTGATCTTGTTGGGCCTATTAAACCTAGCAAGCTGATCACCAATGAAGAATTAATGAAAGTGATTGGTAAGAGCTACCAGTCACGCATGAAGACTGAAGACGCAAGTATCACCGACACTTTAAAAGCGGCAGATCATGGTAACTGGCAAGGTTACATCATGGGGCAAGGTGGGCCATTCGTTAAGCGTGACGATTTATTGATCGTGAACTCTTATGAGGTTCTGCCGTTTGCTTCTCCACATGGCGAAGACGTCCGCAAGATTGAGGGCTTCACTACACCAGAAGAAACCATCAAAACTCGTACCAAAGTTTGGACGATTCAGAAAAAATCCAAGGTTAGCGATGAACTTGAAGCGGGGGCTCTTGCTCTTTCTGGAGCCTCTGGCTCCTCTCGGAGTTCTGTCAATAACTGTACGGAGCCTGAGAAAGTACAGGTCTGCGATCAGCTAACTCGATTATTAGACCCAGTGAATAAACGGGCGAATAAATCACCAAATATTGATGAAGCGGCACTGGCCGCGCTGCTAAAAGGCAGCTCAATTCGTATCGATGATGCAACCAGTATTCAAATCCGCCCAGCGGAGGTAGACGAACACGGCAATAAACGCCCTGCCCAGTTGGTAGAAGTGAGTCGTCAACGTTCGGACGACACCAATTGGATGGATTTCGAGGGTTGGGACAACCTATTCGCGCAGCCAGAAAAGCAAGAGTATCAACAACCAGAACTATCTATTTTCCCTGATGGGGACGACTGGCCGTTGTTATGATTGGTAAATGAACTATTGTGTTAGATTGGTAAATTTATCATTTAGAGTCTTTTAAGAACTCTTTCATTTCTTCAGCGACAGGAATTCTATCGATTAAATCAGCTCTACGTTCGGCAGATTTCATTTCAGAGTGAAGCCACAACCCAATTGATAATAAACCAGTAAGGAGAGAGGCTACGATACCTGCAACTACATTTTCTCTTACTCCAGTCCAAAACGGTTTGTGGACAGCTTTTACTATTTCGTCTTCTTTTACAGCTTCTTGGTAAGCTGAAAGTTCTTCAGAGAATGAGAAGTCGATGTATTCGTTGAGCATGCGCTCAGCATCATCACGATACTTATCGATGCATTCAGGTGTCGAGTGGAAAGACGTAAAATAGGTCTCAATTTGTGAGGGTGTAGGATAGTCGCCAGTTTTATCTTTGTAGTTATAAATCCATTTGACTTTTTGTTGTTTGTAAAGGGCGTAGGCTACATAGCCAACAAAATCGCCCTCTTCTTCAATGATGTCACCAAACGTATTATGCTTCCACATTAAGCAATGGCTGCCTTAGAGTTACGGTACTCTTTAAAACGAGAGTTGATCTCTTCTTGTGAGTAATGGCGATCGGCAATGCCTTGTTTAACTTTCTTTGGCAGATTATACGATGATAGTGTCTTGCCGCTTTTCATGGCGGCGCTCGCTCTAGCTGCTGTGCTTTTCATGTTTGCCTCCATTTATATAAATAATCACACAAGTGATAATAATTATTATTTAATAGTTATATTGATAACTGCGAAAGTCTCTAACATTTTGACGGGTTCGTCAATCCCATTGTGTAACAAATGACGAGTTGATTTTAATCAATATACATCAATAGCAATCAATATCCTTGAGTCTTTTGATAAGTATAGGTTACTTCTGCTCACTAAATCATTTAGAACTTATTCAGTGTCTTAACCTTCTTAGTGAAATGTGCCTCATTGCTGTTTGTGACAAGTAGCTCAAAGTTTGAAAGTAGCCTTTTTCCTCCACCACTACCGTTGTGTGAGGGATGCTGCGTATCGACAAGAGTGGGAATCGCTCAATACGGCAGCATAAATGAAATATCATATGAGTGAAGCTTGTCTAATATTACAACTAGAAAGCTGTATGGATATACAGTATATTTACAGTGTCATTAGTAAGGGTATTGATATGTCTAAAGAAAAGCAGCTATTTCAATCAGCTCTGGATGTAATCATTGATGGTGTGGCAGTTAGTTCGGTAGGAGAGGGAAGAGAGGAAGCTGGGCGTGTGCTTCTTGAAGGAGTACTACCAAGGTTTGCTCATCTTCTGGATGATGAAAAAATAAAAGCCATCCAGTCGATTATCAGGATGGCTGATGAGGCGGAGAACCCTACTTTCAATTTATAGCATGGAAAGTTGTAGTTTTAATTCTTCTCTATGTTCTGGTGCTAAAGCCTTAACCATATTAAAAGCTAGCTGTGACGTGGTTTTGGCACTAGGGCTAAGAGTGTGGCTATATGATAAATTCATCACGAAAGTGTGCCCGCATTCTGGGTCACTACATGAGCAATACAAATCCGCATATTTCGTACTCATTCTATTTGATTTCTGGATGCGGCTTCTCTCGCCGCACTCTGGGCAAATCACTCTCATAACATTGACCTAACTGAACTGACTGACAGCACAATATTACGTCAATGGCTGTGTTTTTGTACAGCTTTATGCAATTGTTCCCGTGTCGGTGTCAAACTTTAAATAGAGCCGTTTTGGGATCTCGGGGTCACTGTTTACTTCATCCATAATTAGTTCACATACTGGAATGATTTCATCTTTGGCGTACTCGTTACCAATCTTGGTAGGGTCGCCCAAACTGGTGGTGCCCTGCGGGATAATCCCTGCTTTACCTACAGGGAAGCGATGGCCTACAAGAATGTCTTGCGCCGTGATGTTCTTGATTCGCTCAAACTCATCTTTAGTGGCAATGTCACCCACAGGAATTAATTGAATACCTTTTTCTTTACCGTTCGGGATGTTCACAAACATGCTGCGGAAGTTACCCACGCCCTTCGAGCTGGCTATGGTTTTTTTCATCATATCTTCGTCTTCTGGGCTCAAGCTAGGGTCTGTCGCGTAAAAGATAAAGCCCATGTGCGCACCGTTCTTGTAATAGCGGCGGCGAAATAGTGTGGCGTCTTTATTAAGCAAGCTGCTCTGAATGCTTCCCAAGTAATCAGCCAACCCATAAATTTGCTGTTGTGGATCGTACTGAGGCAAGAAGATTACATCTTCTTTGCGGTATTCTCGTTGCTGGTTGTCTCGCTCAAGAATAACGAAGTTGCCATTTTTTCGTTTACGTAAGTACATGCCTGGTAACGGATGTAAACGCACTACGCGTTTGAAGCCATCGCGGATTTTTAAGAAAGCGGCATCACCAAAGGTGAAGTAATCGCGGCAAAAGGCTTGAATGTGTCTGCGGCGAGTAGAACCACCTTGTTGAAATCTTCCTGCTACATAGTTGGCCCGAGCAATCAACAAAGAGCCGTGATAAGCGTTGGCTCTGGCAATATCGGCTAATCCAGTGCGTGAAATGGGTGGTTCCCAGTAGTTGTCGGTGTCGTTGTAAAACAAATCTGAGTATGAAGTCATCCAACTATTTGAGTCGATGGCTTCGGGTGCTGAGTCGATGTGGTAGACCGACTCTGGTGATCGTTCTTCTTGTTTGACTAAAGTTTCTATTTGCGCGGTCATGCTGCGGTTGCCCAAGTTGATTTAGTTGGAGTTGCGTGGTCTAACGGCTCATTAATAATGGCGTGAGAAATAGCCCAGAACGCATCGGCATGGCCTGTGGTTTGGTTGCGCTCTGCTTTGAATGTCATGGCGTTACCGCTGGCCGTCGGTACTCGTTTAATCGCCATAAACGCCATAGCAATGTCTTTATGTTCGGCATCAAATTGAAGTCGTTTGGCTTCTACGATGTCGATCATCTTCATCACTAAACGGTTTTTGTTTTCGTTGCTGTAGTGGATTGCGTGAGCTTCACGTGGGTATTTCTTCGAAATCAAATCCCAAACACCACCGCCAATGCCTGTGGTATCGACACCGATATAAGTGACCTTGTAGCGCTTAAAGACTTTTTCGATTTCTGAAACGTGATATTGAAAGTTGAGCCCCTTCCAATAGTGCTTTTCTAGTACGCGGAACCGTTCACCTGCGACGACAGGTGGGGCCACCACCACCAAACATGCGTTGTCTCGGGTTCGGCTTGGGTCGTAACCCAACCAAACTTCTCGATGGGCAAAAGGTCGTTTGTTATTTGGCTTGAAGTCTTGCCAGTGAGCGGCATCCACCATGCCTTTTTCAAGGTCTGAAAACTTGAATACAGACAGAGACCCATCAACAAACACGCACATGAACAGGTTGTTGAAGTCGTCTAGGCTGTATTCTTCGCGCAGTTCGTCAATGTCGAATAGGTCACAACCACCGTTGGCGGCATCTTCAATGGTGACAACATAACGCCACTGTTTATCGTCGCAGAGTCGTCCACCGTCTCGAAACTCTTCAAAGGTTGGGAACTCGATTTTTTCCCGAGATTCTTTGCCTTTACGCCATTGGTCGCCTGTCCAAAATGGGTAAGCCTGGTGCATCTTCGATGATGGCGTAGAAAAGTAAGTTTTGCGCCACTTCTTGTGCGTCGCCATTGCCGAAGCAAGTTTGTTCAGTTCGTCAAATTTGGGTATCCAGAAATATTCATCGACATAAACATGGCCGTGGTAACTCTGGGCTGTTTTGCTGTTGGTTGATAAAAAGCGTAGTTCGGCACCGTTAGAAAGAATGATCGGGTTGCCGGTTAACTCGATGCCTAAGAACTCTTTACCAATTGCGATAATGTAGCTGCGGAAAACTTCGGCTTGAGCGCGAGAGGCTGAAAGGAATATTTGGTTATCGCCCGTTAGAATTGCGTCTTCTAAGGCTTCACCGCTGAAATAGTAAGTCGCACCAATTTGGCGTGATTTTAAGATGTTGCGAATACGCTGCTTTATATTGTTACGCATGACATGCTGATATTTGAACAGCGATTCATGCCAATCGACAAAATCATCTTCACAAAGGTGCTCGATGTTATTTTTGCCTTTGCCTTTTTTCTTACTGTTGCCACTACCACCACGGCTTTGATTGGACGGCTCGGTAGTGTTCGATTTAGAGCTGCCTTGCGAAAGCATACGTTCAGCTTTGGCTTTTGCATCGGCATGAGTTTTTAGCAACTTAACGTGATGGTCTATAAGCTTGTCCATCTCTTTAAGTTGCTGATCGCTTTTCTCATCTTTATCAATTAACACGGCCAATCGGCGGTTAATCATTTCCTCAACAGAAAGTTCATTCAACAACAAAGCCCAGCCGAATTTCTCCGCCCAGGTATAGATGATGCGGTCGCTATTTAGGTTAAGTTGCGCCGCTATTTCCTTTGGAGGTACCCCGCGTAAATAAAGCTTTTTCGCGGCCTCTTTTATTTCGTCTGAATATGCCATAGCTGCATCATACGCCCTGAAAACTCGCAAATGGCTAAGCAAAATTCGGAAGAATTCGGATCTAGCCAAAATCCGAATTACTAGGAATTGAAGTGGCTGAAAGCAGTCAGTCAAAGGCGTATTGTTTGCCGTGACCAAGATTCATTTGACGTAATTAACTAGGCAAACGACAGCATGAGCAAAACCAGTGATTGGAATATTGTTGCATCTGAAGGCGCTACCGTAGACGGTCGCCAAATTAGCGCAGTGCAAATTAAAGAGATGGGTGAGTCATATTCACCTGCACTTTATGCCGCACTAATTTGGCCTGAACACTCCCGCTCTCATTGGAACGTATTCGAAGGTAATAACTGGGGTGAAGTGCCGGAAGTTAAAGCCGAAAAACGTGCAGGTAAATTGCGATTACTCGCGAAAATCACGCCTAATGAGCTATTACTTTCCGCTAACAAAAAAGGTCAGAAGCTCTATACCTCTATCGAGCTGCACCCAGACTTCCAAGGGACGGGGCGAGCTTACCTGATTGGCCTTGCTGTGACTGACTCCCCAGCCTCAACAGGCACGACTCGCCTTAAGTTCTCTCGCCAAGCGGGTGAAACTCAAGAGATTGAAACTGATTCATTGGAGCAAATAGACCTTAGCGAGTTTTACTCTGTCAATCCGTTAGCGCAAGCATTTGCGACCATCGCAAACTATTTCCAATCTGGTGGGGAACTGCCAGAAACACCAATTGAACAGCCAGAACCAGAGGAAACGGAAGTGACCGAAGAACAACTACAAGCTGCACTGAAAAAGCAATTTAGTACTTTTAAAGGTGAGCTGAAAACCGAGCTGAAAGAAGAGCTCAAGCAAGAGTTTAGTAAGCAAGAACCTGAGCCAGAACGAGAAGTTAAACCGGAAGGTGCAATAGTAGAGCAGTTCTCGACTGCGCTAAATACGGCTATTGCACCACTAATGGAAAAAGTTTCTGGCCTTGAAACTAAGTTCAACGCCCTTTCGAAAGAAGTACCTGGTCAAGAGCCTCAAGGCGAAGGTGCGGCGGAAGATACAAGCCATTTTGCATAAGGAGCAATAGTAAATGCAATTAACTCAAACCGCTCGTGCATTACTGGAAGAATACTGCGCGAAACAGTGTGAAGTATTTTCTCGTCCTGATGTGAGTAAGCAATTCGCTATTTCGGGCCCAGTTGAAACAGCATTAAAAAACAAGCTGATGGAATCGGTTGATTTCCTCAAACTGATCACGGTTGAAGATGTAGACCAGATTTCAGGGCAAGTTGTTGATGTTGGTACCAACAAGTTACATACAGGCCGTAAAAAAGGTGGGCGTCATACAACATCAAGCGGTGTTGATGGCAATACCTACACCTTAGTTGAAACCGACTCATGTGCTGTTGTTACGTGGGATTTATTAAGCGTTTGGGCTAACTCAGGTAAGCCTGGCGAGTTCATGAAGCGTCTAAACGAAAACGCAACGCTGAATTTCGCGCAAGACATTATTCGTGTTGGCTTTAACGGTACTTCGGTAGCGGAAACAACGAACCCAACGAATAACCCTAACGGTGAAGACGTTAACAAAGGCTGGCAACAACTAGTGAAAGAAAAATCACCAGACCAAATCATTGATGTAGACATTTATCTAGATCCTGATGGCGGTGGTGATTACACCAACTTAGATGCAATGGCATCTGATCTAATTAACACCAAGATTCATCCTGCGTTACGAAGCGACCCGAATCTAATTGTGTTGGTTGGTGCTGATCTTCTTTCATTCGAACAGGCGCGTTTATATGACGCAGCAACAACGCCAACAGAGAAGAAGGCTGCGCAACAATTGCCAAACTCAATTGCTGGTCGTCGTGCGATGTCGCCACCGTTCTTCCCTGGTATGCGAATGACAGTCACGACGCTGAAAAACTTGCATGTTTATACGCAGAAAAACACGCGTCACCGTAAGTCTGAGCATGTAGAAGACCGCAAGCAGCATGAAAACTCATACCTACGTAATGAAGGTTATGCAGTAGGTGATCACGAAGGTTACGCAAGCTTCAATGAAGCGAAAGTGCATTTCGGTGCAACACCTGCGGCATAAGGATAAATGACTATGCGTTTATCTCCTGGCATGAGAGACAACCTTGCGAAGAAAGCAGCAAGAGAACAGAAAGCTTTTAATGTTAGTCCTGCGGTTGATACCGACAGCCTACATATCAAGCTGATTGGCTTCGAAGAAGACCGCAAGCACTTGCGCTCTTTCAATGCGATTGCTGATCGTGTCGAGCATAAGCGCAATGTCTTAGTTCCGAAATACAAGCCGTATGTTCAAAGTTATTTAGAAAACGGTGAACAGTTCGAAAACCCAATTTTTACCAACTTGGTGATCTGGCTATTCGATATTAAAGAGCTGGATACCGCTATTGATTGGTGCATGAAGGCAATCGAACGAGACTTGCCAACACCAGAGAATTTTCGCCGTGACTGGCCGACATTCTGCGCTGATCAGGTCTTGGAATGGGCCGAAAGTGAATCGGAACGTGGCAACTCAATTGAGCCTTACTTCTCCCAAGTGTTTGAGAAAGTCGAGAAAGACTGGCGCTTACACGAGAAGGTCCACGCAAAGTGGTACAAGTTTGCGGGTTTGTACCTGATTCGAAACGAAGAAGGCCAACCACAAGCAACAGCGATCGGCAATTTGGAAACGTTGGAAAAGGCATTGGCCCTGCTTCAACACGCTCACAACAAGCACTGCAAAGTGGGTGTGGGTACCCAAATCAAGAAAATTGAACAACGTATTCGTGCCATTAAAGACGGCAAGAATCTCTAAAGACTCCTACGCCACCGCGCCTCGGCTGGTGAGGTAAGAGAAGCCAATAGGCTAACTCGATACCGTCGACCCAGTGGCTAGAGGCGCACTTATTCAAGTAAGGAACAGTGATGAGCTTTGGTGGATACGTCGAAGAAAATGCAAATACAGACATCGAGTTCGGTGGCTGGCCTGTGTTGAAAACCAGTGAGTTTCGCCTGATGAGACGTATACCTTCGCTGTTCGATGAAAGCTCAATTATTACTGCACTGCAAGCCGCTAGCTTGTACGTGCAAGGTGAACTGGATGAGTTGTTGGTCGGCAGTGAAGCACCTGATTTTGATACGCGTAAAGCATCCGTTTACAAACGTGCGGTGTATGGAACCGCTCATGCTGACTTATTGCCAGAGTTTGCAACTCAAGACCGCAGAGATGCGGCGGAAAATACAGCCGAAGACGATTTTAAACAGGCTGACCGATTTAGAGCTCAAGCAAAACGGGACATTAGTTTGCTGCTTGGTAGAAGTGCCAACAAGGTGGATTTGATCTGATGCAAACCAAATTACAAGCCTTACACAAATACCTATGTCAGCAACTTAAAGGCAACGTCCACGCGAAAAAGATTCACGCCACTCAAGCTGGCGGTGAGTTGATAGTAAATGGTGAAGACAGAGGCAATGGCGGTTATCGAATTGCTAACTGGTTTTACCAAGCAGGGATACTGATCGAGAACTTCCCTCATAACAAACTGGACCCAAGTACTTTATTCGCTTTGGTGGCTTGTTGGATTTCAGAATTTGATCCTGAAAGGGACGAAAATGAAGAGCTTGGCAATCCTGATATCGAAATCGATGTGAACAACGAAGAAAGTGCGGATGTATTGATAAAAATCGCCTTTGAAGAACCCATCGAGTTGATACTCGACCCGAAAGGATTGGTGCTTTGGAATAGCCAGACTTATCGAGTGAATCCAGTAGAAATTTGGATAGCAGAAGAAGGCGAAATTACGAATGCAGCCAACGATAACGCTTAACGCCAATGATGCAATCAGTGCCAGAAAAGCACTTGAAGCGTTGATGCTGCCACCAAAGAAACGATTTTGGATTCTGAAAGATTTAGGTCGCTGGGAAATACGCAACACCCGAAGCCGCATTAAGCGTCAGAAAAACACTAAAAACAAAGCGTATGACAAGCGAAAGAAAGGTGAAGGTGCAGTTCTAATGAGCTTTGCCAACGGGATGGAACCCTACGTTAAGAACGGAGCAAAGGAGCTCGACTTAACATGGAAAAACCGGATACAGGCAAAAAAAGCCGCTGTTCATCAACAAGGCATGACAGAAACGGTCACCGCTAGGCTGCATATAAAAAGCCAGAACAAAAGGTTTGGGCAGCCTGATTACGAGGCGCAAGCCACAGATGAGCAAGCCCATGCACTGCGCCGGTTAGGTTACAAAATCAGGCGAAAAGATGGCGGATTTAATCGCCTGAGTAAACGCAATATTCAAAAACGACTGACGTTAGGTCAAGCCGGGCTAATTATCCGCATGATGCGTTCAGGTAGTCCGAAAGGGAAACAGAGCTGGACGATCGAAACACCAGAACGTGAGTTGATTGGAACCCGAAAAGAATTAGTTACCAAACGACTGTTACGCAACATCGAGAAAGCCAAGCAAGGCTAGGCGAAAAGAGGATAGAACTGATGGCAACCGGAAAGGTAGAAGTCAATAACTTGAACTTGGGGCAAGGCGGTATCCCCGAAATTGAACGTCATCTGCTTTTCATTGGCGTTACGTCAAAAGCAGAACTACAAGGCAAAGTCACCCGTGTTTCTGCAATGTCCGACCTATCAGGTGTTGTCGCAGATGATGAGTTAGGGGCGAATGTGATTGCCGCTCAACTCAACGGTAAGCAAAACTGGACAGCTGCTATCTATGGCTTAACCGCTCCAGAACTTTGGACTGGTGTAGTTAATGAAGCCAACAAAACAGATTCGTTCGAAGGTATTGTGCTGGTAGATAAAACCACCGACAAAGCCGCTTTTGATGACATGATGGCAAAACATAACGAACTAGTGAGCAAACTAGGCCGTTGGGTGTTCATCTTGGCTGCAGTACCTGGTATCGATTCAGAAAATCAAACATGGTCGGAATACGAAACGGCAATGCTGACACTGGTGAAAGATGTTGCTGCGAATATGGTGGTACCAGTGCCGCAACTTCATGGCAATAACATCGGTGTGCTTGCTGGTCGCCTGTGTGATCGCAGTGTCACGGTAGCGGATACACCAATGCGCGTAGCAACAGGTAATGTATTGGGTTTAGGTGATGCACCAAAAGACAGTGCTGGTAAAGATCTTGAAATGTCCACCGTTGAAGCACTTGCTACCGCTCGCTATTCAGTACCGCAATGGTATGCCGACTACGAAGGTATTTACTGGACTGATGCCACGACGCTCGAAGCGAAAGGTGGTGATTACCAATACCTTGAATATGTACGCCCAGTACACAAACTTAATCGCCGCGTTCGCGTGAAAGCGATTCGTCGCATCGGTGACAAAATCCTCAACTCTACTCCTGAGTCTATCGAGAACAATAAACAGTATTTCTCCAAAGACATGCGCCAGATGAGCAAAGGTATTCAGCTAGGTGACATTCAATTCCCAGGTGAAATCATGCCGCCACGTGATGGCGATGTGACTATCCAATGGATGACAAAATCAAAAGTGGTGATCGGTTTAATGGTGCAGCCGCATAACTGTCCTAAGCACATTGTGGTCAATGTTGCGTTAGACCTGTCTAACCCAGCCGATCAGGAGGCATAAGCATGCGTATTTCCGGTAAGAATCTCAAATTCCGCTTGGAAGACCTAAAAATTAGCGCACAGAAATGGACGCTTTCTATTACCGATAACAGCGCGGTGACCAAAACAGATGGTGTTCCTGATGGTTACGTGGAAGGTGATGTAGAAGCTTCAGGCGAATTGGAGTTAGTCACAAGCCAATTTAATTTGCTGATGAAAGCGGCAGCTCGATCAGGTTCTTTCCGTGGTCTAAAGCCATTTGATGCGATGGGCTACGGCAAAACGGAGCGTGACGAGCTCAAAGTAGAGATGTTTGGCATCAAGTTGAAAATCTCTGACTTGATTGACGCAGATAGTAACGGTGGCAGTGCGCTGGTCCATAAGATTCCGTTTGATGTGACTGATCCTGATTTTGTTCATATCAATGGTGTGCCTTATCTACGTCCAGAAGAAACCGCCGACATTATTGGGTAGGTGGTAGATGCCGGACTTATTTGATCATGCAAGCGGTATCGAAGCCAAACAAACGGAAATGGCACTGGCCAAGCAATTGGCAGCCAGTGCCAAAGCGAAAGCGCAGCACCCAAACGGCGAAACACATTGCGTTGAATGCGGTGAGGAAATCCCAGCCGCACGCCGAAAGTATCTACCTCATTGTTGCACCTGTGTAGTGTGCCAAGAACTTCTAGAGAAGAGGGCAAAACGTTGAAACGATTTGTATTGAAACGCCGTTACTTTCAAGACGGCACTTTTGGAACGCTTCACCGCGAAGATGGAAGCCAAGTGTGTGTGATCGCCGAACGTGGTTGGCGAAATAATCTGCCAGGTAAATCTTGTGTGCCAGAGGGTTCTTACCAAATTCTTCCTCACAAATCGCCTAAGTTTGGTGATTGCTATGCGCTAGAAGCTGGCGAACTGGGCGTAACTCGTCAGGGGCCGAGTTTAAGAACGCATATCTTGATCCATAAAGCGAACACACCGAGCCAACTTCAAGGCTGTTTAGCACCAGGTGTTGATTTTGGTTTTGTTGGCAATGAATGGGCAGTAGTCAATTCAAAGGCAGCATTTGAAGCATTGATGCACGAACTTGATGGTCAACCAGCGGTTTTAACCATCGTTAAGGACTGAGCTATGTGGGAAAGCGTTAAATCATTAATTGCAACTGCAGCACCAATGATTGGCACTGTGATCGGTGGTCCTGCAGGTGGTGCCGTAGGTGCGATGGTTGCGAGTACTTTAGGCGTAGAAAATACGCCAGAAGCTATCGAGCAAGAATTGCGAACTAATCCTGATGCACTGCTAAAGCTCAAGCGACTTGAAAGTGATGAGCGTATCAAACTGCAAGAGCTGGCTTTGAGTCATTCAAAAATTGAAAGTGAAGAACGCAAGTTGGCGATTACCACTCAAGCAGCAACCCAGCAAGCAGAGTTAGCCAGCAATGACGCCTATGTTCGACGTTGGCGACCAACGTTTGGCTATGCGATGTGTTTGGCTTGGTCCCTGCTGTTCTTTGGTTTGGCATTTGCGCTTGTTTTCCACCCAGAGCAAGCCGCTAGTGTTGTGAATAGTGTCGTGGCTCTTACTCCTTTGTTTAGCGTTGCTCTGGCCGTGTTAGGTATCAGCATCCATAAGCGAAGCCAAGATAAGCAAGTCGCTCAGGGAACTAAACCTGCAGGGTTTATCGGAAGCTTAAAGCAAGCCGTTATGCAAGGAGGCTAAATGGAAGATTTGCGCGTGTGGTTGGCAGTGGCTGCTTTTCTACTGACTCTGATTGGCTTTGTGTACGCACGTGCAGAGAAATCCAATAGCACAGCAAACAGCCTAATGCAGCGCACTCATCAAAATGAAATTGCTATCGAAAGGATGAGAGCGGATAACGCGGAAAAATACGCAACGAAACACGAGCTTAGAGAAGCCGTGGACGACCTTAAAAAATCCATTAACGGACGGTTTGACCGTCTAGAAACGAAATTAGATAGAGAGAAAATCACATGAGTAAGAAAACTATCGTTCTAACTATTGCAGGTTCAGATATTCAGTTTGCACCAACTCCAGAGCTTTATGGCGAATATATCGGTGCGATGGCTCGTGGCGACATGACTGATTCAGCGCATAACTTTGTGATGCAGTCAGCGCAAGGCGATGAAGGGAAAGAATTATTACGCAAGCTTGATGAAGACAATGCTGGCGCAATGATCCAGGTTGCAGGGGCGTTAGTTGGTGAGTATGCGCCGAAGGTGGCGATCTCAGTAAAAAAATAGAAGAACTGGTTAAGTCGCTTGAATCAAGCGACTTACTCCAGATGTACGCATTACGAAGGAAATGGTTACCCCACGAACCAGATACAGAAATGAGCTTGGCTCAAGCAGTTTGGTTAGAGAAACAACACTGGGATAACACCGCGATTTCCAATGCGAACGGAACAGCGAAAGCTTTTGCAGGATAACGAATGTCTCTACCAGAACCACTACGCTACACAGTTGGATTGATAGACCAGATTAGTAAACCGCTGGGTAATATTCAGCGTGAGTTTAATAGCATGGCTTCTTCCTACCGAGACGGCACTCACACTATGGTGGCGGGTGCTGCTGGCGTAGCTGGTGTGGGTATTACGCTGCAACAAGCATTAATGCCGGCCATTGAGATGGACAGAGCACTAGGTGAAGTGAAAGCGCTTGGTGTGGCAGATGATGCACTGAAAGCCATCACGCAAACCGCATTCGAGTTCAGTGCTGAATTCGGCAAAAGTTCGGTGGATGTGGTTCGCCATGCTGAAGGTGTGCGCCTTGCTATGGGCAATATGCCTGCTGATGTAATGGCAAGCGTGACCCATTCAAGCGCAACGCTTTCTATGGCGATGAAGTCAGACGCAGAAAGCACTACGCGATTCATGAAAAACCTGTATGGCAACTATAAGACGCAAGCTGATGCCATGGGTGTGGATACATGGACCGCGCAAATTGCTGGCATGACTGCCACTGCGAAACAGCTTTATGGCATTGAAATGGGTGCGATTGAGGGGATGGTGGATGGTATGCACTCGCTCACGTCCACTATGGGCGTTGGCCTTTCTGAGCAGTTCGCTGTGTTCGGTATGCTCAAAGGCCAAATGAGTGAGGGTGATGCCGTCACCCAATACACCAACTTCTTAGAAAATGCCGTGGGTGCGCAAGACAAGCTGGGCGTGTCATTGACGGACATGAACGGGCAACTGCTTCCGATGCAACAAGTGTTGGAGAACATAGCACCGTTGCTGGATGGCTTGTCGGGTACCGAAGCGCGAACCCTACTTGATGAAGCAGGCTTGGGCGACGGAGCGCTTATGCTTACGAACTTGGTTGGGCGTATGGGTGAGTTTAGTGCGGGTATGGACGCATTGGGAAATGTGAAAGGGCTTGATGCTGCAACTCAGATGGCGGCAGACATGACAGACCAATGGGAACGTATGGAGCAAGGTGTCTTTGCAATTCGAGCAGCTTTTGGTACAGCTCTACTACCATCGCTAATGCCAGTGATCTCATCATTAGTTGACGGTGCTGGAGAGCTAATTAGATGGACGAACCTGTTCCCAAATATTACTCGATGGGTTGGTTATTTGACTCTTGGTTTCTTTGGCCTAGTTGCAGTGGGAGGAGTGCTAACCATTATGACAGGTGCATTCAAAATGCTATGGGCGACCGTAACGCTTGGAAGTGGTTTAGTTAAAACAATTACTTTTTCATTTGGTTTTCTAGGCAAAACGCTGACGATGCTTAGAGGTCCGTTGCTAGCTATGAATATGTATATTCGAATGTTCAATATACGAGCAAAAGTAGCAGTGGCGACTCAGTGGATATTGAATATAGCGATGACGGCAGCCAGTGCCTTCTACTCTACTGCTGCAATAGCACTTTCTACAATCGGAAAGGCGTTTTTGGCAACAGCAATGACCGCCCTTAAATTTGCTGCTGCTGTTGCAATGAATCCTTTGTTTTGGATACCTGCTGCGATAGCTGGCGTAGTCGGGCTCATGTACTACTGGGATGATCTTAAAGCGAGCTTTGGCGACACCGCATGGTTCCAAGTTTTAACTGCGATTACTGCGCCTATTCGAGCCTTATTCGCCGCAATCTATGGCGGTTGGAAGTGGGTAACAAGTGGCTTTACTGACTTATCGGGTTTTGATGGCTTATTTGCCATTGTTGACGAAGTGAAAGCGGTATTTGAAAACCTGTTCGGTTGGATTGGAGAAAGCTTTGACACTGTGATCAGTTGGATACCAGGTCTCGGTGATGACGAAGCACCTGGTCAAACGATTAATGCAGTTCAGCAAGCCACACCAAAAGCGAGAGTTCAACAAGGTGGGGTTGCACGTCAGATGTCGACTTATAACCAAGGACGTTCGACGAATTACGGCGGTGTGAGCATTTATCCAACGTACATGAATAGCCCTCAAGATATGGCTAATGAATTAGAGATGGCCGCGCCATGAGTAAAGATTACCTGTATCAAGATATGCTCATAGAAAACGGTGATGTCGTTTTAGATGCTGGTCGAAATCCAGTGATGATTCAAGACCGAGCCGTGATCGCCCAAGATATTAAACACGCCATTATCGAGAGCGGTTTGGCCGTGGCTTTGATCGGTGAAAAGTCTCGTGATGCTCGCAGTGATATCAAAAAGCAAATAGAGCTCTTAGTTGAAGAAGAGGTTCGTTTGGTACCAGGTACCGTCCGAATGGAAGAGCCGGAACTAGGCAAAATCTGGATTTTCGCAACAACAAGTGATTTTGGTGGCATTGAAATAGAGGTTGATAGCTAATGGCAAATATTCCACAGCCAGATTATGAAGAAATTTTAAAAGAGTCAGGCATTCCAACTGATTCAGAGAGCTGGCGCAAGGTGCTCAAAGAAGAGATGGAAAAAGCAGGTAGCGTGATTAACAACGACAGCCGATTTTCTCCTTTTTGGCGAATGATAGAGCAAGCCGTGATAGTGGCTACTGTGTGGCTGGTTGAAAACCTGTTGGTCAAATACGTGTTGCCCAATACGTTTCTAGCCACTGCGTTCGGTGAGTCTTTGAAACTCAAGGCTTGGGAAGTGGACATCGAGCCAAAAGCTAAAACCAAGGCGAAAGGTAGCATTGTTTTTCAACGTGCTGCTTTGCAAGGTCCGGCACTGATTATCCCTAAAGACACGTGGGTTCAAACTGAACCGATTAACGGCACCATTTATCGAGTGAAAGTGCTTGAAGACACGACGATGCCAGAGAACGAAACCACCGTTTCAGCAACCGTCGAAGCCGAACACGAAGGCGCTTCTTATAACTTGGGCGGTGGTTACTACCATGTGATCCCCGTTGCTATTTCGGGTATTGCCGCCGCGACCAATGAAGACGAATGGTTGATAGAAGCTGGCGCAGATGATGAAAACGAAGACGAACTTCGCTTGCGTGTGCGTAACCAGTGGAGTGCCGTTGCTAAATGGCATATTGATGCGGCTTACCGTTCCTTGCTGATGAAGAAAGCAGGTATTCAAGACGACAATATCTATTTTGAACATAACGCACCACGTGGACCAGGTACTGCAAACGCACTGATCTTGTTAGATACGGGTAATCCATCACAAGAGCTGATCGACGATTTAAACCACGAAGTGACAACCAGTGGCTTGCATGGCCATGGTGATGACTTGTTGGTGAAAGCGATGCCTGAAACCCAACACGCTATTAGTGTCAAAGTCTGGCCGAAAGCCAAGTTAACAGAGCAAGAGCGTGGGACGTTAAAAACAGACATTGAGAATGTAGTGAAAGCGGCATTCCGTAAAAACAGTGATTACAAAGTCACGCCGACGAATCCAATTGGTCGCTTTAGCTTTTCACGCTTAGAAGGGGAACTACATGGCTTGCTTGAGGGCATTGAGTCATTGAAGTTTGAACAAGAAGACATAGTGAGTAGCTTGAAAATCCCTCGCTTGTCGACGTTGACAATAAATATGCAGGAGTAGCTATGCAACTACCACCAATTAAATTCAAGTACTGGATGGGTAGAGGTGAGCTGGCAAAGTTTGCCAACGCACTGCGTAACTACTGGTCAAGAGTGGACGAAGCATTGCGAATGCCACTCAAAAAGCATGACCCACTTACTGCGCCAATTGGCATTGTTCGCCTGATGGCTTGGGAACGAGACATCGAGCCATTAGAACGTGAAGACGAAATGATTTTTCGTATTCGTGTCGCCAATGCTTATTCGTTTGCCCGTCATGGCGGTGAGACAGCCGGCTTTAAAAACATGTTTGGCAAGTTAGGCGTCGACTGGGTAGACATCCATGAACGTGAAGACCAAGAACAGTGGGATGTTGTCACCATTGAAACCGCTGACAGCGACTTAGCCCAAAAGAACTGGTTAATGAATGCCATGATTCGACAATACGGTCGCACGTGTCGACGTTATCAGTTCAATGTGACCTATCCGGTAACGTTGAAGATGATCGCTGCAGCGTTTGGTCACAGGTTCAACCTTCATGTTGCAAAAGCCAATGATGAATCCACCGTGTCGGTGCGAGAAAAACGCATCGAACACAACCAACAGATTTTCACCGCGTCAATGACGCGCCTGAACTGACAAAAATAAAAGGGAGCGTTAACCATGAGCCAAACGGCTATCCCGTTAGAGTTTGAACAGTACCTGCAAAACAAGGTTTCGTTGAAGCAGCCTACTGATCTCAATGAAATCATTTTTGCGATGATTCCTGATCTTGATTTGTCTCAACCGATTGACCGTACCATTTCACTGCCACCATTAGAGCAATGGGTGTTTCAACAAGATTTAGACCAAATTGGAAAATCCGGCAGCAATGCGGTTGTCTATTCCGTGGTGCTCTCAGGTAGTACCGCGCCATTCACTTTTAACGCTATGTTTCTGCGTGACAAGAACGTGCCGAAAAGCTGCGGCATGGTGGTTTACAAAGCTACCGAAACCAAAGAAACAGGCATGGCGTTAACTAAGTCGATGCTAATGCAGTTCGATGGAGCAGCAGCCGCGGCGAATGTGACAATTGATGCGGCAACTTGGCAAATAGACTACCAAGCCCGATTGAAAGGAATGGACGAAGACCACCGCTTATCTTGCTTAGATAACTATGGTCATACTGCGTTCGTTGATGGTTTTGACGTAACACTCCATGAAGTCGACCAAACCAAATATTTGATTGTACCAGGTGTCGCTTATGTCGGTGGTCTACGCATTCAAAACGCACTTTCGACGGTGCAAACGGTAGACAGCAAACCAACAACTTTATGGGTTGATGTTTACCGTGATGGTACCGCACTTTCTCAGCATGAAAACCTATTCAAAATCGTTGCGACCACTGATGACTTAGTGGATTACACCGATAGCGAGAACCGACCTCATTATGTGGCGAAACTAGCACGGATTGAGGCTGATGGCTCAATAGTGGATTTACGTGTTAAGGGTGGTTTGGCTGAGCATGAAATGCTTTCTCAGTTCCTGCCTTATGACTCAGAGCGAGTTTATACGACTGGTGAGATTTGCTACACCAAAGACCAAGCTACGGGCGAGTTGAGCTACTGGCAATGGTATTCTAATGTTGAGTCATTAGCAGGTAAGTCGCCGTTACTGGAGACTAATCGTCATGTCGGTTGGTCAGACAACACCAAGCCGTTTTATTGGGTGCCGTATACAGGTGATCAGATAGGTATGCCGTTTTACTGGTTGGATACTTCTGCACCAGAATGGGCAGTGATGGAAATCAACGTTGATTTGCCTTCGCTTGTTTATTGGCGTTTAGCTCGTCGTTATCCATCGCTAGTGTTTAACCGTGATGGTGTGTCTTATATCAATACAGGTGAGATTCGTGCCGAGTTCTTACGTGTGCTTGACCAAGGTCGTGGCGTGGATGCAAACCGCCAAATCAATACCGCTCAGAAAGGTACAGTGATTGCGGGTAATGATGATGCTGATACTGCAAATACCAGTATTCAAAACATCAATATACATCGTGAAGCGTTGGGATGGGAACCCGCCGATCTCAGTGATGTTGCTATGAATGTGGATTTAATTAACTGGGCAACAGGAACAAGTAATAGCCGATTAGATAATGCGAATTTAGCCCTTTGGATGGGTACATCACGTTCACGAAACGTAGCTCGTCCAATGGCAATTGCAATTTAAGGAGGATGTGTGAGTAAAGACGTTAAGTATTACTATCCAATAGATAAACAAACTAACGAAGTTCTTGTCCCTGTTAAGGCTGAATATCGTGGTGGTATGTACCACATACCGAGAGACGCACTTCAATCAGAACCTTTACCTCCAAAGCAAGGTTTTGCTGTTGTAGCTGTTTTAGATAACTCAGGTCAGGCTATTAAATCTAAATACATCGAAGACCATCGTGGCACAACGATTTATGATGAATCGAATTGTACAGTGTTGAGTGTAGTCTCTGATTTAGGACCAATAAAAGAAGGATTCACAACAGACAAACCAATAACTGATTTTGATGAGTGGATTAGTGGTGCTTGGGTAACAAACCAGAGCAATAAATACATTGCCGAATATGATCAGGTTGATAGTGCTCGTCGTGCTGCTTACCGCGAAGTTAGTGACCCCCTATACATGGAAGCGTGGCGCAAAGAGTCTAAAGGTTTGGTTGATGAAGCCGCAGCATTCAGACAACAAGCCGATGCAGCAGTCGAGCTAATACAAGCCGAACATCCTTGGCCGACTCTGGCAGAGGTGGCTTAAATGCTATCACTCTCAGCAGTTCGAATTCCCCTTAAAGGCTTAAAGGTCACAGCAAGACAACAACTAGCCGGACAAGATATGTCCGGCAACTCTGCATCGACTGACCAAGCCGAAACAGGGGATAAAGGCAAAGTTCTGGCTGTAACTGGGACTTTGCCATATGACAAAGCAACTACGCTAAACCAACTCTACACACTTGCTGGCGCAAAGCTTGACGGTGCGCGAGTGATCTACCGTATCGACAACCGCACAGCGAATGCCCTAAAAGTTAGCCAGGTAAAGTTCCAAGGCACTATCACAGCGCAAGAAGATGCCCAGTTACGTCAGTGGCTAATCAGCTTTGAACTTGTTGAACATATGAGTGTGGCAGAACGAACCGAAAGCAGAGAAGACCCAAAACCTGCGGTACAGCAAAAGGCTGCAGGGGTAGAAACACCAACTACACCACCAACGGCTTCGGTAAATACTCCACCGAATACCGAAGTGGAAATGACAGGTGTAATGGGGTATCTGCAATCAATGGATAAGGCACTGGCATGAATACACCAGAGTTTACCATTCAATGCTATGTTGGCAGTGAGCCAAGAAAAGTCAGCCAACATAGGCTGACATTTTCTGATAATGCACCAGGTAGAGCAAAGATAACGATTCAAGGTGAAGCTAACCCAATGCAGCAGGTTGCTATCGAATTGGGTTGGGGTAATAACATTAGGCGTGTACTGACTGGATTTGTTGAAAGGGTTTCACCAGATAAACCAGGTTACGTTGTTATCTTCTGCAGAGAGCTGGCCGCTGCGCTTTATCATCCATTGAATGTCATCATGCGACATCCAACGCTTGTTCAGTTGCTTAGTAATATCACTCAACAAACAGGGCTGCAGTTTGTGGTCCCTGATAGATCTTATGCCAATAGTGCTATCCCTTGTTTCTATTCGACAGGTAATGGCTATCGGGTGCTCGATGAGATAGCACAGGCTTTTAGTATTTCTGATTACATCTGGCAGCAGCAAGGGAATGGACAAATATTTGTAGGAAGTTGGGCTGATAGTTACTGGGCAGACAAGCCAGCGACTATCCCTGCCAACATGCTAAATCCACACCAAGCCCAAAAGATGGCAACGGTTCCTTGCACACCACACTTTAAGCCAGGTGTGATCGTGAATGGTCGTAAGCTTGCCACCGTTGAACATGTTGGAACGGAGACAGTCATAACATGGACGTAAAAACAATTAAGCGTATCGTCTACCGGCTATTCCCAGAACTAACAGGAAACTGGCATTTGCCTCAGCTTGCCAAAGTCGTTGCATTACCAGAGCTACCGAAAGAGGGTGATTTGTCTGAGCGTTTCTATCCTCGTTATGCAGCAGATATTCAATTGCTTGATAGTAAGTTGGTCGAACGTAAAGATGTGCCGGTAATGCAAGCTGTACCTTTACCAGTACCAGGTATTGGTGAACAAGCAGGGCGATTAGAACCGCCAGCAATTGGCGCAATAGCTGAAATTGGTTTTGTTAATGGTGAACCAGATAAACCATTCATTCGAACAGTTCTGGGTCTAGGCTGGAAACTGCCAGCAATCAAAGCTGGTGAAAGTCGATACCAACAAAGACCAGGTGTTTACCACCACGTTGACCAAACTGGTAACTTTCGCAGCATCACCGACAAACTTGCTCAACTGCACTGTAAGTTAAGAGAAGTTCGTGCCAGCACAGAACAAGATTACCGTTCGCCTAAAACGTGGTTGGGCTCAGAAAGTGAGAATGTACTCAACTTGCTAGGGGAGTTGATGCAAGTCGTAACCGACCTATCCGATACATGTGCGGCACATACTCACAAGAGTCCAGAGACACAAGCACCAACAAGCGCACCAATTAAAGCGGCAGCGTTTACCGGACACGGTGAAAGTAGCACCGGACTAAAAAACAGACTTACTCCTATCACTAAATTCTAACTCTAAATGCCTCACAGCAATGCGCAGCCAATCGGCTGCGTTTCTTTTTGTCTAAACGTTAGTGAACTGTCACGTGCATACCTGCAGCTAGGTAGTCACGAAAGAGAGCACCCAGGTGACGGAATCCGCACTCATCCTCCCCACCTGCGCGGTTTTCGGCATGTTTTTTATCGAAATTCCATATTGTGAAATCTGGCAGGGCTGCATCAAGCGCAGACCAGCCCTGCAACCCTTATAGACACTGGGGCTTAGAAAAGCAAAAGGCCGCTTAAAAGAGCGCGTGAAGCGCCGTGAGTGAATTTCAAAAAGTGCAAAGAATTGCGCAATATTGAAAAAACAACGATCAGAAAAGATCTGGTGCAATCCATTAAGTTGTTGATATTTAGTGTTTGTTTTAATTTTCGTAGCTATTTTAAAGATCTGTTGTAGCTTTTAATGATCGCGTGTTTGTGTGTCGAATCCCAATAATCACGGGGTTTGAGCGTCGTTTTGTGACGGAATATATTTTTTCAAAATAACAAAGCAATGATCGCTAGTAGAAGTGCGTTACCATATCGGTAAGTTGAATTAGATAAATGGGGTTTTCGTGATGCAAACGAGAAAGCCTGCGAATGTCGAACTAGTAGAATTTAAATGTGACGATTGCCAGCGTGGAGTCTATCGCGTGAGCGATAACCAAAGAAATGCGATGTGGCCACACAAATGCACATACTGCCAAAAAGAAGTTCTATTCCCATTTCCTTACCCGTGCATAGAGTTTAATGGCGAACGGTTTGTTCTTGATAAGCATGTAAAAAGGGATATGCCTAAACCGACTAACTAATTGTATCGCTTGTATCAAAAAAAGGTCGATCAGTATGGCTATCTGATCGACCTGTCCAAACGCAGCAAGCAAAGGCGATTGAGTGAATAGTTAAAGTTATACATCTTGGAAAATCATATCGATACCGTAAAAGTAAAATCTACGACTAAAAAGACATTCTACTGAAATCTAGTAGTTTGTTAGGTCATTGGAGGTGCGAGGTTAGCTGATTTATGTTTATTACGTGGTAGTACATACCCAAAAACAAAAGTGGCGACATGAAAACATGTCGCCACTTCATCGCCATAAATCGTTTTGTTATTAGTTAACGTGTTGATTTTTAATGGCTATATTTATACATCTATC
>NZ_AFWE01000070.1 GCF_000222585.1 Vibrio scophthalmi LMG 19158 | reverse complement strand
GTCGTTTGACACCCTTTTCGTTGGTCGGATTTAGTTGGTGGTCTTGATATCTTAGAGCACACTTAGTCGTGACGGACTAACAACCATCCGTCACTGTTTCAATGGCATACTCATCACCTACCTGCATTGCAGTTGTGTATTTGACATAGCACTGAGTCGCTTCAATCTCACCATTAAAATCACTGCCTGTGTATCCTCGCAAATAGCTCGAACGCGTTACGATCCAATAATCAGGGGTGGTCAACGAGCCATTATTTCGTGCAGCCCACACCCATTCTTTACTCAGATCATGATAGCCTTCATCTAAAGTAAGAAATTCAACTAAACCTTGCTTGTTCACCGCGGGATAGCCAAATTGGATCGAGCCCGCCCCGTCAATGGCATAATACGCTTCGTTCTGTTTATCCAATACCACTGCCTTACTATGAGCAAGTTCCACTGCATCATGCACCGCTGCCGATACACCTTGCAGAGCAGAGGTATTAGCACTGTCTTTAAGATTGATGAATTTAGGCATCGCCACCACAGCCAAAATCGCCAAGATAACCATCACCACCACCAATTCAATCAGTGTAAAACCTTGTTTCGTTCGCTTCATCGTTGATCCCCTTTTACCAAGCGGAGTTACGGTAAAGGAGCTAAGTCAGCGGCATGTCATTGATTTGTTAGCGCAAGTCAGAATCTAAATCGTTCGCCACTAGACTGGATATGAAAATACCCGCTCAGTGGCGGGTATTGAGGATAGGTATAACACCGACTACGATCAATTATGCTTGGTTATTTTTGATCGACTCACAAAGTGGGGTTACTGGTGTGATATTAGCTTTAGCTTCTTGCCACGCCAGTTCCGCATTACCGTTACAGATCGCATCGATCATCGGTTTATGACTTAGCGCACTTTGCGACAAATCGTAATCAATGTGGGTCATACTTAAATAACTCAGCAATTGGTTAGCGATCTCACCATAGGCTTTTTCCATGCGCTTACTGCAACTCACCTCGATGATTTTACGATGCAGTTTAAAGTCAGCTTGGCTGATTGCTTGAATATCATCAGGAGCAGAAGCACATAAATCGCAATATTCTTGGAACAGCTCACTCAGGGCTTTCTTATCTTGCTCTGAAGCTTTTTCAGCCGCCATCGCCGCCGCTTGGCTTTCAAGCGCTACTCGTAGGTTGTACAGTTCCCATAAGTCGTCTTCATCAAGCATGAATACATGCCAGCCAGCGTAAGGCTTTTGCACCACAAGACCTTCGTGGGACAAGGTGTTGAGCGCCATTCGAACTGTACTGCGTGACAGCTCCAAATCCTTGGCCAGGGTGCTTTCAACAATTTTCTCGCCTTGTTCCATTTCACCGTTCACGATCTTCTCGCGAAGGTAGTCGGTGGCTTGTTCTTCTAAGCTTTGTTTATTGATTATCATTGTTTGAAGTTATCCGTTGGCCTTATCTATACACAGTCATCCTAAACTGGCATATCGAGCACATTGTCTGGGATCTGTGCGTATCATAGCAAACTCTGCTTTCCAACCGCACTACTGTAATGTGAAAACAAGTGCAACGGGTTAAATATTGAGTTGTTGCCGCCTAATGTGATGATAAATCACGCACTACCACAACCATTACCTCTTTGCTCAGCGATCTATTCTTTATCTAGCACCAATAATAAAGGCTACCCCATGGTAGCCTTTGATGTTACGCGTCACTCACTCGCCCCCTAACAACGATATGTTGCGGGAAGTGATAACGAATTATTGTTTTTCTGCCAGAATGATACGCAGTGTACGACGTAGTGGTTCTGCAGCACCCCACAGTAGTTGGTCACCAACAGTAAAGGCATTTAGGAAGTCATCACCCATCGCCATTTTACGTAAACGGCCTACAGGAACAGACAGTGTGCCCGTCACTTTTGCCGGGGTCAGCTCTTGTGCTGTAATGTCTCGCTCGTTCGGGATCACTTTAACCCAATCGTTATGCGTTGCGATGATTTCTTCAATCTCATCCATTGGTACATTTTGCTTCAGCTTAATGGTGAGCGCTTGAGAGTGACAACGCATTGCACCGATGCGCACACATGTACCGTCAATTGGCACTGGGGCATTTTGGAAGCCTAAAATCTTGTTCGCTTCAACCCCCGCTTTCCACTCTTCTTTGCTCTGACCATTATCACGCTTCACATCGATCCACGGGATCAAAGAGCCAGCCAGAGGCACACCGAACTTATCGGTTGGGAAAGAGCCACTGCGCATGGTGTCGGCCACTTTTTGGTCAATATCAAGAATTGAGCTGGCTGGATTTGCAAGCTGTGAGCTGACGGCGTCGTTCACCACACCCATTTGTGAAATGAGCTCACGCATGTTTTGTGCACCCGCGCCAGAAGCTGCTTGATACGTCATCGCGCTAGTCCATTCAACCAACCCTTTTTCAAACAGACCACCAAGGCCCATCAGCATCAAGCTCACGGTACAGTTACCACCAACAAAGGTGTTGGTGCCGCCGAGAATACCTTGTTGGATCTGTGCGTGGTTGACAGGATCAAGAGTGATAATCGAATCAGATGCCATACGTAGCGTTGAAGCGGCATCAATCCAGTAGCCTTTCCAACCCGCTTGGCGAAGTGCTGGGTACACTTGCTCGGTATAACCACCACCTTGACAGGTGATAATGGCATCTAGCTGCTTTAAACTTTCGATATCGAAAGCATCTTGCAGATTTCCTGCATCTTTATTGGCAAAAACAGGTGCCGGAATGCCAATTTGCGATGTACTGTAAAATACCGGCTCAATGAAATTGAAGTCACCTTCTTCAACCATGCGTTGCATGAGCACTGAACCAACCATGCCACGCCAACCAACTAAACCTACTCTCATCATCTACTCTCCATGTATTCTTTAAAATGGGTATTTCTCAAAAACTTCTCTTTGTCCATATTTCAATTTTCAAACAAAAATCTCAAGTGAAAAATCATTCTTTGCTACAACTTTTACGATTATTTCTACAATTTAACCATAAAACGGTCATTTATAGTATGAATTGACGGCATCCTTCCGCCCGCTCAACCGCTCGCCTTTAAAAAAACACACGTTACATCTGTAACACATAAAAATCACACCACAAAAAAGTTAACGCATCACCGAGTTAACATTAAATGAGATATTTAACTAAAAACACACCCATATTGAGCTAGATACAATACACAAATGAAACACACTCGATATATTCGTCTATTTAGGGTAAAGTCCGTGCTATCAAAAAGGAGTTAACACTCGTATCAATCACTTAGCGCAAACAGAATCATTCTGTAAGCAAATCGAACCCACAACCTTTACGCAATCACACGATTACGACCAAGTTAAAATCTTGGCCTCGGTGTCTGTTTGCCCTAAATTTTTGTCTGGTTTGCTGTGTTTTGTGATGAACGGTATTAAATAGCTAAGAGGCTCGCGATGACGCAACGTACACTTCGCCTACCAAGTTTGACACAAGTAATTGTTTCTCTTGGTTTATTCCTACTAATGGCATTTTCGTTTACCGCCAAGTTCAATTTGCCTATTCAGCTTGCGCTGTATATTGGCTGGTTCATTATTATCGTATTGGGCTTACGACTTGGGCATAAATACAAAGAGCTAGAACAAGCGGCTCTAAATGGCATTTCTAATGGTTTAGGCGCGGTACTGATCCTACTCGCCGTTGGTGCACTCGTCGGAACTTGGATTTCTGGCGGTATCGTGCCGACCATCATTTACTATGGCCTAAAAGCGATCCATCCTTCTATTTTCCTACTCGCTACCATGGTGATCTGTTCTTTAACCGCTTTGGCTACGGGCACCTCTTGGGGCGCTGCTGGTACTGCGGGTATTGCGATGATGGGAATTGGCCAAGGCCTTGGCGTACCTGCACCGATTACGGCGGGTGCTATCCTTTCTGGTTGTTACTTTGGCGATAAGATGTCACCGCTGTCTGATTCCGTGATTTTAGCTTCTTCAATGTCAAACGTTGAAGTGGTCGAGCACATTAAAGGCATGCTACCTATCGCGCTTATCAGCTACATCATCACTGGTATTCTGTTTACACTGTTCGGCTTCCACTACGCGGGTAACATCGACATGTCACAAGTAGACGGTGTGATTGCCGCGATGGATCAACAGTTCTACATCACGCCATTCTCGTTTGTTCCGGTCGTTATTGTCTTAGCTTTACTCGCCATGCGCATGCCTTCATTCCCAGTGATCAGCTTTGGTTCTTTACTGGGTATTGTTTGGGCAGTGATGATCCAAGATGTGAATTTCCTAACTGCATTTCAAACCGCATGGGAACCGTACTCGATTTTATCGGGCGTAGACTTCATCGATTCGATCTTAAACCGTGGTGGCATGTCTTCAATGCTGGGGTCGGTTGCGGTTATCGTGTTTGGTTTAGGTTTTGGTGGCTTACTAGATAAAGTGGGCGTACTAGAAACGGTGGCGAAAATGTTTGAACGTCGTGTAAACAGTGCCGGCTCTTTAGCTACCTCGACCATTGCTACCGCGTTTATGGGTAACGTCTTTGGCTCTGCAATGTACGTGTCGCTTATCCTTACGCCAAAGATTTGCGCTAAAAATTACGACCGTCTGGGCTATAAACGTAAGAACCTTTCACGTAACGCCGAGTTTGGCGGCACATTAACCTCGGGCATGGTGCCATGGAGTGATAATGGCATTTACATGGCAAGTATTCTGGGCGTCGCAACCCTCTCTTATGCGCCATTTATGTGGCTCAGCTTCGTTTGTATTATCGTGACCATCGTGACCTCGTACTTAGGCTTGTTCGTGGATAAATGCGAACCAACCGCACAAGCAAGCGAGGAAGAAGAAAGCGGCTTGCAGCAGCAAAACGCCTAACCTTTCCGTTACCGATGAAAAAAGAGCGCCTAGGCGCTCTTTTTTGTTATCCCACAATCACCTGTTAGCGACTTGTTTACTACTTTGCTTTGACAGCAGATCGTTTACCCAGCAGATAGCCTAGACCCAGTGGGGCGAAGAAAATTACGCCTATAAACAGCACAAAGTAAAGGATGGTGCTTTTGATTAACTCGATAAGTTTATCCATCGCAAGGTTCACCACCTGTTGTGAAACGTGGTCTAAATCTTGGGCAAACTTCTCTCGCTCATGGCTAATAATTAGCGCTACTTCTTGCCGCTCTCTTGCTACCATCGCCTCTAACGCTTGGCGCTCAACACTCAATTGCGCCAATCTAGCCTCGGTTTTTTGATCAATATCTTCCACGAGCGGCTGCAATTGCAATGCCATCTGCTCAGCTAAATCGCTCATGTACTCGGGGTTGTTTTGGATAAAATCGTTCAGTGCATCTGAGGTCACTTTTAAACTATCTAAAGCTTGATTAACCTGTTCAATACTGGCCGTGCTATTTAACGCCAGTAATTGCGCTTTCCACGTCATGATTTTCGGTGTTTGCTCAGAGACTAAGCTAAGGCGATCAGAAACATCCCCTATCGCTTCAGGCATTGTACCCAACGTTGTGACCGCTTCTTCTTCACTGATGTTATTGGCCTCAAGCCATGCGCGATAAGCGGGCGTACGAATTAAGCTAAGATCGGCGAAGGGGTAAGTCGCCACAAACTGGGTAACAAACTCACTTGACTGCACATACACGCTCGGTTTGAGCAGTGCTTTGGCGAGTTTATCGATCTCTTTGGCGAGATGGGCGGAGACTTGTTTCGCTTCTTCACCAATAAACAGGTCTTTTCCCCCACCTTGCGCGAAAAATTGATTCATTTGATGGGTAAATACCCATGTATCAATTAACCCTGCCATTGGCGAGAGTTGGTAAGCTGCTGCTTGCAAACCTTCTTCAGCGTTGATTTTCCATAACAAGATATAAGACTGATGGAGCTGATCTTTCGGTTCATACTGTTTATGCAGTACATCTGCCGCTTGCTCAACTTGGGCAAAGAATTGCTGAGCATATTCACGCGTCATGATACGCATATTGAGCTCTTGCTGGGTCAATGGAACGGTTTGGCTGTCAATTTTGACTTCCAATAGTGAACACCCGGAAAGCGTTACCGTGAGCGATAAAAATGCGCCTAATAAACATCGACGGAGAAACATACTGTCACCTACAACTACTTTATCTAACTTTGAACAATGCCAACCGAATTAAGTAAACCCGTTCAAAGGCTTATTGATGGTGACATAAGCCTGTTTATACATCAGTTTGCTTAAGTTTAAGTCAGAGTACCTTTAAATCACTGAGTTATTTATCAACGAATGAGAGAATAACGTACGATATTTCAATATTGCTGTCAGACTCACGCTTCTTCCGTCAGAAATCCCTTTGCTTCTTTAATCGCTTGGCTCAAATAGACATCCAATGTCACTAATAGCTCGGCGACCTGAGTACTGTCTTTTTGAATCGCCTCTTCTACCTTGCCAGCAATATCGCGTAAACGATCGGCACCAAGATTGCCGCCCACCCCTTTAAGGCTGTGTGCTTTGCGAATCGCTTCCTCTGGTGCATCACTGAGTAAGCGGGTTATTTCGGCGACATCGCGCTGATGATCTTCAACGAACACCTCCAACAACATACAGAGTGATTCACGATCATCGCCTAATGAGTCCAGCATCAATGGAAAATTAATTTGGCTTTCAACCCCTGCAGGTTCACTCTGTGAGATAGATTGCGGCTCTTGCTCGCCATTACTGGCCACAAAATTAACAATATTGGCTTGCTCTGGCTTGATAGCGACGGAAGGCGCTTGCTCTTCCAATTGAGATGATGTCATCGACTCTGTTTGTTGTTTTTGTGGCGAGACTTGAGTGCGACGAGTTTGTGTTTGCGACTCCGTCTGCGAATTAAGCGATGATGACGATACGACTTGTGCGGCAAACAAAGTAAAGCTGCGATACCACAGTGCCATTAATAGCAGCATCACACTGCCACTCAGCAGTGCGCCGATGATGAAATGTTTTTCCAGTAACAAATGATATTGGTCACCGATCGCGGTCACTTCATTATGCACGGAGTGACTTACCAGTTGAGAGACCAAATACGATCCTTGCGCATAGCTGCCCATGACCTGAGAGGTATTGGCTAAGATAACTTGCAGTTGCTGCTTATCTTCTGCCGCTAATGACAAGGATTGGGTGTACAAATTATCTAGGTCGCGATAGGCAACGGAAGCTTGGGAGGCATCAGAAAAGAGAGCCTCAAAAACATAAGCACTTAAACGGTAGTAATACGACTCAAGATCTGATTGCTCTGCATAGGCAAGACGCTTTGCTTGCACCTGAGTAATCAAATCAACCAAGGCGAGCTCTGTATTGATAAAAGCATGACTTTGTTCAACAAACCATTCCGTAGTAAACAACAATTGTTGGACATCTGGATTGAACCATTCTTTGGCTGACGCTTGCGATAATTGCTGGTGCAGCTGTTCAATCTTATTCAGATTGTTGACCTGCTGCTCGACAAGATTGACGCGATAAGGGGCGTCGAAAAAGAGCCGACTGCGGAACTCTTCAATACTGTCACCCAGTTGGGCAACCTTGACCATCTTTGCTTCCGTTTTATGGTAGTTCACCACTAAAGCGGTGAGCGCAATGGCCCAAATTAGAATTAATCCCCAGCCAAGCATCAGTTGTCTTTTTTGCATGTCCACCTACACATGGTTAATTCTCTAAAATACAAGAATATACGCAAAGTGGCCGTAATGCAGGTTAGGACGGACAAAATGTCGCCAAGCGCAGGTTATCGATAAGAAATGTAACAAGTACAAAGGTAGGCAAAAACCCTTAGGTAATAAAAAGCCCCGCATGAGAGGCGAGGCTAAATAATCGTTATATAAAACGATTTATCATTTACGTGTCAGCTGATCACGTAGATTTGGCGGTGTGCCTTTAATGGTCAGTGTATCCGTTTCTGGATCATAAAATACGCGCTCACCTAAAAGCATGCTATCGAAGCTCATGTTAATACCACCGCCGGCACCCACGTATTTAGTGAGTTTGCGTACGGTTGAGCGATCGGCAGGGAAGCTCTCTTCCAGCTCATAACCGTGATCTTGAGTAAACTGTAAGAAGCTTGAGCCATCTTCTGCAGGTGGTAATTCACCAGACAACTCTTTGATTTGCACTTCATCGCCAGATTTAAGTTGGCCACTGCAGTAATCAAACACTTGTTTTTTATAGCTGTTTGCATCTGATTTTTCTAATTTAGAATCAGTACAAAAATCTTCTACCGCTTGCATCAATACTTGGTTTTGCTGCTTAGTATCAAGACCAATATCGGCTTGTAGGAAGTCGAGGAAAAAATCAGCCACTTTACGGCCAACACGACCTTTGATGTAAGTTAAGTAACGATTTGAATCTTGATCTGTTTCAAAGCTCGACAGATCAATGCGTGCGGCGATATCCATTTTTGAAAGGTCAAGATAGTCTGTTGCACTAATATCTAGGCCTTCTGTTACTTTCAAACTGTGGTTTGAAGGAATAATACCGACAAATAAATAATCCGTCGCCAATGACTGATATTCAGCAAAAACTAAGATACCTTCGTCTGCAAATGGGTACTTAGACAATTCATCTTTAAGACGATTTGCGCTAACTTGTGAGAAATCATAAAAATTTCGATCTTGCTTACGAAGTTCTTGCAACCAGACTTGAAATTCGCTGTCTGATTTAAAGGAACCGAAACCTTTACCTGCTTTCGAGTTGAATACACGATGCAGTTCAGCAACAAGGTTTTCACTAGAGGTATCGTTCGCCAACGCGTCTGCGCGGAAGTTAACCACCAGTTCTTCGGATTCGTTTTTTTGCAGTTGATGTAGGATAACGTTAGAAAGATAGAGGCTCATGATGAAATTTATCGTCGTTCTAGGATTCAGTTGCTCGGCATTGTAGGTTATCATAAGCCGCTTTACTATTCTTCATTAGAGTCTTTATGCCGATTACATCTAAATACAGCGACGAAAAATTTGAAAACATTTTGACCGAAGTTGCGGCTGTGCTAGCTAAGCACGGTGCTGGTCCAGATTTATCATTAATGATCGCTGGTAACATTGCAACAAACGTAATCAATGAACGTGTTGGCCAAGGTCAACGCAAAGCAATTGCTGAAAAATTTGCTCAAGCATTGTTGTCTTCAATTGACGACAAAGCACACTAATTAGAACCGGAATTTAGAACAGTACATGGTAGATAACGGAAATACATACGGAGAGCGCGTTTCGCGTTTGGTTGGTTGGGGCCATTGGTTTGCGTTTTTCAATATTATCGCAGCCATGCTTGTCGGTACCCGATACATCACTCAATCTCCGTGGCCTGAGACACTACTCGGTCAGTTTTACCTCGCGGCTTCCTGGGTTGGCCATTTTGGCTTCTTGGTGTTCGCGCTTTATCTGCTGGTTCTATTTCCACTGACGTTCATCATTCCGTCACGTAAGCTATTTCGCTTAGTGTCGGTCTGTTTGGTGACTATAGGCTTGACGCTGCTGCTTATTGACACGCAAGCCTATCAAACCATTAATCTTCACCTTACTCCCGTAGTATGGGAAGTCCTATTTTCTGAAAACAGTGGTACCGTAAGTGCCGATTTACAGCATCTATTCGTTGTATTACCGCTGATTTTCTTAGTTGAGTTGGCGCTATCTGAATGGGTGTGGCGTAAGCAACGTAAACTATCGCACAAGCATGTCGGACGCCCGATTGCTGCGATATTTTTCATCTGCTTTACCTCAAGCCACCTGATCTACTCGTGGGCGGATGCGCATTTCTACACCCCAATCACCTCTCAACAGGCGAATTTCCCGTTGTCATACCCAATGACGGCGAAATCCTTTATGGAAAAACATGGCCTACTTGATCGAGAAGAGTACCTCAAGCGACGCGCTGAGAGCTTGGGTGAGTCAGAATTGGTTCGCTACCCACTAGAACAAATCGAATTTAGTCGCCGCGCCAACCCACTTAATGTACTGGTTGTAAGCGTCAACAATTTGCGTGCTGATGCGTTAAATGCTTCGGCCATGCCTAATACTTTCCAATATTCCTTAGATAACTTGAGCTTCAATAATCATTTCAGTTCAAGCAACGATAGCAATGGTGTTTTTGGCTTGCTCTACGGCTTGCCAACGAGTTACGCAAGCAGCATTAAAGAACAAGCGTCACTGCCAATCGTATTGTCAACTCTGCAAGATCAAGACTATCAATTTGGTCTCTTTAGTGGTGATAACTTTGAAGACCCACTGTACAAAGATATCGTCTTTAATGGTCTTGAACTGCAATCGATTGAAACGGCTAAGGCAAAATCTTCTGACATGTTAGCAATCAATGCTTGGGCCGATTGGGTGCAAGTGCAAGATGGCCAGCCTTGGTTTAGCTTTATTGAGCTCACCACGCTCGATAACTTTAATGATTATTCGCACTCTGCTGGTAACGCGAGTGAATCACTCAGTGCCAGCTATACGCAATCTGTTAGCATCGCAGATCAAGAATTAGCGACGCTGTATGCAAAAATTGAAGAGCTAAAGCTATCTGATTCAACCGTAATTATCGTGACGTCAAACCATGGTACTGAGTTTAATGAGACGGGCTCAAATAGCTGGGGTGCAGGCTCTAACTACAGCCAATACCAACTTGAAGTGCCGATGGTGATTCATTGGCCAGGTAAAGTTGCTGGCCAGTATAACCACCGAACCAGTCACCTAGATTTATCTGTCACATTACTGCAAGATTTACTGGGCGTTTCATCTAATCCGTCAGATTACAGCAGTGGTCGCAATCTGTTTGATGAACGTTCACGTAAGTGGATTCTAGCAGGCGATCATCACGAACTCGCGCTGATCACCAACAGCAATACCACTGTGATCGATAAGTTTGGTAACTATAAGCTCTATGATGCGAACTACCAGCGCTTACGTGATGAAAATCCCGCACTGCCTGTACTGATGCAAGGCTTGACCGAATTGCAGCGCTTTTACACAAAAAGCAAATAAATCAGTTCGTTATATTGACGCCAGCAGACCGACTCGTTAAATTGAAGCTATCGGACTGTAGCGCAGCTTGGTAGCGCACCGTCATGGGGTGTCGGGGGTCGGAGGTTCAAATCCTCTCAGTCCGACCATACACCTTTAAAAAGAGAGCTTCGGCTCTCTTTTTTTGTTTTCTGCTCGTCCTAAAAACACCACTAGTCGAATCTCAATAACTTGTCAGCCGGACGACTCCCCATAACGATTGCTCCTGAGCCTAATAAATCCAGAAATCAGAGAACTAACCAGCTTCATCCATAGCACTATCTGTTCAGTAAATAAGTTTGTTTTTATTTCAAAATCAAACATATAGAACAGAAAACAAGCAAATGAAAAATAAAACCGTTAAATCGCTCAAAAACAAGGCAAACAATCCATTTAGGGGTTTACAAGGATCTCCGACCTATATATTATGCGTCTCAACGGAGAGATGGCTGAGTGGTTTAAAGCACCGGTCTTGAAAACCGGCGTGGGTTTATAGCCCACCTAGGGTTCAAATCCCTATCTCTCCGCCACATTTAGAAAAGCCCGCTAAGCAATTAGCGGGCTTTTTGCTATTTGAACCAATCACAAGACTCGGAGACTTTACCAACCAGAGCTCATAGCTCTGTTGTAAAAAGCACAGCCAGTCCAAGGCAATTTTAAGTGATGGTCTATAAGAGGAATGTCTTCCTTTATGGTAAGCAACGATTCATAGGCGCGATAAGCCAAACTTTCAAACTTGCTGAAGATCATAAAATTAGTAGAAACCTCTCACTTTAGTGCTACTTTTTTAAACTATGATTTAGTTTAAAAAATTCAACCGGCACCAATGAAAAATAGTGATATCGTTCGAAAAATAATCACACCAGCCACCCATTTGCGCCCATTTTAAGTGACCTAGGACACTTAATTTTCAGTTTACAAAAGTTTACTGCTATTGCCGAATTACCACTAAAGAGTTAGCTTAGCTGCATAAAGTTTAATTTTGTAAACCCAGACCATGAATGTAAAACAAGTTCGATTTACTGATGAAGATCGCGAGTACCTCAACAACTACTTTCGCGTAGCTGACACCATCGCAGATTTAATTGGCGCCCATTGTGAAGTGGTTATCCACTCCTTTGAAAGCGTGGATCATTCCGTGGTTAAAATCGTCAATGGTCACCACACCGGACGCAAAATTGGCTCACCTGTTACCGATTTAGGTTTAAAGGTTTGGCGCACATTCGATCAAACCGGTGAAGTATCACCTAAAAGTTATTTCACTAATGCCACCGACGGATCTCTTCTGAAATCGACAACTTGCATCTTGGCGGGGCCAAATAAAAAAGCCATCGGTATGTTGTGCATCAACATGAACTTGTCTTATCCGTTTCCTGAAATTGTCAAAACTTTACTGCCACAATCAGGTGCCTCTTTAGTGAACGAGAACTTCAGCAACAATGCTAATGATGTCATCAACCAAGCACTCGATACTGCCATTGCGGAAGTCGAACTCGATGAGTCCATTACGCTGAAGGGACGTAACAAAGCGATCATTCGCTGCTTGTTTGACAATGGCATTTTTGAGCTTAAAGAGACGACCACACAAGTATCCGAACGACTTGGCATTAGCCGCCAAGCTGTTTACAAATTTATTCGCGAATTCAAATCATAAAAAAGTTAATCATTTAGGAGTTACATAGTGAAACAAATCATTGCGACTGAAAAAGCCCCTGCGGCTATCGGCCCGTACTCTCAAGGTACCGCATACAGCGACTTGGTGTTTACTTCAGGTCAACTTCCTCTTGTGCCTGAAACCATGCAATTTGTTGAAGGTGGTATTAAGGAGCAAGCACGTCAGTCTCTAGAGAACTTGAAAGCGGTACTTGAAGCAAGTGGTGCTGGTCTAGACAGCGTATTAAAAACAACTTGCTTCCTGTCTGACATGGAAAACTTTGCCGCGTTTAACGAAGTATACACTGAGGTTTTCGGCACTGAGAATGCACCTGCACGCTCTTGTGTTGAAGCGGCAAGGTTGCCAAAAGATGCTTTGGTTGAAGTTGAAGCGGTTGCCTTCAAGAAATAACCATTATCAGCAAAATATGGGTATCAATAGGAGATTCTCATGAGTGTTTCGTTTATTGGATTAAGTGTTCTGTTTTTTGGCTTCTACGCCTTACTGTCAAACTTCAAAAAACAGAAGAAAAGTTTTAACTTCCGCGTACTGAGCGCCCTTGCAGCCGGCCTTTTATTTGGTGGCGCAATTCAACTTGTTTTCGGCGTGGGTAACGTCGCGACTAGTGGCTTTGCTGAACTAATTTCAGTGTTCGGTAAAGGCTACATCAAGCTGCTACAAATGATCGTTATTCCACTTGTTTTCGTGGCAATGATCTCTTCAATCATGAACGTTGAAGGTGGCGGCGCGCTGTCTAGAATCGCACCAAAAATCATTGGTATTCTACTTTTCACTTGTGCGATTTCAGCAGCCGTTGGTATTGCTGCCATTTACCTATTTGGTATCGATGCAAACGCATTGGTTAGCACCATGGGTACTAACAGCGCAATCGAAGCGCGTGGTGACTCTCTGATCGCAACGCAAAACGCAATGGCGAACAGCGGCCTATCAGGCATGGCTCTGTCTATCATTCCAACCAACATCTTCGACATGCTAACCGGTTCTCAGCGCACATCAACGCTATCAACCGTTCTGTTCGGTATGTTCCTTGGCTACTGTATTCTACAAGTTAAAACTCGTAAGCCTGAAAAAGTACAAAACTTTGTTGATTTCATCAACGCGGCTAAAGAAGTGGTTCTTTCAATGGTTCGTGAGATCCTAAAGCTAACGCCTTACGGTGTATTCGCTTTGATGACCACGTTCATGATGACCAATGACTTGTTCGCTTTAGCAGAAATGGGCCGCTTCCTAGTTGCAAGCTATGTAGCCATCGGTGTGATGTTCGTTATCCATTTCGTAATGGTGTCAATGTTCGGCCTATCACCAGCTAAATTCATGAAGAAAACTTGGCCTGTATTGGTGTTCGGTTTTGGTTCTCGTTCAAGCATGGCTGCTATCCCTCTTAACGTTGAAGCACAAACACAACGTTTAGGTGTAGATGAAGAAACAGCAAATATGTCTGCCACCTTCGGTACCAGTATCGGTCAAAACGGTTGTGCGGGTATTTACCCTGCAATGCTTGCTATCATGGCTGCACAAGTAATGGGTATGCCAGTTGATATGGGCTTCATCCTGCAACTGATTGCCGTTATCGCGATTGCTTCATTCGGTATCGCTGGTGTCGGTGGCGGTGCAACGTTTGCCGCAGTGGCTGTATTGACTATTATGGGTCTAGACATCACGGTAGTAGCGATTCTGGTTTCAATTGAAGCTCTGATCGATATGGCACGTACTGCGCTAAACATCTCAGGTTCAATGCTATCAGGCGTGTTAACCGCGAAGAAGAATGGCTCACTCAATCTTGAGCAATACAATTCAGACAATGGCGCTGTTAGCGCTAAAGAGAGCGAAGCGGCAGCTTAATCTCTTGGTTTAAGAAAGAGCATCCACTTTGGGTGCTCTTTCGTTTTTCAGAATTTCAGTTATTTAGGTAGTTAAAATGAAAGTTGTTGTCATTGGCGGTAATGCCGCAGGTATGAGCTTCGCTGCAAAATACAAAAGAAATCAACCATCAAGCGATGTCATCGTGATTGAAAAACGCGACTACATTTCGTTCGGCGCTTGTGGCCTACCTTACTTTGCAGGTGGCATGTTTGATGACACGGAACGTATGATTTCTCGTACACCTGAGCAAGCTATTCAATCAGGTTTAGATGTTCGCGTTAACACCGAAATGGTGGCGCTGAATCGCACTGAAAAACAAATCACGCTTCGCCATAACGAAGCAGAAAGCGTGTTGGATTACGATCTGCTGATTATCGCAACTGGCGCTCGTCCTATCCTACCTGCTTTTGGTGAATACAACCCAGAGCATGTCTACACTCTGACCAGTCGAGAAGATGGCTTGGCGGTTAAAGAAGCTTTTAAAGACAGCAGCAAACAGCGCGTTTGCGTGATCGGCGCAGGCTTTATAGGCCTTGAAGTCTTTGACGCAGCCCATGGTCTGGACAAACACGTCACCATCATTGAGCGTGAACAACACATCATGAGCCGCCAATTCAGCCCAGAAATGATCACGGTTGTGGAAGATGCTATTCGTGAATCAGGTGCCGATCTGAAAACCGGTTGTAGTGTTTCCGCTATTGCTGATGCACCACAAGGCGGTTATATCGTATCAACAGACAATGGTGATGTTGAAGCGGATATCGTACTCCTATCACTTGGTTTTAAACCAAACACAGAAGCATTCGAATTGGCTAAAGCGAGCAACGGTGCACTGCTTGTCGATGAGTTTGGTGCGACGGAAGATGCTCATATCTACGCAGTCGGTGACTGTGCGGTTGTTCATCATATGGCGCTTGGTCACTCAATGTATTTGCCGCTGGCAACAACAGCCAACAAGCAAGCTCGTATGATGGCAGATAACCTTGCAGGCAAAGACACCCATATGACCGGTTTCTTAGGCTCATCATGCTTAAAAGTATTGGATTACGAACTCGCATGTACCGGTGTCTCTGAACTGTTGGCCAAAGAGCATAATATGGCCGTCAAAGCCTCGACGATTGCAGATAAAAACCAAACGGATTACTACCCGAACCAAGAAGATATTAAGGTTAAGTTAGTGTACCACCCAGACACTCACGTTCTATTGGGTGGTGAAATCATCGGTAAAAAAGGCGCCGTGGGCCGCGTGAATGCACTCGCAGTCGCGATTGTGGCCAAGATGACCACTGAACAACTCGGCTACATGGACTTCTGCTACGCGCCACCTTTCTCACGTACGTGGGATGCACTAAACGTGGCTGGTAACGTCGCTAAGTAAACTCATTCGACACTTAAATAGCATTCTAAATTAACCAATTAATACAGGGCCTTCTGGTTAGATGGTCCTGTATCTTTAGGCTCTTCAATGCCTTTTGTCATCCATTGACACGTCAAGAAAAAAAACAACAATATTACATTGCGGATACACTACATAAAAATTGTGATCTGAACTGCATAACACCAATATCCTGAAGAGTAAGCTGCGGGCGTCAGGCGATACCGGCCTAGACATCCAAATTTAAATACGCTCATCCAAAGGAACAATCATGCGATTTACCAAACCTTTAACGCTTGCGATCAGTGCCCTTCTATTAAGTTCATCTTTCGTTTCAGCCGCGCCACTAGAAACGATTGATATGCAGTCTTATATTGCTCAATCTCCAGCCACTGGAGCTTACCAAGATATCGATTGGGTAACCGTTTCTGATATTCAGAAAGAGCTACCTAAACACCCAATCACCGTGGGCTTAGATATTGATGACACCATGCTATTCTCATCACCTGCGTTCTACTATGGTAAACAAAAATACTCTCCAAACTCCTTCGATTATCTTAACAATCAAGAATTTTGGAATGAAGCAAGTACTGGTTTAGATCAGTTCTCTATTCCTAAACAATCGGCGCTTAAGCTCGTAAATATGCACCTGAAGCATGGTGACACGGTTTATTTTGTTACTGGTCGCACGGCCCCTGAAGGTCAAGAAACCGTAACCACATTGATTCGCAATCTATTCCCTGCTGAATACCGTGACCAAATCAAACCGGTTGTATTTGCTGGCGGTTTAGAGAAAGAAAAACAACTGAAAACGGCAAATATCACGATGTTCTACGGTGATGCTGATGCCGATATTACGAGTGCTCAGCACGTTGGTGCAAAAGGTATTCGTTTCCTACGCAATGCTCAGTCAACCAACAATCCAATGCCTCAAGCAGGCAAATATGGTGAAGCAGTATTGATTGATTCGAACTACTAATTCATTCGATTTTCGAACCACCATTCATCAATTGATTCATGAATGGTGGCTTTTCATTTTGTCGTGTCTATTTCTGTATGGATTAACGGCTTAATAACAT
This sequence comes from Vibrio scophthalmi LMG 19158, assembly GCF_000222585.1. Taxonomy (GTDB): domain Bacteria; phylum Pseudomonadota; class Gammaproteobacteria; order Enterobacterales; family Vibrionaceae; genus Vibrio; species Vibrio scophthalmi. The sequence goes on along the minus strand of NZ_AFWE01000070.1, from coordinate 53,448 downwards.
GATTGAGTCGCACATGGACCCGCGTACAATCACCCACCCTATGGAAAAAATACAGAGCAGATAACCACAACCTCTTCTTAAACCGATCGCTTCCATTTAATTTATTCCTGTTCGCCGCTTTTATTTCTCTTTATATCTCCTTCTGTTGTTATTTTTATTAATAAAAAATCAACACTAACAACACTTATCCACCACCTAACTAGAACATTGAATTTAATTTTTAATTCAAATTAATACTTCCTTGATATTTCACATAGCACCAAGTACTGACGAATAAAACCCACATACCTCACAAGTTTACCCCCACATATTAGAGATAAACACAAAACTGTGATTCCAAAGACAGCAATGGAAATTAAATTTTAACCCTTGGATTATTGAGAGAATTATCACCTTATTTATTTTTTAACTCTTATAGCATTACCTGTATAGACAGCTTTGATGGTGTATATCAAGGTTAACGTAATAAAGGTAAACATATGCTTTCAACTCTCCTTACTGAACAGCGCATCTCTATTGTTGATGACATTTCAAACTGGCAGGATGCCATTCATCTGGTATGCCAACCATTAATTGAGTCTGGTGATATTCAACCTGAATATGTTGATGCCATCATCAATTCAACTCTAGAACTTGGCCCTTACTACGTTCTTGCCCCGATGATTGCTATGCCACACGCTCGTCCAGAGCAAGGCGTCAACAATAACGCTCTATCCCTACTTGTGGTTCGTAATGGCGTTGAATTTCATAGCGAAGATAACGATCCAGTAAAAATTCTTTTGTTGCTAGCGGCTAAAGATAGCAACCAACACATCGAGCTGATCACCTCTATTTCAGAATTCTTCTGTAGTGAAGAAGACGTATTAGAAGTGTCAAAGGCTCTAGAAAAACAACAAATTATTGAAACAATCAAAAAATTCTGAGGATAAAACTATGCGTATTATGGCTGTATGTAGCACAGGTCTAGGTTCTTCTTTCATGATCGAAATGAAGGTTAAAGAAGTGATGCGTGAATTAGGTATCGATGCAGAAGTTGAACATACCGATTTAGGCTCTGTAACCCCAGACATGGCTGATGTTTTTATTTGTACAAAAGATCTTGCGGACAGTATTCATGCTGGTGATGTTATTTCAATTCCAAACATTACCGACAAAGCAGCAATGAAAGAAAAAATCGAAGCTTACTTAAATCGTAACTAAAGGAACTTATTATGCTCCATTTTATTACTGATATTCTTAGCACCCCTGCAATACTGATTGGTTTAGTCGCCTTATTAGGTTTGGCTATCCAGAAAAAATCGAGTTCTGATGTTATTAAGGGCACGATTAAAACCATTCTTGGCTTCATTGTTATCGGCGGTGGCGCTGGTATTCTGGTTGCCGCAGTTACTCCAATGGGTGTACTGATGGAAGAAGGCTTCAGCCTTCGTGGTGTTATCCCAAACAACGAAGCAATCTACGCAACTGCAATGGCGGATTTTGGGGCAGCAACCTCAATGATCATGGCATTCGGTATGGTGGCAAATATCTTCTTTGCTCGTTACTCAAAATTTAAGTTCATCTTCTTAACTGGTCACCACACTCTGTACATGGCATGTATGATTGCCATTATCCTAAGTGTTGCTGGCTTTAGCGGCGCGATGTTGGTGTTCTTAGGTTCAGTGAGCTTAGGTCTAATCATGGTGTTGTTCCCAGCGATGGCGCAGCCATTCATGCGTAAGATCATCGGTAGCGATGATGTTGCATTTGGTCACTTCTCAACGGTTGGCTATGTCGCTTCAGCTCTCGTTGGTCAAGTAGTCGGTAAAGGCTCAAAGAGCACTGAAGAAATGAATCTACCGAAGAACCTTGTGTTCCTTCGTGACTCTTCAATTTCTATTTCGCTAACCATGGGTGTGATCTACTTAATTCTTGTTCTAGCCGCTGGCTCTGAGTTTGTTACCGAAAACCTAAGTAATGGCCAAAACCCAATTGTTTACGCCATTCTGACTGCAATCGGCTTTGCTGCGGGTGTATTCGTTATCCTACAAGGTGTACGTCTAGTACTTGCTGAAATCGTACCAGCCTTTACCGGTATTTCACAAAAATTGGTACCAAATGCAAAACCAGCACTAGATTGCCCTATCGTATTCCCTTACGCACAAAATGCGGTACTTATCGGTTTCCTATGTAGTTTCTTAGGCGGCTTGGTCAGCATGGGTATCTTGGGTGTGATGGAGCTAACGCTTATCCTTCCAGGTGTGGTTCCTCACTTCTTTACTGGTGCAACAGCAGGCGTGTTTGGTAACGCAACTGGTGGTCGTCGCGGCGCTGCAATCGGTGCTTTCGTCAACGGTGTGGTTATTACGTTCCTAACACTATGGCTACTGCCTGTACTTGGCGACCTAGGCTTTGCCAACACAACATTCTCTGATTCTGACTTCGCAGTTACAGGTATCTTCCTTGGCTACCTAGCAATGATTGGTAAAGAAGCAGTAATCATCGGTATCGCACTTGTTGCTGGTGCTGTACTAAGCACTAACTTCTTAGGCAAGAAATCTGCTGATACTGCAGAAAACATCTAAATTCCTAGCGGGCTGTTCCCCCAGCCCGCTCTCTCCTATTTTCCGAGGTTATTATGCCTACTAATGAAATGCAGTCTCCACTCGACCTGCGTCAAATCGAATCGTTTAACTTATCGATTAAAAAAGAACTCTCTAAAGCATTGTTAAATATGGGCTACGGCCACTTTGGTGGCTGCTTATCTGTCACTGAAACCTTAGCTTGTTTGTACGGTCGCTACCTAAAACACGACCCACAAAATCCGCAAATGAAAGACCGCGATCTATTTGTTCTTTCTAAAGGCCATGCTGGCCCAGCACTGTATGCCACACTCGCGCTACGTGGATTTTTCGACCTTTCTTGGCTGCAAACTATCAACGCTAATGGTACTAACCTACCAAGCCACGCTGATATGAATAAAACGCCTGGCGTCGACATGACCACAGGCTCTCTGGGCCAAGGTATCTCATGCGCGACAGGTATGGCTGCGGGTTCAAAATCGAACGTTTTCACTATCGTCGGTGACGGTGAGCTACAAGAAGGCCAATGCTGGGAAGCGATTCAATTTGCCGCTCACCATAAGCTGAGCAATCTCGTTGTTTTTGTTGATAACAACAAGCGCCAACTAGATGGTGATATTGCTGATATTCAAGAATCTTTCGACCTACAGAAAAAGTTTGAAGCTTTTGGCTTCCAATCTCTGGCTGTTGATGGCGCAAATGTTGGCGCTATTTGTGATGTTATTGAGCAAGCACTCGCGACCACTGATCGCCCGACCGCCATCATCCTAGATACAGTTAAAGGCCAAGGCATTCCAACGGTTGTCAATATTTCAGCTAACCACCACCTACGTCTAGATGATGAACTTCGTGCCGCTATTGAAACTGACATCGCTCTGTTAGACAAAAAAATTGAGGAGCTAAAATGAACAAAGAACTTCGAGTCATTCATGCGGAAATGTTAATTGAATTAGCAGAGCAACACGATGACGTAATGGTATTAGAAGCCGATTTAATGGGCAGTATGAGCACACGTAAATTTGCCGATGCTTTCCCGAATAATTTCCTGCAATGTGGTATCGCAGAAGCGAATATGATCGGTGTTGCCGCTGGACTAGCAGCGGTAGGTAAAGTGCCTTTCGTTCATTCATTTGGCTGTTTCGCAACACGCCGTTGTTATGATCAAATCTTCCTTGCCGGTGGTTACGCGAAGCAACATATCAATATTTTTGGTAGTGATGCAGGCGTTACTGCAGTCACTAACGGTGGCACTCATATGCCATTTGAAGATACTGGTCTAATGCGTCTCGTGCCAAACGCTACTGTGATTGATGTGTCTGATGAGCATGTATTACGCGCTGCTATGCGTTACGCATACAACAACAAAGGCGTTAACTACATTCGTTCTACTCGTAAAGATCTTCCACACTTACATCAATCGGAAGCTGATATTGAAATTGGTAAAGGTAATGTACTAAAAGATGGTGAGACCATTACCCTTATCGCTTCAGGTATTTGTGTACACGATGCAATGCAAGCCGCAAATATGATTGAAGCACAAACGGGTCATAGTGTTGCCGTAATCGACATGCACACGATCAAGCCACTTGATAGTGAGTTAGTCGCTAAGTTCGCGGCTAAAACAGGCTGTGTGATTACCATTGAAAACCACAATGTCATTGGTGGCTTGGGGGATGCTGTCGCTTGTGAACTTCTTTCATCTGGTGTTGCGGTAAAACAGTTCCATAAACTCGGCGTACAAGAACAATATGGTCAAGTTGGCTCATTGGATTTCTTAAAAGAAACTTATGGTATCAGCGCAGCGAAAATTACTGAATTCTGCCTAGAAGTTCTAAATAAGCGTTAATCTTTGTTTCATTTAGGTTTCATTGATGAAATCTAAATGGCTTTTTTAAATGCTTAGTGTCACTTATACTGACGACTGGTTTTATCTAGACCCAGTCGTCAGTTTGATCTTAGCTCAAATTTTTCCTTATTTTCTAGTCGTATATAAATAAATAGAATACTTATGACGTTAGCGTTAACAGGCAAAAAGCAAATTGTTGTCGAGTTTATTGAAAGCAAAATTGCTGACAATAAAATACCGGCAGGTGAAAAGCTCGATACCGAATCAGGAATAGCTAAAGCCTTAGGTATTACTCGAGCGACCGTCCGAGAAGCAACACGTTATTTGGTTGAAAAAGGCAGTATCTATCGCGTTAACGGTTCAGGCCTTTACGTCGGTGCACCAAACAAACAAAGCAGCGGCAATTTCCATGTTCTCTCTCCATTCGACCACCAAGCTCAGCAAGCCGGGCAAAGCGCTGTTCGCCAAGTACTTTCCAGTGCGATTATTGAAGTTCCTTCGGTGCAAATCGCTCACGCTCTTAGAATAAAACCGAATGAAAAAATTTATTACCTTGAGAGACTAATGAGTTTTGGCAACATGCCTGTCTCATTCGAAAAAATTCATATTCCAATCAACGTTTGTGATTCATTTGAATTCAATAAAGTCGAAGAATCAAAATACAGTTATATGGAGCAATTAACAGGCAAGAAAGTCCAGTTAAGAGAGCAAGATATTTCTGCCTTCAACCTTAGCGATGCTGGGCTCGCTCAATTACTCAAAGTCGACGAAGGGCAAGCAATGATTGAACTGCGTGAACTGGTCTCTTTTGATGATGGCACACCATTTGAATATACCGTCGCGACCATTAACAGTGATTTATTCAATATACATCAAGTGGTCAGAAGGTAGACAGAAAGGCATAAAGCTGACGAGCTCATCAACTATCTAGTAACTATTTGCATAATATGGAATTCTGGGAGGATAATGTTCGCCTATACTAATTTAGGTTTATAAGCCTAATGATAAACAAAGGAATGGTAACGATGTCCTTATTAAAGCCTGTTTTTGCAACTTTTGCTTGTTGTTCTCTGTTGGTTTCAACGTTCACTCTCGCTCACGATAAGCTGCCTCTTTCTCCTGATCAGCTCAGCCAACCTTACCCAAATATTGAAGTGCAAACGCTGCACTCAGCACCAGAACTGATCACGCTATTTAAACAGCACCATTACCAACTGGATAACGTCGCAAAGAGCTCAAGCTTACCGGCATACTTTATTGAAAACCTCCCAGATGATCTCAACAACCTGCCGGTAGAGCAAAAAACATCCGGGTTTATTCGCTTACTACTACCAACCATCCAAGCGGTTAACGATCAAATTTTAGCCGTTCGCCATCAAATTGAAGCGCTTGCCGATAAACCTGCAAGCGAGTGGTCAAGCAGTGAAACGCAATGGCTCAATCAGCTCTATGCTTCATACAACGTCAAATCGAATAACATCCAAGATCTTCTGCTGCATGTGGATATTATTCCCGTCGGTATGGTGCTAGCGCAAGGCATCGATGAAAGTGGTTGGGGAACCAGTCATTTCGCCATCAAAGGTAATAGCTTGTATGGTGAACATCTTCCTGCTCATGGCGGTAAATACCTCACAACTCCTGGCGGACATGTCAAAGTTGCGGCGTTTGATAATCTTTATCAAGGCACGGCCAGCTATATGCACAACCTCAATACCACCGGTGCCTACCAAGAACTTTGGCAACTACGCCATCAGTTACGTGGGCAAAATAAGCTAACAGGCCATGCACTTGTTCAAGCCTTATCACACTACTCTACTCGTGGTGAAGCCTACGTAGACAATCTACGCGCACTCATCAAACACCACCAGCTCGACAGCTTCGATAATGTCAAACTCGATAGTCAGCAAAGTCTGCGCATTCGCTTCACCCACTAAGCCATCTCCGTTCCCACATAAAGCAGTACCCAGCACAAGTGAAGGTACTGCTTTATCACTCACACCTCTGTCAAAATTCGGTCATAAAAGCCATTCTTACCCTAACGGGAAGAATAAAACGCTTACTCCTTGCCACTGTTACAGATTAAAATAGCGACCAAAGCACCTACTCTATTTTTATGTTTACTCACACCAGAGTAAGCAAGGACGTCTTATGAAAAGCAATAAAATTGCCACCATTGCCATACACGGCGGAAATCAGACAGATAAAGGCAACAATGCCATCTTTCCACCAATCGTGACCGCAAGCTCATTCATTCAACCGAATCTCGGTGAGAGTGGTGAGTTTTTCTATTCACGCTGCGGCAACCCAACACGCAATGCTTACGAAACGGCATTAGCCGAGCTTGAAGGTGGCATTTATGCTACGGCCACTTCGTCTGGCATGGCGGCAACATCACTTGCTTTAGAGGTGCTATCTAAAGATGCGCATGTAATTGTAATGTCGAGCGTTTATGGTGGAACGTATCGCTTATTTGAAAGCTTACGTACTCGTACCTCTGGCTTAGAATTTAGCTATGTGAACTTAAACGATCTCGATGCCGTGACTGCTGAAATGCGCGATAACACGGCATTGATTTGGATTGAAACGCCAACAAACCCATTACTAGAACTGGTCGACGTTGAAGCGATCTGTGATCTAGCCAAACAACATAGTATTACCACTTGTGTCGATAACACTTTCTCGACTGCGTGGAACCAACGCCCATTTGATCTTGGTGCTGATATGGTGATGCTCTCTACGAGCAAATACATTGGTGGTCACTCCGATGTTATTGGCGGCGCTTTGATTACCAATAACCCGGAATTGGCAACTCAAATCAATGCATATAAGACCACGGTCGGCGCTATCGCTTCACCATTTGATTCTTATCTTGCACTACGCGGCTTAAAAACCCTGGATGTTCGCATGGAACGTCACTGCGCTAACGCGCTAAAAGTCGCAAAATTCTTAGAAAATCACCCAAAAATCACGGAAGTTCATTACCCAGGCCTCGCATCTCATCCACAACATGCATTGTGCCAACGTCAGATGAAAACCGGAGGGGCGGTTGTCACTATTCGACTTGCCGGTGGTGAAGAACAAGTAAGACAGTTCATCGCTAAGCTGCGTTATTTCGTGTTAGCAGAATCATTAGGTGGCGTAGAGAGCATGATCAATCACACCGCTTCAATGTCACATGGTTCGGTACCAAAACAAGAGCGAGAAGCGATGGGGATTTACTTTGAAACCTTACGTCTTTCGATTGGTATCGAAGATGCTGATGATCTTATCGACGATCTACAACAAGCATTAGAGGGTTAAGCAATGGTTGATTACGGTATTTGGACCATTATTACCCCCTTGGTTACGATTGGTCTGGCGATTGTGACCAGACAAGTGATTCTATCTTTACTGGCGGGTATTTTTGTCGGCTTCACCGTGCTAAATGGCTTTAATCCGCTACTCGGCGTGGAATCGACATTAGATGGTATTGTCGGCATTTTTGCCTCAGCCAGTTCAACAAGAACCATTTTGTTCTGCTTTATGGTTGGCGGACTGATCCGTCTTATCCAAGTCACAGGCGGCACTAAAGCGCTAGTGCGTTATTTGACCGAAAAAGCCAACATCATCAACAACAAAAAAGCAGTTCAATTACTGGCAATGTTCATTACCAGTGTCATTTTCATTGAATCATCAATTTCTATCATGGCCGCAGGCACATCCACCAGTGAGCTGGCCAAGCGCTACGGCGTATCACGCGAAAAGATGGCTTATGTTATCCAAGCTTCGTGTGTGTCTGTGTGCTCGAGTATTATGATCAATGGTTGGGGCGCGGCAATGATGGGCGTTATCGGCGTTCAAGTCTCGAAAGGATTTCTTGATGGCGAACCCTTTGCCATCTTAGCCGGTTCAATGGTGTACAACTTTATGGCCTGGCTATCGCTAGCGTCCGTTTTGTTTTATATCCTATCGGGTTTCAAATGGGGCTCAATGGGTGAATCGGAAGTAAGAGCCGCCAGTGGTAAAGAACTGCGTGACGGCGCTTTCCCGATTACATCGGAAGACGATGTGAGCATTGTCGAGTCGGCTCAGGATAAAGAATCACTGCTTAACTTTTTGGTTCCGCTGATTCCCACCATCTTGTTGGTTCCGATTGGTTTGTACATTACTGGTGGAGGCGACATTTCCAATGGCTCAGGCTCAACCTCTGTCTTTTGGGGCGTGATGCTAGGAACGCTGTGCTCATTTATTTACTTCGTTGGTAAGAAACTTTTGACCATCGACAGCTTTTTTACTCACCTATTTGATGGCTACGCCTCGATGATCCCACTTGGTGCGATCATGACACTGGCTTTCTTAATGGGTAACATCTCGGGTGATCTCAATACCGGTGCCTACATTACCCAAGCGATCGACGGCGTGATCCCTTCCGGTTTCTCAGCTGCCTTCGTATTTTTAATTGCTGTTGTAATGGGTATCTCTACCGGAACATCATGGGGCACCTTCTCCATCATGATCCCAATCGGTATTCAGATTGGCGCCGCAGTCGGTATTGAACCACAATTGATGATTGGAGCAGCCATCTCTGGTGCAATTTTCGGTGACATGACATCTCCAATCAGTGATACCGGTATTGTCTCTTCTATGGCGACGAAAAACGACCATATCGATCACATCCGAACTCAGTTCCCCTACGCGATCGTAACCGGGTTAATGGCAACGGTACTCTTTACCATCTGCGGCTTTAGTATGCTGGGCTAACCCTTAACTGAGCCTCTACTAATAAAACCAGCGCTGAAATGCGCTGGTTTTTTTATAGGAAACGATTACTTCGTAAGATTCCAAAAACCAATAACTCTTTGCTATTGAGAATACTCAGTTTTTTGCATATTTCACTACCCAAATCTCTGCCTGCTACCTATAATCTTCTGCTTTTTCCCCACCCGCCAACGACAAACTATAACCACTGAATGAACCGTTTACCTATCTCTGAATTCCGTTTTTCCATTTCTCGATTCATCGCAATCTTTCTCTTATTGAATTGCATGTTTATCGCCATTTTTTTACTACGACCTAAATTCGGAGATGGAGACACGTGCCAGTAATATTCAAGTGCAACAAAAAGCGCTACTGGAAGGTAAAAAAGATTACATCGAGTGGGTAATGAGCTCAGTGGTAAAAGAAACCGCATTACTGGCAGATATTTTGACGCAGCGGAAGATCTATCAGACCGCGGCTCTACCAGATAGTGAACAAAAACAGTGGCAACTTCACCAGTTTGCCAATGCCCTTAAAGTGATTAGCCATCGTAAAGAGATCTATGATCAAATCCGCTATCTCGATATAAAAGGCAATGAAGTCGTTCGCATCAATTTCAATGATGGGCTACCGACTATCGTGCCTAAAGAGGCACTGCAAAATAAACTACACCGTTACTATTTCGATGAAGTACTGCGGCTCGGCTGCCGGAAAATCTATGTATCCCCTCTCGACCTCAATATCGAACATGATCAAATTGAAATACCATTCAAGCCAATGATTCGTATTGCAACGTCAGTATTTGATGAGTCGGGTACTAAACAAGGTGTCGTGATCATCAACTATCTAGCGCATCACCTGTTGGACGGGCTTGAGCTGTTTAATCTCAATAGTGGTACTAACTATATGCTGATTAATAGCGCAGGTGAGTTTTTGTACAACCGTGCCAAGCCTGAGCTTGAATTCGCCTTCATGTTCGACGCATCAAAATCAGCAACTATTTATGCGCAGTTTCCTACGGTTTCCGAACAAATAAAACAAACTCAAAAAGGTCAATTTGAAACCACAAACGGCCTCATGACAATCGAGTCTGTCGGCAGTCTTGGCCGTGATAACCCTTATTGTTTTCAGGAATATCACGTTAGCGGCAATGATTCGACAAGATGGAAATTGGTTTCGTTTAGTTCATTTGACCAGCAGTTAAACCTGTATAATGCACTGATTTCGCACTCTACGTTGTTTGTACTGGGCTTTGGTATTAGTGCGGTTCTTGCCGCGCTAATCACCCACTATCAACTGCGTAAATATCGTGACGATAAGCGGATACACTATCTCGCACACTACGATAGCTTGACTAACTTACTTAATCGCTGGGCATTTAGGTGTAAATCTGAACCGCTCATTCGTTCCTATACGAAATGGCAAAAGCCGCTATGTTTGATTTACATCGACCTTGATGATTTTAAATCTATCAACGACAGATACGGCCATGCGACCGGGGATAAGGCATTGATCCACGTTGCGGAGATGATGACCAAAACCTTTGGCAATAATGCACTACTTTGTCGACTAGGCGGTGATGAGTTCGCCGTGCTATTGCACAATGACAAACATCTCGACCAGCCAGAACAATTGGCTAATAAACTCATCCAGATGCTGCAAGCTCCGATCGAGGTCGCGCCGCAGGTTTATGACCAAATAAACATTAGTATCGGGGGGATTGTAGAGCGCTCTGCACACACCCATCTCGATGAATTAATGCATCAAGCAGATATGGCTATGTACCAAGCCAAACATGCAGGAAAAAACTGTGCGGTCATTGTTACTACGAAATAGTTACTGCGAAATAGTTACTGCGAAATAGTTACCGCACAATAGTTACTGCCGCCTAAGCGGCAAATTTATAATAGGAAAAGATCTGCACTCGCAGACAACAATTGCATGTGCATTGGGACTAAGTCTTGATGCACAGTGCGGTAACCGCCCCCGACCACACAAGCAATCGGTATGTTGCGTTGCTGCGCTAATGCAAGAATAAAGCGGTCACGCTGATATAATCCCTGCGTTGAGATATTAAAATAACCAAGCTCATCATCTTGATGAATATCGACACCCGCATCGTAGATAATCACATCTGGCTGATACAAGTTAATGGCTGTTTCAACCACAGAGTAAAAATGCTCCAGAAATTCGTTATCTTGTGTCTCTCGTGCAAATCCAATATCAATATCCGAATTTGGTTTTCTAGCCGGGAAATTTTTGTCGCAATGAAAAGAGAGCGTGATAATACGTTCATCATCGCTACACATGGTTGCGGTACCGTCCCCATGGTGCACATCACTGTCCACAATCAAAACTCGATCTATCTTTTCCAGCGTTAATGCTTGTTTGGCACTGAGAACCAAATCGTTAATTAAGCAAAATCCGCTACCAAAATCATAGTGCGCATGGTGATAACCACCACTTAGATGGATAGCGATCCCCTGCTCGATTGCCAGTTGCGTCGTCAACCAAGTACCACCCGCCGAGGTAAATGTGCGTTCAATCAACGCTTCACTCCAAGGGAAACCAATTCGACGCATTTTCACTGCTGGTAACTGGCCAGTTACCAAAGCACCAATATAGTCAGAGCAGTGATACAGACTGATCGTCGCTTGAGTTAACGGCTTAGGTTGAAAGACCATAAAACGATTTGCCCACTCTCCTTGCATTTTGTCAGTAAGCGCATGATAAAGAAGACGATATTTATCGATTGGATAGCGATGCCCCTCCGGGAGAGACAACTGAGAGTAGATCGGATGGTAGATGACTGGAATCATGGATAGGCAAGTATTCACATCAAAATCAAGATAAACTATGTTAACAGCTTGCTATTAATCGACAACTTAGATTTAATGTAAATAATTATCAATTAGATTTGTAAGTTATGCGCCCTTCTCGTTTAATGCTTTTGCTTGGCGTCATCGCCGGATCAATCGGTGCTGTGATGGCCTTTATTACCATGATGGTGATCTCTGCAGCAGTCAGTTATTGGTTGCTAATGTATTGAAGGATAACCCTTATTCATACACCGCCAGTGACCTTAATGCTTTCCGAGCTCCAATACTGTCATGGCATTTTTAAACGTAAAATCCATTATTTTTTTCTGATTGCTTGAATTTTTTGCGCTTCGCTCCAGACTTATTATGATTTCACTCAATAAGGAGCATGAGCATGGCTGACCGACATTTGGTTAACTTTAGTGAAGATCACGAACTAAATTATTGTTTGAGAAGTACAGGTAAACGGCAAACCCAAGCCAATAGAGATGCCCTTGTCGATTTAGGTCGACAGGTCAAAAATCAATTAGGCAAACGGGTATTAACACAAACAGACGTAAAAGGGGCCATCGTTGATAACGAAAACCTGTTTGATTGATCGATAAGCGGCATCATCACTATGCCGCTTTCATCAGCACAATATTATCGTTCTATGATTTCTTAGCGGATGGTGATTTTTTTGTACTGCGCTTACGACGTTTGAATGCAGGCCTTTCCACCTTGGGCAAATAACGCAAGGATTCTGGTACGACGCCCTGTTTTACGTGTCCCATCAATGCATCCATTCTCGCGAGCAAATCACTCATAAAGGGTTGATATGCTTGATTACGTTCTGCCATCGCTTGCAACTGATGCTCCCAATGCGCCGTCATATCCGGATAGGTTGACTCATCTGGTAAAGCATTAACTAAGCCTCGACCGGCGGCAGAGCTTAAAATACTTTTACCTTGGCGCGTTAATAATTGGCGCTTGAATAAGGTGTCCAAAATACCCGCGCGAGTCGCTTCTGTACCTAAACCGTCAGTATCACGCAGAATTTTTTTCAATTCTTTATCGGCAACAAAACGAGCAATCCCTGTCATGGCTTGCAATAACGTCGCTTCGGTAAAGTGCTTAGGTGGTTCCGTTTGGTGTTGTTTTAATTCGCCTTCACGGCAAGTTAACACCCGGCCTTTTTCCAATGGCGGGACGCTGTCAACACCGCTATCTTCATCGTCACTTTTCCCCATCAGCGCTTTCCAGCCAGCGATCACTAATTGACGCCCTTTGGCAATAAACTTCCCACCAGCAATATCAAACACCAGCTTTGCCTCAGCATAGACAGCCGCAGGATAAAACTGAATTAAATATTGGCGTGCAATCAGTTGGTAGACTTTCATTTCATAGGAAGAAAGTGCGTTCTGCGTTGCTTTTTTAGGGGTTGGAATGATGGCATGGTGGGCATCCACTTTTTTATCGTTCCACGCTTTGGACTTTTGGCTTAAATTGGCGCCGCGCACAGCACTTGCCAACTCTTGAGCATTATTGGCAATCGCCTCACACACTGACGGAGCTTGCGCAAAATGTTCTACGGGTAAATATCGACTATCAGAACGCGGGTAAGTGATCAGCTTATGTTTTTCATAGAGAGACTGACACGTATCGAGTACCTGTTGGGCACTCATGCCAAAGCGTTTGGCGGCATCAATTTGCAGCGCAGACAAAGAATACGGAAGTGGCGCAGTTTGCTTGGTTTGCTTCTGCTCTGATTCAATCACAGTGGCCGGTTGATTGACAATCCGGGCGGCAACGTTTTCAACTAATTTTCGATTGAGCACGCGACCTTCTTCATCTTGCCAAGGCTGACACGCTTCACTTGGTTGCCATTTTGCGCGGATATCAAAGCCACCAGACTCACCTTGATAAGGGATTAAGGCATGTAAAGAGAAGTAATCACGCGGAATAAAGTTTTCAATTTCCTCATCGCGACGCACCACCAAACCTAATACCGGTGTTTGCACTCGGCCAACAGACAGTACGCCTTGATAGCCCGCTTTTTGCCCAAGCAAGGTATAAGCTCGGGACATATTCATACCATAAAGCCAATCCGCTCGAGAGCGCGCTAATGCAGAAACTGACAACGGAATAAAGTCTCGATTGCTGCGCATACTGGCAAGCGCGCGTTTAACGGCAGGTAAGTTTAAATCGCTGATCAAAAGGCGCTGAGCAGACTCTTTTTTGCTCTTAGTGACTTTGCAATAATCAAGTACCTCATCCACCAGCAATTGGCCCTCTCTATCAGGGTCGCCTGCATGGATAATTTGATCGGCATCTTTGAGGAGTTTACGCACCACTGTCAGCTGTTTGCTGGCGCTTTTACGCGGTCGGAGCTGCCATTGTTGCGGCACAATCGGTAAATCAGCCAGATTCCATTTTTTATAGCGCTCGTCATAAGCGTCTGGCTCAACCTGCTCTAGCAAGTGGCCAATACACCACGTCACCACGTCATTGTTACCACAGCGAATAAACCCTTGATCGTTTTTCTTTGGCCCGGGTAGAGCCGCCGCAATAGCGCGACCAAGGCTTGGTTTTTCAGCGATAAACAGACGAGACATAAATTAAATCTGCACAAATAAATAAGGCCACATTATCCAATGTGGCCTTAATAATTCAAGAAAAACTGTAAATTTAAACAGTATTTTCAATAGTAATGCTTATTCAGCATCACCTTGTACGCGTGCTGCCGCTTCTTTCACTAATGGTTGAAGCTCACCTTTTTGGAACATTTCCATGATGATGTCGCAACCACCGATTAGCTCACCTTCAATCCACAATTGTGGGAAAGTTGGCCACTGTGCGTAAGCTGGAAGCTCAGCGCGGATATCTGGATTTTGCAGAATATCAACGTAAGCAAATTTTTCGCCACAGCCCATAAGTGCTTGTGCAGCTTGAGAAGAGAAACCACAGCTTGGTAGTTTTGGTGAACCTTTCATGTATAGAAGGATTGCGTTCTCAGCGATTTGCTGCTTAATTTTATCAATAGTTTCCATTGCTTCCTCTTGATGGCGTTACTGCAATATATCGCCATATTCTAAACCATTAGCGCAGAATAAAAAGCACAGAATATTTAAGGAATTAGACTGTTTGTTTCCTAGCTATGACGAAAAGTCATCGTTAAAGAATGTGAATAGTGCCCACGTTTACAACATTTTGCTGCTAATCCCTTGTATTTTGTGTGCTTTAATAAACACTTAGATGCCAACTTTCGCCTAGATAATTTACATTTGCATGCTTTTATTCAGACAAAAACTTGCTAAACTAGGCGGCAAGTCAGTCGAATCGACCTAGGCCGATTCGGATAAAATAACAATTAATTGGAAGCAATCGAAAGAGGTCACTCTTTCCACCTATAATGGAGAACCGAGCAATGGCATTCGAACTACCAGCTCTTCCTTACGCAAAAGACGCGCTAGAACCACACATCTCAGCTGAAACGCTAGATTTCCACCACGGTAAGCACCACAACACTTACGTTGTTAAGCTAAACGGTCTTATCCCTGGCACTGAGTTTGAAGGCAAAACACTAGAAGAGATCGTTAAAACTTCTACTGGTGGCGTATTCAACAACGCAGCTCAAATCTGGAACCACACGTTCTACTGGCACTGCCTAGCGCCAAACGCAGGTGGCGAACCAACAGGCGCAGTTGCAGATGCAATCAACGCTGCATTCGGTTCTTTCGAAGAATTCAAAGCAAAGTTCACTGATTCTGCAATCAACAACTTTGGTTCTTCTTGGACTTGGCTTGTTAAAAAAGCTGACGGTTCTCTAGAGATCGTGAACACCTCTAACGCAGCAACACCACTGACAGAAGAAGGTACAACACCTCTTCTAACGGTTGACCTGTGGGAACACGCTTACTACATCGACTACCGCAACGTTCGTCCTGATTACATGGGCGGCTTCTGGGCACTGGTTAACTGGGATTTCGTTGCAGAAAACCTAGCAAAATAATTTAGCCCAAGCGCAAATTGATTAAAAAGCCTGCATCTAGCAGGCTTTTTTTATTCTGGTAACAAAATTACTTAAAGTTTCTCGCCCTCTCGCCGTTAATTTAACTGAGCAGAGAGGAACAAAATGCCAGTCGAAACCATTAATAACATCAGCACCATCAGCGAGCTTCATTTCAGCCGTGGTATTAACCACGCTGTCCATGAAGGGCGTCGTGCCGACTTTGCATTACTGGTCTCAATGTTCTCTAACGATGTGCGTGATAACACGCCGGTCGAACAAATTGACACGACTGAAATTACCGATGCCTCTTTACGGCAACGCTTCGATCTGCAAGCACCGCAACAACTCAGGTCCGATCAAAGTTCTTACCAGATCTCAGCCCAACAGGCACACCAATTCCACCATGGTGGTTTAGCCAGTGCAAAGTTGGCGCACTATCTGGTACCGGAAGTGCTGGTTTATCGGCCGGAACAAACTCACGATCTCCCCGAAGAGGTTTACCATAACCTTTCCGTTCACCAGCAGAGTCAACTCGGCAGTAAAGTGGCGAAAAAGCTGATGCCCTTTGATTTATATAATCAGCTGGTCACGGCTCAGCGTACCTATCAAATTCAAACTCAAGCCTAGTCCTCGTTGCTCTCAAATAAGTGACACATACTGTAACGCGGTAACAGAATGTGAATAAACGCAAGTTATGGACACTTGGTGAAATATATACACAACTTATTTGACCTTATTCACATCTAAATAACATTTTATCTACCATTCTTTGTGAACAGAATTTTCGTCCAATTTTATATGGAGATGTTTGTTTATGAATATAGGAAGCGCGGTGATATTAGTGACAACCGCAGGATCACAAACTGGCAGCACCTTAGCGGGACACTTTTCATCACTTGGCGCAACGGTGGTTGTGTGTGATACAGATAAACGTCTACTCAACGAAACCTATCAACGTTGTCGTGGCGTAACCGATAATGTTCATCAGTACCCGTTAGACGATCATTCGATTCAATCTATCCACCAACTGTTCAACTTCATGGACAGCACCCTGAATTCATCGCCCGATGTATTGATCAACAGTTTCACAGCCGAAGCGATGCCGGACATTTTTGACCAAGGGGCGAGCCACGTATTTTCACAGCACCTTGCCATGATGGCCAATACTCTATTTAGCTTTGGTCAAGCCACAGCAGAGCGTATGCGAAATGAGAAAAAGAATGGCGTGATTGTGAATGTTATTGGTCATACCGAGAACAAGGCTATCACCGGATTTGATAATGCTTCCTCTATGGTGGCGGGATTTACCCAGAGCTGGGCGAAAGAATTAACGCCATTCAATATTCGAGTTGGCGGGGTCGTTCCTTGCAGCGAAAAAAATGGTCAGCACTGGGCTGAAGTACAAGATGACGTGATCAGAAATACCGAATATATCGTTGCTAATGATTATTTCAGCGGCCGAGTCGTGGCCGCCTAATCGCCAAAATCAATAAACTAACTCATGACTGTTGCAGTATTTGCTCGGCCGCTTCTTCCAGCAGGTCGAGCACCAACTCAAAGCCCTGCTCTCCGCCATAATAGGGATCGGGAATCTCTTGATGTTCAGATTGTCCATAACTTAGATAGAGCTTAATTTTGTCTTGGTATGGCTCAGGACAAATTTCGTTTAGGTCGCTAACATTGGCACGATCCGCGGCTAAAATAAGATCAAAATACGCGAAATCAGCCACTTCAACTTGTCTAGAGCGGATCCCTTTAAATGAGTAACCACGGCGCTCGCCTGCTTCTCTTGAGCGCGCGTCAGGAAGGTTGCCTTGGTGGTAGCCAATTGTGCCAGCAGAATCAATTTCTACTTCTAAGCCAAGTTGCTTCGCTTTAGCGCGCAACACCGCTTCACCTGTGGGTGAGCGACAAATATTGCCCATGCAAACTACCAGTATTTTCTTCATCTTGAGTCCCTTGCCGTTATTCTTTAATGCCATTTCACTGGCCTGTCTTTATCATAGCGAGATAAGCCATCAGCACAAATGTCCTTTAGCGGAAAGTGAAGATAAGTGTTGTTTGCGATAAAAAAGGATTGAGTTTGTACTCAATCCTTTTTATCAGCTTGATGTGACTGTTTAGTGGCGCTTAAAGCGCCCTACCAATTCTACTGCTCGTAATTGAGCCAAGGCTTTGCTCAGTTCCAACTGTGCTTGCTCAAAGCTCGCACTCCCCACGTGAGAGTGGTTAATGTTGTCTAATGCCATTTGGCGGGCACCTTCAGCACGAGCTTGGTCAATCTCTTCGCCATGCAGCGCTGTATCTGCTAGCACCATCACCGTATCTGGTTGTACTTCAAGCATTCCGCCTGAAATGTACAAGATGGTTGGTTCTTGCTTAAGATTAGTCACAAAACTGGCAATACCCGGTTTAACGTTACTGATCAGTGGTGAGTGACCAGGACGGATCCCTAACTCACCACTGGCACCAGAAATCGCTAAGGCATGAGCAGGACCAGAAAAGATCGTACCTTCAGCACTGACAATTTGAAGCTCAAAGGTATTTTCACTTACTGCTATCGCCATATGTACTCCTTAGCCGTTATAGTTTTTTGGCTTTCTCTAGCACTTCATCAATTGAACCACAGTACAAGAAGGCTTGTTCTGGAATGTCATCATATTGACCTGCTAACAAGCCTTTAAAGCCTGCAATGGTATCTTTAAGCGGAACAAAGACACCTTTTTGTCCAGTAAACACTTCGGCTACATGGTAAGGCTGAGTAAGGAAACGCTCTACTTTACGTGCGCGCGACACCAGTTGTTTATCTTCTTCTGATAGCTCATCCATACCCAATATCGCGATGATGTCTTTCAGCTCTTTATAACGTTGCAGTGTCATCTGTACATTTTGTGCGACTTCGTAATGCTCTTGACCAACAATTAATGGATCCAATTGACGTGATGTTGAGTCCAGTGGGTCAATCGCAGGGTATAAACCAAGCGCTGCAATATTACGAGACAACACCACGGTTGCATCTAAGTGCGCGAAAGTCGTTGCTGGTGATGGATCCGTTAAGTCATCCGCTGGTACATATACCGCTTGAATCGAGGTAATCGAACCTGAGCGAGTAGAGGTGATACGCTCTTGAAGCACACCCATTTCTTCAGCCAACGTTGGCTGGTAGCCAACCGCTGACGGCATACGACCTAGCAGCGCTGATACTTCTGTCCCTGCAAGGGTATAACGATAAATATTATCGATAAACAGCAGCACGTCACGGCCTTCATCACGAAAGCGTTCAGCCATGGTTAGGCCTGTTAGTGCAACGCGTAGACGGTTACCCGGTGGCTCGTTCATTTGGCCGTAAACCATCGCCACTTTATCCAGTACACCGGCTTCTTTCATCTCAAAGTAGAAATCGTTACCTTCACGGGTACGTTCACCAACACCAGTGAAAACCGATAACCCAGAGTGAGCTTTCGCAATGTTATTGATCAGCTCCATCATGTTGACGGTTTTACCAACACCGGCACCACCAAACAGACCAATTTTACCGCCTTTGGCAAAAGGACACACAAGGTCGATAACTTTTACGCCAGTTTCTAATAGATCAGTACTATTCGCTTGCTCTTCATAGCTTGGTGCTGGGCGGTGAATACCATAACTGAGTTTTTCACCAATAGGGCCACACTCATCAATGGGTTCACCCAATACGTTCATAATACGACCAAGGGTTTCTTCGCCCACGGGCACAGTGATTGGCTCGCCAGTTGCGCGTACCGCAAGACCACGGCGTAGGCCGTCTGATGAACCCATTACTATGCAGCGTACAATGCCACCACCCAGTTGTTGTTGTACTTCTAATACCAGTGATGAAAACTCTTCATCCACCAAACGCAGCGCGTCATACACACGTGGGCCGGTATTATTTTCAAATTCTACGTCAACGACAGCGCCGATGATTTTTACAATTTTGCCGATACTCATTATTAACCTCGGAATGTTCTTTATACCGCTTGCGCGCCGGATACGATTTCACTCAATTCTTGAGTGATGGCCGCTTGTCTGGCTTTGTTGTACACCAAACGCAGATCGTCGATCAGTTGGCCTGCATTGTCGGTTGCCGCCTTCATCGCAACCATACGAGATGCTTGTTCGCACGCGACATTTTCCACTGTACCTTGGTACACTTGAGACTCGATATAACGTTGAATTAGCTCATCTAAGATCACTCGTGGATCTTGTTCGTAGATATAATCCCAACGCGATTTTTTCTTCGCATCACTATCCAAATCGTCTTTCGGATAAGGCAATAGCTGCTTGATTATCGGAGCTTGAACAATGGTGTTCTCAAACTCATTGAACGCAATATACAAGCGATCAATTTCACCTTGTTTATAGTGTTCAAGCATCGCTTGTACGGTACCGAGTAAATCTTCCAATTTTGGTTGGTCACCCAGCCCTGAAGTTTGAGCCACTACATGAGTCACACCGTGAAAAAAGCTGATCGCTTTTGAGCCAATCAATGTGGTATCCACATCAACGCCCTTTGCGCGCCATTGCTGCATCTCACTGAGCACTCTCTTGAATAAGTTAATATTCAAGCCTCCACATAGACCGCGATCTGATGAGATGATGATATAAGCGACACGCTTCACTTCTCGTTCCATCAGAAATGGATGACTGTATTCAAGCGTCCCAGCCGATACATGGCTGATCACTCGACGCATACCGGCTGCGTAAGGGCGGGTCTTTTCCATGTTCTCCTGCACCTTGCGCATTTTGCTGGCGGCGACCATTTGCATCGCACTGGTGATCTTTTGCGTACTGTTAATACTGGCGATCTTCGTGCGAATCTCTTTTGTATTTGCCATAAAAAGCTCCGCTCTTATCTATTTCAAGGATGACGCAGTTACCAAGATTGCAATGCAACAAACTCTTCTAATAGCTTGGTAAGCTCGGCTTCGATTTGTTGGTTAAAATCGCCAGTGGCATTGATTTCTGCCATCAACGCAGAGAAGTTAGATTTGGCATAAGCAATCAATCCTTCTTCAAATACGCCTACTTTCGCCAACTCGACACCGTTGAGGAAACCACGCTCAGCCGCAAAGATGACCGTTGCTTGCTCAGCGACTGACATTGGTGCGTATTGCTTTTGCTTCATCAATTCAGTCACACGTTCACCATGGTCAATTTGACGGCGAGTCGCTTCATCCAAATCAGAAGAGAACTGAGCAAACGCAGCCAATTCACGGTATTGAGCTAATGCCGTACGAATACCACCAGACAGTTTTTTGATGATCTTGGTTTGCGCAGCGCCACCAACACGAGAGACCGAAATACCAGGGTCAACCGCAGGACGCAATCCGGAGTTAAATAACTGGGTTTGTAAGAAAATCTGACCATCAGTAATCGAGATTACGTTGGTTGGAACAAAAGCGGATACGTCACCTGCTTGCGTTTCAATAATGGGTAACGCAGTAAGCGAACCGCTCTTACCTTTGACTTCGCCATTGGTAAAACGCTCAACATACGCTTCGTTTACACGAGCAGCCCGCTCTAGTAGACGTGAGTGAAGGTAGAAAACATCACCAGGGAATGCTTCACGACCCGGTGGGCGTTTTAGTAGCAGAGAAATTTGACGGTAAGCAACCGCTTGTTTTGACAAGTCATCATAAACAATCAGCGCATCTTCACCACGGTCACGGAAGTATTCGCCCATGGTACAACCCGCATAAGGAGCCAAATATTGTAGCGCCGCTGATTCTGATGCTGATGCCACAACGACAATTGTGTTTTCCAGTGCACCGTGCTCTGCCAGCTTACGCACCACATTCGCAATGGTTGAGGCTTTTTGGCCAATCGCAACGTAGATGGCTTTTACGCCTGAATCTTTTTGGTTAATGATGGCATCAATCGCCATCGCCGTTTTACCGGTTTGACGGTCACCGATGATCAACTCGCGCTGACCACGGCCAATTGGCACCATGGAGTCTACGGCTTTGTAGCCAGTTTGAATTGGTGTATCTACCGATTTACGGTCGATGACACCCGGAGCAATGATTTCAACGGAATTGTATTGCTTCGCGTTGATTTCACCCAAGCCATCAATTGGCTGACCAAGTGTATTAACCACTCGGCCTAAAAGTTCTGTGCCGACAGGGACTTCCAAAATACGGCCAGTACCGGTGACTTTCATACCTTCGCTAAGGTCTGCGTAAGGCCCCATCACAACCGCGCCAACGGAGTGACGCTCAAGGTTAAGTGCCAATGCGTAACGATCACCCGGCAGCTCGATCATTTCACCTTGCATCACATCAACAAGGCCATTGATGGTAATGATACCGTCGCAAATCGACACAATGGTGCCTTCATTACGTGCTTGCGTACTAACGTCAAACGTTTCAATACGTTGTCTAATTAGATCACTAATTTCTGTTGAGTTTAGTTGCATATTAAATACCTACTACACGTGCAAATTGGTCGCTAAACGTTGAATTGAGGTCTGCAATGAACCATCAATCACCAACTCGCCGGCTTGAACGACTATGCCACCGATAAGACTTTTGTCGATTTTGCTCGTAAGATTGATATGACGATCAAACTTCTTCTCAAGAGCTTGAAGCAGTTCTTCATACTGCTCATCATCTAAAGGCTCTGAGGTAGACACCGTCACATCAAGGCGTAAATCGTTGTCATCTTTCATTTGAGTAAAAATCTCGGCAACACTACGCATGGCGACTAAGCGCTGATTTTCTGCCATCAGCTTAAGTAAGTTCTGAGTATGCAAATCAATAAATCCATCGCATATCGAGAACAGTAAGTGCAAGAAGTTATCTGCCTCAGATTTTCCTCCCTGCTCTAAAGCTTTCACTTGAGAGCGCAAACTTGGCTGCTCCATCACATTGGTGACGAGGTTTAACCCAACCATCCATTCGTCAAGTGCGTCACTTTCTTTTGCAAAATCAAAAGCCGCTTTGGCATATGGGTAAGCAATGGTTTGAATATCTGACATGTTGCTTCCCTATTGCGTTAGATTTGCTTAATCATCTGGTCAACAAGATCACGGTTTGATGCCGTATCCAGATTTTTGTTGATCAGCTTTTGTGCACTTTGAATGACAAGATCCGCCATTTCAGCTTTAAGCTCTTGGCGAAGACGATTACGTTCAGCTTCAACCTCAACATCACCTTGAGCGACAATGCGTGCTTTCTCTTCTTCAGCTTCTTTTACTGATTCTTCAATAATGTGTGCACGACGTTTTTGCCCTTGCTCTATCAGCTTATTGACGTCTTTTTTCGCTTGATCGAGCATTTGCTCGCAATTTGCTTGAGTCAACGCGAGCGCTTGCGCGGCATCTTCAGTATTGCGTAAGCCTTGTGCGATCTCTTGTTGGCGTTCATCCAGCAATTTGACAAGTGGTGGCCATACATACTTCATGCAAAGCCAAACAAAAATCGCAAAGGATATTGCTTGACCAAGCATTGTTGCGTTTAAGTTCATCTTGCCCCCTAATTAACAGACAGTACTTAGTTTTGATCTGGTTAAGGACAATTACGCGACCGCGAAGATGATGTATAGACCAATACCAACACCGATCATTGGTACCGCATCCACCAAACCCATCATGATAAAGAACTGGGTACGTAACATTGGGGTTAAATCAGGTTGACGAGCAACACCTTCAAGATATTTACCTGCTAGGTTACCGATACCGGAAGCAGCACCGGCTGCACCTAAACCAATTAATAGTGCACCAGCAACGTAAAGAACCGCACTTACCATATCCATAAATAACTCCGATATATTTGTATATAATTTAAAACTAGAAAATAAATTTAAATATTAATGATGTTCTTCCACTGCCATCGCTAAATAAACAACAGTTAAAACCATAAATATAAACGCTTGTAGAAAAACAATTAATATGTGGAATAGAGCCCAAGGAACACTTAGCGCCCATTGCATCCACCATGGCATCAATGCAATTAGGATAAATATCATTTCACCCGCATACATATTTCCAAATAATCGCAAACCAAGAGAAATCGGTTTAGAAATTAACGTTACTAGTTCCAGAATAAAGTTTACTGGATATAACAACGGATGTTGAAACGGTTGAGTGGTTAACTCTTTAATAAAACCAACTAGACCTTTTGCTTTAAGCGTATAAAAAATTACTAAGAAAAATACACCTAAGGCCATCGACATCGAAACATTCACATCCGCCGAAGGCAGATCTCTGAAATGATCAAAACCAAGCCAACGAGCAAGAGCTGGAACAAAATCAACTGGGATTAAATCAATCGCATTCATCAACAGCACCCAAACAAAAATGGTGAGTGCCATTGGACCAATTAGCTTATCTTTTGATTGGAAGATTTCACCCACCAAATTGTTTACAAACTCAAACACAACTTCAATGAAGCATTGCAAACGACCTGGTACACCACGCGTACCCTTTGATACCGCGTATCTAAATATCCCAATAAAAAGAAAGCCAAGAATCCAAACCATGAACATTGAGTCCATGTTTAATGCCCAAAAACCCGTCCCCTTGGTCAGAAATGTCAGATGATGTTCAATATACTCATGAGCAGTCTGTACACTCTCCACCTACGCCTCCTTAGCATCATCATCGAGTACTTGTTTGTATAGAAGTGGCGCAACAAAGTAACCGAGGAACGTAATGGCATAGCTGATTAATATCACTACATTTCGCATTTTGAAAAAATGGAAAACGAGTGCAAACGAAATTACCGTATAGACTAGTTTCACACTTCCGCTTAATTGCATTAAATCTTTTAAATCAACATTAGGTCTGTATTTTGCTTTACGGCTAGCCACAAACATCCCAAACATACCTGGAATAATGGCTAAGAAAACACCAATCAACGCCGATTCAATATTTAACTCTCTATGAAATGAAGATAACACCTCAAATGCAACTGCAAAAAGACCGAAGGTCAATTGGCATAACATTATTTTCCTCATCGCCAATAATATATCTTTACTAGCAGTACTTTCTTTCATAGTTATACCTTTTAGTCTCGCTCTATTCTATCTAACGATAAAAAGAATCAATGAATATAATTATTCGCAGTGCCTTCCTGTTGCGAAAAATAAACTACTCCTAATTTCTAAATATGGAAATTGCAAAAATCGAGCTTTATCATTCCATTTCTGAGCGGATAATAATTTGTAAATAATGGCCATTAACGACCAAAAAAAACACAGCAACATTAATTTGATTCTATTTTTCAATACATTAGAAGCAAGGTGAGCATTTGTGTTGATGATAATTCACTCAGTTAACACCGCTAATCTCGCGCATTTTTAGTCAAGTATTGATGCTAACTCGCCAAATCTTTGCTTGTTTCATTATTTAAAAGTTACTTTCCACTGCATAAATACGCTGATTAATTGGATAAATAGGACAAATGGAAGTGATTAAAGGCTGGAAAGGATGACGTTTTTACCCTCAGTTACTTAGTGTTGAAGGCTAGATATCAGTTTTTCTGCACACCGCATTGCTCTATGATGTAGCCAAACCAATGCATAGAAAGGAATTCCCAATGTCAGTTGAAGAGACCAAACAAGCCCGCCATAAAGCCAGACAACAAAAAGTAAAACAAGAGGTTGATGCGCGTGTCGCTGCCGCCACTGAAGAGAAAGGCTTGCTGCTTATCATCACTGGTAACGGTAAAGGTAAATCAACATCAGGCTTTGGTACCATAGCGCGCGCAGTCGGCCACGGTTTAAATTGCGCTGTCGCCCAATTTATCAAAGGAACTTGGGATAACGGCGAGCGTAACTTACTTGAAAAGTTGGGTGTTGAATTTCAAGTTATGGCGACCGGTTTTACTTGGGAAACGCAAAACAAACAAGCGGATATCGATGCCGCACAAGTCGTTTGGCAAGAGTGCAAACGCATGTTGCAAGATGAACATCTTGATGTGATTTTGTTTGACGAACTGACTTATATGGTCAGTTATGGTTATGTTGAATTAGATGAGGTCATCGAAGCCCTTAACAACCGTCCTAAAATGCAATCGGTGATCATCACGGGGCGCGGCGCACACCGTAGCCTAATCGAAATAGCCGATACTGTCTCTGAAGTTAAGAACATCAAACACGCATTCGAATCGGGTGTGAAGGCGCTCAAAGGAGTCGATTGGTAGACCATTTCATCACTCGACGTTCTTTTTAACACTCAAATCATTCAACAGTCAGCTGGCACCCACTTAGCCAGCTGTTGTTATTTATGTTAATAAACAAGAACATAAATAACTTTTCGACGCATTTCAATTCAGATAATGCTGTAAATAGTCTTTTTCAACATTTGTTTCCCCAGCGCTGGAATCAGACTCAAACTTCACCGCTTTTTGACCGACTTCCCACCCCTCAAGCCAAATATCTGTGCTAGCGTAAGTTGCAATTTGTTACATATAAGGAAATAAACAGATGAAGCACACACTCTTAACGCTTTGCATTGGTGCCCTTTTTTCAGGCGCATTCTCGTCGATAGCCGTCGCGCAAGAGACCACGCTCGAGTTTTCTAACCGTACGCTGAACAACGATTTACCTTCGGCTTCCGGCGTTGTTGTGGTTGATAAAAAGATCTTCGCCGTGGGTGATGATTCGCCTTGGCTTTATCAGCTAAGCTCTGAATTTACCATTATCGAAAAAGAACTGATCAAAGAATACCCTGTGCGTGAGAATGGTCGCATCGTCAAAAAAGTAAAACCTGATTTCGAAGCGCTCGACAACATTGAAGTCAGTGGCAAACCTTCATTCGTCATGCTCGGTTCAGGTAGTAAATTAGATGTGCGTGAATGGGCATTTGTCATTAGCCAAGACAAACAACTAAAGATTGAGCGTTCACTAAAACCACTTTATAAAAATCTCCGTGTCGCAGCGGGTTACAGCGCAGAGCAAGAGATCAACGTGGAAGGCTTGGCCACATCCGATGATTCTGCCTTTATCATTAACCGTGGTAACGGTGGCTCTAATGTGATTTTTGAATTGGATTTGGAAACATTCCAAGAGTATCTTGCCGGCGCTGTCGATCAGGTGAATGACATTAAGGCCTATCATGTCAATCTACCTATTGTCGAAGGCTTTGAAGCCGGTCTTTCTGGTGCGGCATATTGGGAAGAAGCTGAAAGCCTCGTGATAACCGCGTCGATTGAAGCAACAGGTGATGCCTACAACGATGGTGAGATCCTCGGTAGCTATGTCGGCCTAATTGAACTTGATGAACTCAGCACGAGTAAGACCGTCGATCTTAGCCAGAATTTGATCCCTCTGATGGAGGGCAATAAACGCCTGATTACTAAACTAGAATCTGTCGCCTTTACTCAACAAAGTGATAAAGCCGTCAGTGGTGTAGTCGCCAGCGATAACGATGATGGCACCAGTGAGTTCTTCAATTTCACACTAACAAAGTAACCTGCAACCTAATCGCTAGAATGGTTCGTTGACGGCCAACGTGTTGCACTGACGGGTCTAACGATGTTGATGGATAGTGATTAACCTCAGGAACAAAAATCCCCACCAAACTCTATTGAGTGTGATGGGGATTTTTATTTCTATCTAAGCAGTTTAATGACCCAATAGAACCTTAATTGAACAAGCCTTTAATCAAACTATTCACAGCTTCTTTAGTCTTTTCATCTTTGATTTTATCGCCCAATTTTTCATCCAGCTTCTCTAAGCCACGATTGATCTCTTTTTCGGCTTTTTGCTTCAGCACGTCATCAAACACCAACTTAAATTTAGGCTTAGACCAAGAACCAGAAACGTTCACTGGGATAGTGAGATCTTTTAGCTCATCGATGTCTTTACCACCCTGGCCTTCTAACGAGCCCACAATTGAAGTGCTGATTGTAAAATCAACCGTCTCTTTGATGTAATTGGCACTACCAGCACCACGAACACGGAGTAGTGGAGATTGCGCATGTAGGTTATCCGTTTTCACCACGCCTTTATTAAGTGTCAATGTTGCGGTCATAGCACTAAAGTCGGTTTTCTTAGCCACATCTTGGCCTTCAAGCGATTGGCCTTTGAATTTCGCGTAGTTTTCACGAATCAATTGTGCCACGTTCAAGCCATTCACGGCGCCATCAGCAAAGTTGATTTTTACCGTACCGACAAGATTCTGCTTAATACCGCTCGGCGTTAAACTGCGACCACGGACATCAACATCGATGTTACCCGTACCTTCTAACTTATCATTGTCTGCGACATCGATAAGCAACGGTTGCACCTTAACACCTGTGATGAATGATTTGGCAGAATAGCTCGCAGGTGATTTGCGTGCATCTAACGTTGCGGTGGCTTTAATTGAACCATCATAGAGATTGGAATTAAATGACGTCAGCTTAGCGACACCGCGATTCACACTAAATTTCGCCGTTACATTCTGCATTTTTGCATTGGCAGCTTTAAATTTATCAATGGTGATCGCACCAGTCACATCCAGTGATTTCAGCGCAGAAAGATCAGGCTCTTGCTCTGTGGTCGCCGCCACTGGTGCAGAAGATTTTTCTGCCGCAGGCTTACTGCCGGATTCAGAGTTAGCGACGGTTTGCTCACTGCTACCTTGGCCTAAAAATGCGTCCACATCGATATCTGGACTATGCAGATTGAACACAATCTTAGGGATCTCTGTTAACGTGACATCGAGCTTACCGTCAAATTGCAGTGCGTTTGCGGTCAACTTCTCCAGCACGAAGCTCAAATGGTTCGTGGTAAGATCAAACGAGAGATCAGAAGCCATATCCACTTTCATTGGTGACTGAGGCAAACTTGCGCCTTCAAAGTTAGCATCGAGAATCAGCTGACTCATCACCACTTTAGAAATCGCTTTGTCTACGGTAAGCTGGGCACTACCTTTCAGGTTTAAACCTAACTCTGCCGCCGTACCTTTCACGGCATATTTCAACGCGTTCGCTTTATCAAACTCGAAAGTCGCCAATTCGATTTTCGCTTCATCAATTTGATTATTGGCATCATTGTAACTCGCATCAAAGGCGATATTACGCAGAGCGTATTGGCTAAAACCTTTGGCCAAATTCAGTTCAGCGGTGCCTTGCGCGGTAAATTTTTGTTGGTTGGTTTCGCCCTTAGCAGCAAAATCCGCTTTACTCCACTGATCAAATGCAAACTCTGACAAGGTCAATGACACATCGTATAGCTTGGTATGGCTACCTGTTTGCTGATCTTGAATATCCAACAGAGCATTAGTGATCGCAACACCCGCTAAACTGATGCTCCAATCACTCGCTGGAGATGCTGCTGGCGCAGATTCACTGCTACTGCTTTCTTGATTCGCGGGTTCTTGTTGCGCTGATGCTCGATTTTTGCTCAACGCATCAATATTTTTAACACCATCTTTGCGAGTTTCAAGATAGAACTCAGCCCCATCTAAGGTGATTTCACCGATGTCCAGCTGCTGGCTAAAGAGCGGCATAACCGAAACATCCACACCTACTTGCTCAACCTTAAACAAGTTAGGCTGAGTAAAACCTTGCGGGTTTTTCAGCGCGGTTTGGCCTAACGTAAAGCCAACAGATGGGAAGAATTTCCAACTAATATCACCGTCGATAACTAAATCTAAGCCGGTTTGTTGCTTAGCTTGTTCGACGATAAGAGGTTTAAATTGATTAGGGTTAACCAGCAATACCAGTGCGAGTACTACCGCAAGTATTGCTACAACAGGAATAGCGATTATTAACGCGAGCTTTTTCATCAGCAGTGTCCTTACTTCACAGCCAAAGGCCAAAAATAAACAGGGATTACAGCAAGTATAACCCTTCACGGCGAGGTTTACGCTAATCAGCGCTGACTTGCCGCAAAAAAAAAGTGGCACTTAAAGTGCCACTTATCTAAAAATTAATAAAGTCTCTATTGCGAGAGTATTGTTAAGATTTCAACAATTTAGCAATGTGAGCTTTTAGTACATCGATAGCAATACGGTTTTTACCACCACGAGGAACAATGATGTCCGCGTGTTGCTTAGAAGGTTCAATGAATTGCATAAACATTGGACGAACTGTCGCTTGGTACTGCTTTAGTACTGATTCCATCGTACGGCCACGCTCTTCTACATCACGCTTAACACGACGAAGTAGGCAGATATCCAGTGGGGTATCCATGAATACGGTCGCATGCATTAGCTTACGTAAGCGTGGATCCGTCAACAGTAAAATACCTTCTAAAATGATCACTTTTTTCGGTGTCATAGTGGTGGTATTGGTCATACGAGTATGTTCTGTGTAGCTATACTCTGGCACTTCAACCGCTTCACCTTTGATCAGTTTCTCTAGGTGGTCACACAATAGATTGTGATCTAGCGCATTCGGGTGGTCATAGTTGGTTTTTACACGATCTTCCATGCTCAAATGAGTCTGATCGTTGTAATAGCAATCTTCCGTAATCACACCAATTTGATGATCGCCTACCTTCTCACGAAGTTCATTATAAATAGTGCTTGCGATTAGGCTTTTACCTGAAGCAGAAGCGCCAGCAATACCGACGATGACACATTGATTATTATCAGACATTATTCTTGCACCCGATGAATTGATTGGTGATCTGTGGCCTGCTAAAAGTGTGGCATGGAATGGTTAGCAGTGCCTAATTAAACCGCCTGATTATAGGGAGAACCCTGCCGATATTCCAGCAGGGAATAGTTTTATTCTCACGATAAAGCAAAAAAGGAATAAGCAAAACAAAAGCAAACGTTTAACCAGTATAAAATTAGCTATAGTTGGCTTGAAACTGCCCACTACTTATATGAAACCGACGTTATAACAAGGTGATATCAATCGCTTCCGGCTTCACTTCGCCACGCCAAAACATCCGTGCACACACCGATTCAGCCAACGCCATGTACTGTTCCGTATGCTCAGAGTCTGGTCTTGCAACCACGGTCGGAACACCATTATCAAGATCTTCACGCACGTGAATATGCAGCGGAATTTGCGCCAAAATATCCAAACCGTATTCCGCTGACATTTTCTCTGCGCCACCCGAACCAAAGATGTGCTCTTTTTCGCCACAATGGCTACAAATGTGGTAACTCATATTTTCTACTAAAC
Organism: Vibrio scophthalmi LMG 19158; assembly: GCF_000222585.1. Classification (GTDB taxonomy): domain Bacteria; phylum Pseudomonadota; class Gammaproteobacteria; order Enterobacterales; family Vibrionaceae; genus Vibrio; species Vibrio scophthalmi. Next base: position 22,408 of record NZ_AFWE01000070.1, on the reverse strand, counting down.
CGATCACAGGCACTTCGATTTTATCAAACATCGCAGCCCCTTTGCGGGCATCGGCTAAGGCAAGATCTTGCGGCGTGGTCACGATCACCGCACCTGTCACCGGAATTTGTTGTGACAAGGTTAGTTGGATATCACCGGTGCCCGGCGGCATATCAATCACCAAATAATCGAGATTTGGCCACTCAGTTTCATTGATCAATTGCGCCAAGGCTTTTGAAGCCATTGGTCCACGCCAGATCGCCGCATCCGATTGAGAGACTAAATAGCCAATCGAATGAGTATAAATGCCATGCGCTGCGATCGGCTGCATCCATTTGTTATCACGTACCTCAGGTTTTGCTTCCACTTGGCCAAGCATGATCGGCACTGATGGACCATAGATGTCGGCATCCAACAAACCCACTTTCGCGCCCGATTGGGCGATCGCTAAGGCTAAGTTGACCGAAGTGGTTGATTTACCCACACCACCTTTACCAGAACTAACCGCGATGATGTTTTTCACCCCTTTAACCGCTGTGGTTACTTGAGTGTGCAACGCTTTCGGCGCAATACTAATTTGAAACTCAAATGGGCTCACTTGCTCGGTACGAACTTGATGTTCAATCCAACACTGCATCGCGGTGGCAAGATCATTGGCCGCGTAAGGAATTTGGATGGCGAAAAAACCATTGGGATCAACCTTGACTAAATTAGGCTCATCAGCCCAACCAGGGGTTAAATTTGGATGACGAAACTCGTTCAACCAATCACAGAAATCTTGCTTTGAAGTAAATTGGCGCATAGGCCCTCCTTATCACTTCATCGTACCACCGAGTAAAGCGCTACAGAACCCCAAAAAAACTAGGGTAATCGATTCGCTGACACCTTGGAGTTAGAGGTTTCATGAGTTAGTATTATCCATCAAAATTTTTATACCTATCGAGATAAGCGAATATTAAGTATGGCAAACGATCCAAGAAAATTGCTGGTAACTTGCGCCCTTCCGTACGCTAACGGTTCGATCCACCTAGGTCACATGCTTGAGCACATTCAAGCTGACATCTGGGTTCGTTACCAACGCCTACGTGGCAACACTGTAAATTTCATCTGTGCTGACGACGCTCACGGCACGCCAATCATGCTTAAAGCTCAACAGATGGGTATCTCGCCAGAAGAAATGATCGCAGCAGTAAGCGAAGAGCACCAAAAAGACTTCGCTGGTTTCGATATTAGCTTTGACAACTACCACAGCACGCACTCTGAAGAGAACCGCGAGTTGGCTTCTCACATCTATCTTGAACTGAAGAAAAACGGTTTTATTTCTAGCCGTACGATTTCTCAGTTGTTTGACCCAGAAAAAGAGATGTTTCTTCCTGACCGTTTCGTAAAAGGCACTTGCCCGAAATGTAAGTCAGAAGACCAATACGGCGACAACTGTGACGCTTGTGGTGAGACATACAGCCCAACGGAACTGATTAACCCGAAATCAGCCGTTTCTGGCGCAACACCAATCATGAAAGACTCTGAGCACTTCTTCTTCGATCTGCCTCAGTTTGAAAGCATGCTGCAAGAGTGGACTCGCTCTGGTTCGCTACAAACTGAAACCGCAAACAAGATGCAAGAGTGGTTTGAATCTGGCCTGCAACAGTGGGATATCTCACGTGATGCACCTTACTTCGGTTTTGAAATCCCAGGCGAGAAGAACAAATTCTTCTACGTATGGCTAGATGCACCAGTTGGTTACATGGCTTCATTTAAGAACCTATGTGACAAAACTGACGGTCTGGATTTCGATGAGTACTGGAAAAAAGACAGCACCACAGAGCTTTACCACTTTATCGGTAAAGACATTGTTTACTTCCACAGCCTATTCTGGCCTGCAATGCTTGAAGGCTCTGGTTTCCGTAAGCCTAACAACGTATTTGTACACGGCTACGTAACGGTAAACGGCGCGAAAATGTCTAAGTCGAAAGGTACGTTTGTCAAAGCAAGCACTTACCTACAACATTTAGATCCTGAGTGTCTACGTTACTACTACGCAGCAAAACTAAACAGCCGTATTGACGATCTAGACCTTAACCTTGAAGACTTCACTCAGCGTGTTAACGCAGACGTCGTCAACAAGATTGTTAACCTAGCATCTCGTAACGCAGGCTTCATCGCGAAACGTTTTGAAGGCAAGCTATCTGCAAACTTTGCTGAACCTGAGCTATACAACGAATTCGTTGCAGCGGCAGAGCGCATCGGTCAACTTTACGAAACACGCGAGTTTGGTCGTGCAATCCGCGAAATCACCGCACTAGCTGACAAAGCAAACCAATACGTGGATGAAAAAGCCCCATGGGTTGTAGCGAAGGAAGAAGGCAAAGATCAAGAACTACAAGAGATTTGTTCTGTTGGTATCAACTTGTTCCGCGTTCTGATCGCTTACCTAAAACCAGTAATGCCTGAACTTGCAGCGCGTACTGAAGCGTTCCTAAATGAAGAACTGACTTGGGAAGGTATCGCTCAACCGCTAACGGATCACGAAGTGACTAAGTTTAAAGCGCTATTTAACCGCATCGATCCTAAGAACATCGAAGCGATGATCGAAGCATCAAAAGAAGATGCTGCGGCAGAAATGGCAGCGAAAGAGCAAGCAGAAGCGGCAAAATCAGCAGGTGAAACAGAGCTAAGCAAAGATCCTATCGTAGACGAAATCGAATTTGACGATTTTGCTAAAGTGGATATTCGCGTAGCACGCATCATCTCATGTGAAGCGGTGCCTAAAGCAGACAAGCTATTGAAGTTCCAGTTGGATATTGGTGGCGAAACGCGTCAAGTATTCTCTGGTATCAAATCAGCTTACACACCTGAAGAGCTAGAAGGCAAGCTGACTGTTATGGTCGCTAACCTAAAACCTCGTAAGATGAAGTTTGGTATGTCTGAAGGTATGATCCTAGCAGCAGGCCCTGGTGGCAGTGAGCTTTGGATTCTTGAGCCGCACGAAGGCGCTCAACCTGGCATGCGCGTAATGTAATTACGACATCCGTTTAAAATCCTCGCTCCGGCGGGGATTTTTTTTAGCTCTATCTCACTTCTTCTTTTCTCTTTCTCTCGCCTCTCTCATTCTCGCTTCTCCCCTCTCCCATTCTCGCTTCTTCCCTGCTCTTGCTCTCGATTCTCGCCTCTCTTATTCTCGCTTCTTCCCTGCCCTTGCTCTCGATTCTCGCCTCTTTCATTCTCGCTTCTTCTCTACTCTCTAAGGCAACAAAAAAGCCACCTTTTAATCAGGTGGCTTTAAGTTGACTGCACTAGCAGTAGTGCCTAAATGGCGATGCCTTAAAGCATTTTACGCGCCGCTTCTACCACAACTTTGATAGAACGAGCTTCGGTCTCTTTTAGCGTTGCGTGATCTGGGATTTCTTTTTGGGTACGGTTGATGATCACACCAGCCACACAGCCCGCTTTTAGACCTGAACTTGCACACATAGTCAGTAGTGTTGCAGATTCCATCTCAAAGTTCAGCACGCCCATCTCCTGCCACTCTTTCATCGAGCCTTGGAAACGGTGTACAACACGGCCAGTAAAGGTGTCGTAGCGCTCTTGACCTGGGTAGAAAGTATCACTTGAAGCGGTAACGCCCATATGAACTGTCGCACCAGACTCTTCTACTGCCGCTTTCATTGCTGTCGCAACAGCAAAATCTGCAACTGCAGGGAATTCCATTGGGGCAAAGTGTAAGCTCGCACCGTCTAAACGCACAGAGCCCGTGGTAACAATCATATCGCCTACATTCACATGTGGCTGAATTGCACCAGTAGTACCCACACGCAAGAAGGTACGCACACCAAGTTGTGCCAACTCTTCTACGGCAATTGAGGTCGAAGGACCACCGATACCCGTTGAGCAAACAACAACAGGTTTACCATCGAGTTCCGCACGGTACAGCGTATATTCGCGATGACTAGCTAGAAATACTGGGTTCTCCATCTCTTCAGCAATTTTTTGCACTCGAGCAGGATCGCCAGGAATGATCGCCAACGTAGCACCAGCAAGATCAGCTTCAGTAACACCTAAATGGAATACAGCTTGGGACATAGAGAACTCCTTATAACAGCAAACGCCAGACTAGCTTCACTGTGTTAATTTATTGGGTACCAAACCACTCTAACCAACAACCAAACAATAAAGAGTGACAAGCGTCACATCAAGACAAGTAACAACATTCACACTTACACACAAAAACGTTTGGCATCACAATTAAACCAAACTTGAGGTCAACTCATTGCATAAAAATGATAGCCACGAATCGAAATTGCGTGGCTATCAGTGAATTACTCTGTTTGGTATTCAATCTGGTTGGCATTAAATAAAGGTAGCTTAAATACCGTTAACCACTAGCCATCTTGCTTGCTTTTAAACTTCAACAAACGCAATGCATTTAAGGTCACCAACGCAGTCGCACCACTGTCTGCCAATACCGCAACCCATAGTCCGGTGATCCCGAGTAAGCTGGTCACGAGAAAGACACTTTTTAGCCCCAGAGCCAAGAATACGTTCTGGCGAATGTTATTCAATGTTGCACGTGACAGTTCAATCATCGCTGGCAATTCGGTTAAACGGTTATGCGTAATTGCAGCATCAGCTGTTTCTAGCGCAACATCCGTACCGCCACCCATCGCAATACCAATACTGGCCGCTTTCATTGCTGGTGCATCGTTAATACCATCACCGACCATCGCCACATTTCGTTGCGCAGAGAGCGATTCTACATAGTGCACTTTATCTTGTGGTAATAAGCTCGCTTGATAATCGATATCAATCTGCCCAGCCATCGCTGCCGCACTACGCGGGTTATCGCCTGTGAGCATGATGGAACTAATGCCGAGATCTTTCAGCGCTTTTACCGCTCGTTTTGCATCTTCTCGTAGCGTATCTTGCCAAGCAATTAAGCCCATCACTTGCTGGTCCTGCAACGCAACAATCACGGTTTTCCCCTGCCCTTCTAGCTCTGTAATGTGCTGTTCAAGCTCACTACCCAGCGCCATCGACAGTTTACTTGGCGCAATCGCTTGATAAGTCACACCAGCAATGACACCACGAATACCGCTACCTATTAGAGCTTGTTTATCGTCGGCTTCCGGTAAGCGTATACCTTGTTGCTTAGCGTGATTGACCAAGGATGTTGCTAGAGGATGGCTTGAGCCGACCTCGATTGCCGCAATAGATTGAAGCAGCTCAAGATCATTAAAACCGTTCACGCTGATCACATCGGTGACTTCCGGCTTACCTTTAGTCAAGGTGCCGGTTTTATCAAACGCAATGGCTTCAACATGACCAAGCTGTTCTAACGCTGCGCCCCCTTTGATTAAGGCTCCACGACGCGCCGCCGCCGCTAAACCAGATGTAATAGCGGCAGGAGTAGAAATCACCAACGCACACGGACAAGCGATCAGTAACAATGCCAAACCACGGTATACCCACGTCTCCCATGGCTGAGCAAACAGTAGCGGTGGCGTAATGATGACAAACAATGACACCAGCATCATCAACGGGGTATACCAACGACTGAAGCGATCAAGGAAGCGTTCCAAAGGCGCTTTACGCGACTCGGCTTCTTCAATTAAATGCAGAATACGGTCGATGGCATTTTCGCCCTGTTTAGACGTAATGGTTAAGCGCACCACTCTATCGACAACCACCGCGCCCGCCATAACAGCATCTTGCGGCAAGCGCTCCACCGGGATTGATTCTCCGGTTAACGCACTCTCATCAAAACTCGCCGCAGTATCAAGTAGTCGTCCATCTGCTGGTAAACGCGAGCCAGGGGCAACTTCAATCACATCACCGGGATTGAGCTCACTTGCGGAGACTTCAATACGTTGTCCATCGACAATTTTAGTGGCGTTTTCTGGCACCAACTCCATCAATGCTTGCACACCACTGCGTGCACGAGAGGCGGCAAAGGCTTCCAATCGCTCACCAATTAGAAACAGCAGTAATACCATTGCTGCTTCAACGCTTTCGCCTAAATATAGCGCGCCGAGAGCGGCAACACTCATTAAGGTTTCAATGGCAAATGGAGTGCCTGATTTCGCCAGCATAAGTGCTTTTTTACCAATTGGATAAAGGCCAGCTAAACAGGTAAGAATAAACAGCCACTCACTCACTTGAGGGAAGCTTGGTTTGATGATCGCAGCGAAGGCCATGGCTGATGCGATTGCAACAATCTGACCATTTTGTTTGAGCACCGCAAGCCAACCCGTTGGTTTTGCTGGCGATGATTTTTGATTTGGCGCAGTAAAGGTAAAACCGGTATCAGTAATGGTTTGCTCGACTAACGCCGCAACACCTACATCATTAGATTTAATCACCAATTTTTCAGTGGCGAACAGCACTTTCGCTTCGATAATGCCGCTGACTTTATTCACTGCGGTTTCTATTTTTCGCGCACAAGCAGGACAATCCATGCCTTGAATTTTCCAACTATGCGTAAATTGGGCTTGGCTTAGGGAGCCGGAATCGCTTTCCTCATCGGTAGGATCGCTGCCGCTTGCACATGCAGAACTGCTACAGCAATCCACATCACTGGTCGTGACGCTGGCCATTTTAATCGTATTGATTTTTGGACTTGAGCAAGAGCTTGCTTGAGTTGGATTCGTTGCAAGCTTTGGCGAACGACATCCTTCATGTTTGGTGCACATATTAGATTCTCCTATCACTGTACACCATTAGCATAAACCTTGGAGTAGACTCCAAGGTCAAACTATTTTGCGGATTTTTGTAAAAAATCTTTGTTGGCGGCCACATCTTCAATTAGAACCGCATCGTGGCTACAAAATGGCGTGGTATTGAGACTGGTTATTGATGGGTCTTGTGGGTCTAATTCAACTGCCTCACCTTGCATCAAGTCACGAATGTGTTTTTGTAATACCCACAATGCTATCAAACCAAACACTACTCCTCCCAGAGCTTGACCATAAAGCACACCTAACGCACCAAACCAGTGCGCCCCAAAGTAGACAAATGGCAAGGTGCCTAAAGTGGCTTTACCTAAATTCAATGCCGTCGAATAAAGCGGTTTGCCGAGATTATTGAATGAGGTATTGGCAACAAACTGCATGCCATTAAAAATAAAGCTTAGCGCGACATAGGTACAAAATGTGCCCACAATCAACGCCGCATCACCAGTAAGGCTAAAGCCTTTAATTACATACTGCTGAGAAAAATAGAGGATCACACAAACCAACAAGGTGTAGACCGTAGTCACTAACAAGGAGTTATTTAAAGTCTCTTTCACCCGATCAAATCGTTTAGCGCCAAAGTTTTGTCCAATGATCGGGCCAACCGCGCCTGACAGCGCAAAAATCACTGCAAAACAAACTGGCGTTAGGCGGCCAATCACCGCAAGCCCAGCGACAAAATCTTCACCGTAAGGCGCAATCGACGAGGTGACGATGGCATTACCAATTGGGGTAGCGATATTGGTGATAATCGCAGGTATCGCGATGGCAAGAATTGCTTTGGTATTGCACCGCCAAATTGAAAGCGAAGGTTTGGCAACCAAGTCATGCTTTTTGATCAGCGGATACAAGGAGAATGCCAGTACGGTACAACGCGCAATCACCGAGGCAAAAGCCGCACCTTCGACATTCCACAGAAAAATAAAAATAAAAATTGGATCTAGAATGGCATTTACGATGCCACCGGACAACGTCGCCCACATTGAACGCTTAGCATCACCAGCAGCTCTAAGCCCAGCCCCTGCCGCCATGCCAAGTGCCAGAATCGGTCCACTAGGAAGTAAAATCTGTAGATAAGCTTGCGCGCGCTCCGCCACAAACCCCTTCGCCCCCAGAGCGGCGAGTAGCTCGGGAATAAAGGCAAACATCACCGCGCTGACCACACAGCTGATCAGAAATGCGGTCAACATGATGCTGCTGCTCAAAGCTCTGGCGTAGGTGAATTGCTTAGCACCAATGGCCTTAGAGACCAAAGCGCCCATAGCGATCGAAGTACCAATGGAAATGGAAGTCGAGAAAAACGTTAATGTGCCAGCAAAGCCTACCGCCGCAGCCAACTCGACTTGCCCCAACATACTGATAAACAGCATATCAAGTAAATCGACCACAAACAGCGCCATCAAACCGACTGAACCTGCGCCCGACATCACTAAAATATGGCGCATTGTGGATCCTTGGGTAAATTTGGCACTTCGCTCGGTCATTCTCTTCCCTTGATATCAAAAATAAAGGCGCCGCAGCGCCTTATTTCAACTTAACTGATTGTCCTTTATACCGGATGCTTAAAGCATGCGTCGATATTTTTCGCAATCGCACGCAAAACATGCTTACGCGTGATGATACCCACCAGCTTACCATTATCCAATACTGGATAAACCTTAGGTTTACCAATTTGCATCATATCGGCCAATTCTATAATCGACATATCAGGTGATACAGAGAGTACTTCTGACGACATACAATCGCTGACAATGTGGGTGTCTTGGCAGAAATAGCTCACTTTGATCAGCTTATCAAGTAGATCCTGTCCTGAAAGAAAACCAATCACTTGTTTTTGTTCGTTAATGACTGGGCCACCAAGGTAGTCTGAATCCATGACTTTATCTAACGCTGCACTAAGCGACATTTCTGGATTAAACGTCACCGCTTGTAGGGTCATATAATCTCTTACTTTTAACGATTCCATCTTTATCTCCTTTTCGTGCAACTGACGTTGGTTTGGCTGCTATGAAAAATGTTCGTTACAGTAAGTGTCGCCTAATTTCTTGATTTTACTAAATGGAAAGCGACGATTTTTGCGATAGGTATTTCCAATCAAACAAAAAAACGGCCATAGGGTTATCCTATGGCCGTCTGTAATAATGGTTTTCTGTGCCTATTAGGCAAAAGCGTATTTACTGTTGCCAGCGCTCAGCCGCTTTGGCATCGGAATCACGTGAATCCACCCAACGAGTCGCCTCAGTGGTACGCTCTTTTTTCCAAAACGGAGCTTTGGTTTTCAGATAGTCCATCACAAATTCACACGCATCAAATGCTGCGCCACGGTGTGCACTCGCCACACCAACAAACACGATTTGATCACCGGTATCCATGTCACCCACACGGTGAATCACGCGGATCGCTTCTAAAGGCCAACGCTTTTCCGCTTCATCACAGATTTCGGCTAACGCTTTTTCTGTCATGCCCGGATAGTGCTCTAGCGACAGGCCGACGACATTATCGCCAAGATTCATGTCGCGAACTTTACCGACAAAGGTCACTACAGCGCCAGAAGCACTGCCTTGCGCTAATACTTGGTATTCATCACCAACATTGAAATCTTCAACTTGTACCGCTACACGTGAATCCATCTTAGCCTCCGGTAACCGGTGGGAAAAACGCCACTTCATCGCCATCCGTGATCGCATGTGTTAGTGGCACAATCGATTGGTTCACCGCCGCCAATAAACGCCCAGGATCCAACGCAAGATCCCACTTACCTTCTTGAGCGGCTAAGTGTGCACGCAGCGCTTCTACGCTGGTGAATGACTCATCCAATTGCAGTTCGTCGATACCGACTAACTCACGGGTTTGAGCAAAAAAGAGTACTTTAATCATGCGTCCGCCTTAAAGTGACCAGATTTGCCGCCCGTTTTTTCCAACAGGCGCACTTGGCTAATCACCATGTCTTTTTGTACCGCTTTACACATATCATAAATCGTCAGTGCAGCAACAGAAGCAGCCGTTAGCGCTTCCATTTCAACACCGGTTTTACCTGCAAGCTTACAAACCGATTCAATGCGCACGTAATTTTCTGCTTGGTTTGATTCAAGCTGCACTTCTACTTTGGAAAGCAGTAGTGGATGACAAAGTGGGATCAGGTCCCATGTCTTTTTCGCGGCTTGAATTCCCGCAATACGAGCCGTCGCGAATACATCACCTTTGTGATGATCGCCAGACAAAATAAGCTGTAAGGTTTCAGGTGCCATGTGGACGAAAGCTTCTGCACGTGCTTCACGTACCGTCTCAACTTTGGCTGATACATCAACCATGTTCGCTTCGCCTGAAGCATTGATATGGGTAAACTGAGTCATGATTGCTCCGCGTTATGAGTCGGATTAAACCGATAGATGTGGCATAAAGTTACATGGACGGTGGCTCGCATCAAGCTGCTGCTTAATGATTTTCGTCCAACCCGTGCGACATGCACCTGTAGAGCCTGGCATAGCAAAAATAACCGTGTGGTTAGCAAAACCAGCGATCGCACGAGATTGAATGGTTGAAGTACCAATCTCTTCGTAAGACACTTGACGGAACAATTCACCAAAGCCTTCCACTTCTTTATCAAATAGTGGCTTCAATGCTTCTGGCGTGCTGTCACGTGAAGTGAAACCTGTGCCACCTGTAATCATGATCGCTTGGACGTTTTCATCAGCAATCCATTGTGAAACAATCGCACGGATCTTGTACATGTCATCGATAACAATTTGTTTATCAACGACATTGTGACCCGCTTCTTTTGCGTGTTCAGCTAGGTAACCACCTGATGTATCGTTCTCTTCTGTACGAGTATCCGATACCGTTAATACTGCAATATTTGCTGCTTGGAATTTGCTTTCTGCATGACCCATTTGATCACCTACCTGTTGTAATTTATTTGTCAGCCGACGAACGTCGACTGGCTATTATTTGAATGTGTTTGCTCTGATTATGTAACGACGTTAGCCGCCAATCGAGGCTAAATTCGGCGTCATACCGGTGTTGCCATCTTGCAGGAAGTGACTGACCGATTTGGTTTGTAACTGCTGTTGAATGCGTGCTATCAACTCAGGCTCTTGCTTATCTTCTGCCAGCAAATCACGCAGCTCTACGCCGTGATCACCAAACAGACAAAGGTGCAATTTACCTAACGCTGAAACGCGAAGACGGTTACAACTTTCACAGAAACCTTTCTCATACGGCATGATAAGGCCAATCTCACCTTTATAGTCAGGGTGAACAAATACCTGTGCAGGGCCGTCATTCTTTTCGCGAATCTTAAGCAACCAGCCATTCGCGATCAATTGATTACGAATTTGGACACCGGATACGTGATGCTGCTTAAACAACTCATCCATCTCACCCGTTTGCATCAATTCGATGAAACGCAGTTGAATAGGACGGTCTTTAATCCAATCAAGAAACAGAGGTAATTGATGAGAGTTGAGATCTTTCATCAATACGACATTAACTTTGATTTGCTTATAACCAATTTCGAGCGCACGCTCGATACCACCCATCACCTGATTGAACTTGTTCTCACCTGTGATTTGGTGAAATAAGCGCGGATCGAGGCTATCAACACTCACATTGATATGGGTTAACCCCGCTTGCTGCCACTCAAGCACGCTTTTTTCCATCCGGTAACCGTTGGTCGTTGTCGCAACCTTACGAATACCTTCCGTATTCGCTACGGTTTCGATTATTTGAGTGAAGTCTTTGCGTAGGCTAGGCTCACCACCTGTAATACGTACCTTGCTGGTACCACAATCGGCAAACGCGCGAACGACACGTTTGATCTCAGGTAGTGATAAAAAAGACGAGTTTTTCTGCCCCGAAGGTTTATAACCATCAGGTAAGCAGTAGGTACATTTGAAGTTACAAACATCTGTAACTGAGAGACGCAAGTAATAAAACTTGCGATGAAATTTATCTTCTAATTGTTGCGCCACGGAACACCTTTCCAAACACGGGAGGCATGACCATTTCCAATCATGCCCTTGTGACCTTTCGTCACTGGCTCAACGCGCTTATTCTGTATTGAACTTAGCGGGTAAAGCTCGGAGTTATGGCAACCGTCAATATGATATAGTTGCGATCACAATCCATATTAACGATAGCTGTCTTATAAAATACTTAATATTGGTAAGTGATTCTACCCTAGAGACAAAAAAATCGTGCCAAACGGGCAAATTACCTACTATTGAGTACCGACGATAAATGGATTAATTTAAATTGTAGTTGGTTATGACAAAATAAGAAAAAACGAATGACTGTATATTCTGAACACAAAATTGTCGCCATTGGCGGCGGCCACGGCTTAGGACGAATGCTTGCGGCACTTGCGGATTTCGGCTCCAATGCCACTGGCATTATCACCACGACCGACAATGGTGGATCAACGGGTCGAATTCGACATTGCCAAGGTGGTATTGCTTGGGGAGATACACGTAACTGTATCAACCAGCTCATTACCGAGCCCTCAATCAGTTCGATGATGTTTGAGTATCGCTTCAAAGGCGCTGGCGAACTGGATGGACATAACTTAGGCAACCTAATGCTGACGGCACTCGATAACTTGTCGGTACGCCCACTCGACGCGATCAACCTTATCCGCAACATGCTGAAGGTTGACGTAAACATCGTGCCCATGTCTGAACACCCTTCTGATCTTAAGGCGCTGTCCAAAGAAGGAAAATGGGTAACCGGTGAAACCAGTGTTGATGAGATGGAAGCCGATCTACAACGCTTAGATCTTGATCCTGAAGTGCCAGCCACCAAAGAAGGTGTTCAAGCCATTGAACAAGCCGATTTGATTATTCTTGGCCCGGGCAGTTTTCTGACCAGCATCATGCCACCGTTGTTACTTACCGAAGTTGGCCGTGCGATTGCACAAAACCAAAACGCAAAATTGGTGTTTGTCGAAAACCTATCACCAGAATATGGCCCGGCAGGTCGTATGACCTTACGTGAAAAATTGGAATGGTGCGAACGCGCCTGCCAAGGTCGCAAAATTGATGTCATTCTTGGTGAAGAGACGCATCCAGAACTGAGTGACTGGAACTACGTAGTGAGCGACCTTGCGTCGCCAAACCGAGATTGGCGACACGATCGTCAAAAGCTACAACAAGCCATCGTACAACTATTGGCCGAGTAAGCTGTTATAGCGTTGCTGCGTATCCACCAGCAGCGCTAACATCTTTTGTTTTATTTCAGCATCATCAAGTGATGCTCCGGCTTTTGCTGCGGCATCCAATTCAACCGCTAACGCGCACAATGCTTCCGCACCAAAGCTGGCCGCACTGCTTTTCAAAGCATGACTTATATCTTTCAAGTAAGTACCTTGATTATCTTGCTCAGCAGACAATGTCTCGATGTATTGCGCCAGTTCACCTAAAAAAATCTCGAGTAAAATAGGCACATTTTCTTTGCCTATCTCATTCCCTAAACGCTCTACTTTCGCTTGATTTAATACTTGCATAACCACTTCCATAACCATCGTTACTTGGTCTCTTTTTCATTCCAACCTTGTAGCTTACGGTATAGTGTCGATGGACTAACATCGAGATAACCAGCCGCTTTCGGAATATTTCCCTCACACGCTTTTATCGCCAGCTTAATGGCATTTTTTTCCGTCAGCCATAACGGGAAAATATCGTGTACCGACAAGGTCTCTGTTTCTTCATTGACGCTGCGTGACACGCCCTCACAAGGTTGATTCAACGGTGGTGGTAACATGTCTAAGCGGATTTCACGGCCATTGTTAAGCACCACTACATTTCTCAGTACGTTCTGCAATTGACGCACATTACCGGGCCACTCATAGCGAGCAAAGCGATCAACCACTTCCGGCGAGAGACGGATAAAATCTTTGCCTTCTTCTTTCGACATAAAGCCTAGCAAGGAGTATGCAATTTCAATGACATCTTCGCCACGCTCACGCAAAGGTGGTAAGTGCAGTGGGATAACGTAAAGGCGATAATACAAGTCTTCACGAAAGCGCCCTTCCTGTACTTCTTTCCATGGGTCTCGGTTGGTTGCACAAACAAAACGTACATCCACACTTTTCATTTTGGATGAACCCACCTTTTGAAAGGTTCCGGTTTGGATAAAACGCAGTAATTTGGTCTGCAAGTCCAGATCCATTTCGCACAATTCATCCAAAAACAGGGTTCCGCCATCGGCCAGTTCCGCAGCGCCTTCACGATCGGTTGCCGCGCCAGTAAAGGCCCCTTTAACGTGACCAAACAATTCACTTTCAATCAAGTCTTTAGGAATGGCAGCACAGTTGATGGCAATAAACGGTTTATCGCCACGATTACTGGTGGCATGCAATGCCTCTGCACACACCTCTTTACCAGTACCACTTTCACCAGTAATGAAAATACTCGCTTTACTGGTCGCCGCCGAGTCAATCGTGCGATAGACCGCTTGCATGGTATGACTACTGCCGATAAACCCTTGATAGCCTTGATTGGTTCCCGCTTCGGTTCTTAGCTTCGTTGCTTTGCGAATCGCATTGTTCACCGTCACGCGCAGTCGGTCCGCTTCACAGGGTTTGATCAAGAAATCTTGTGCGCCTAACCGCATCGCCTCAACCGCGGTATCGATCGAGCCATGAGCAGTCATGAAAATAACTGGCACATCCGGGTTTTGCTGTTTGACCGCTTGTAGAACATCCATCCCTGTCATATCGGGCAAGCGCAAATCGAGCAAGATCAAATCGGGTGTGCGAAATTCAAGACTTTCAATCGCATCGCGCCCGGTACCGACGATATTAATATCGATACCCAGCGGCGTAAGATAAGAACGATAGAGTGCCGCCACAGAGGCGGTATCTTCTACCATCAGCAGATATCTGCTTTTTTGTGTATGGGTGCTTTGTGGCATAGCCTAACCGCGTAAATCCATTTGCATTTTATCTAAATAATTGCATTGCGCTTTGCAATTTGCAAACAGAATGACCAAGTTAAGCTGATTAAGATTGATTTTTGTGTGATTTTTGCGCCAAAACAATTGGCATAGTTACTGCTTATCTATAACTGACCCTCATGGGTCACCTAGCCAACTGACGTTGTTAGTGAACTTAGTATTCACAAATAACAGCCAATAGACCCTTCCTATTGGCTATTTTTTTGTCTGTCGAACAGTAAACTCAACTATTAACGATAAACTGAGCGCGTAACTTTTCTATTTCATCCCGCTTCGCGGCCGCCATTTCAAATTCTAAATCCTGAGCATGTTGATACATCTGCGCCTCAAGCTTGCTGATTTCTTTTTCCAACTGCTGTGGCGTCATCACTTGATAACTTTGCGATGGTTCAGCCACTTTCGCTAACGGCACCTGTTTGCCCGGCGTTTTCTTACGACCTCGCGCTATATCACCCAGCTCCATAATATCTTTGATATTACGTTTCAGCGATTGTGGTGTAATACCGTTTTCAACATTGTACGCATGTTGCTTTTCACGACGTCGCTCAGTCTCGTCCATAGCACGTTTCATCGAGCCAGTAATTCTATCCGCGTACAAGATCGCCTTACCTTCAATGTTACGCGCCGCACGACCAATGGTCTGAATCAACGAGCGTTCAGAACGGAGGAAGCCTTCTTTATCTGCATCCAGTATCGCCACCAGCGACACTTCCGGCATATCTAACCCCTCACGCAGTAAGTTAATGCCCACTAACACATCAAACTCGCCCAAGCGTAAGTCTCGGATAATCTCGACCCGTTCAACGGTATCAATATCAGAGTGTAAGTAGCGCACCTTTACATCGTGCTCAGTAAGATACTCGGTTAAATCTTCCGCCATGCGCTTGGTAAGTGTGGTGACTAACACACGCTCATCTTTAGCTGCTCGAATACGAATCTCAGACAACAAGTCATCAACCTGTGTCGCAACGGGGCGAACTTCAAGTTCAGGATCTAACAAGCCCGTTGGACGAACAACTTGGTCGGCAATATCATCTCCGGATTTTTCTAATTCATAGTGACCCGGAGTAGCAGAAACAAATATAGTTTGCGGCGCTAACGCTTCAAACTCTTCAAATTTGAGTGGGCGGTTATCTAAAGCTGACGGTAAGCGGAAGCCATACTCAACCAAGGTTTCTTTGCGCGAGCGGTCCCCTTTAAACATCGCGCCGATTTGCGGTACGGTAACGTGGGACTCATCGATGACCAACAAGCCATCTTGTGGCAGATAATCAAACAACGTTGGAGGCGGCTCACCCTCTTTTCGACCGCTCAGATAGCGTGAGTAGTTTTCTATTCCTGAACAAAAGCCAAGCTCATTCATCATTTCGATATCAAATTGAGTACGCTGGCTAATGCGCTGCTCTTCCAGCAACTTATTATTATCCAGCAAATAGCTTTTACGCTGTTCCAGCTCAACCTTAATATGCTCAACCGCTTCTAAGATCCGCTCACGAGGCGTCACATAGTGCGTTTTTGGATAGATGGTATAGCGAGGCAAATCACGCTGCTTAATTGCCCCTGTTAATGGGTCAAAAACACTGATGCAATCAATTTCGTCATCAAACATTTCAATTCGAACCGCATCTTGTTCCGATTCTGCGGGGAAAATATCAATCACTTCACCACGAACTCGGAATTGACCACGCTCAAACGCGACATCGTTACGACTATATTGCAGCTCTGCCAGGCGACGTAAAATATCTCGTTGGTCAAGTACATCACCACGGCGAATATGCAACATCATTTGCAAATAGGCTTGTGGATCCCCCAAACCATAAATTGCGGATACCGACGCAACGATAATAGCGTCTTTACGCTCTAGTAATGCTTTCGTTGCCGATAGACGCATCTGCTCGATATGCGCATTAATGGAGGAGTCTTTCTCAATAAATGTATCGGTCGTCGGCACATACGCCTCTGGTTGGTAGTAGTCGTAGTAAGAGACAAAATACTCAACCGCGTTATTGGGGAAAAATGCTTTCATTTCACCATACAGTTGTGCCGCTAAGGTTTTATTCGGCGCGAGCAAAATAGCAGGACGCTGGGTAGAAGCAATCACATTTGCCAAGGTAAAGGTTTTACCAGACCCCGTCACCCCGAGTAATGTTTGATGGGCTAAACCTGAATCTATCCCTTCTAATAACTTTTCAATGGCCTTCGGTTGGTCACCCGATGGTTGATAGTCTGAGACGAGCTCATACAGTTTGCTCATAACGTCCTCAAGGTTCTGTGTCTGACTCTCTATTTTGTCTGTATATATATACAGACTCAAGTACAAAAAAAGAAATTAATCTCTGATTTGATTGTTTTGTTCGATTAAGTCTAGATCCGTACTGGGGATCCTGATATTATTCTTCGCCCTGTCGCTATCCAGCGCAAAATCCTCTCTTTTTCTATACACAACTTACTCACAAAACCTCCAAAACGTGCACCATCTCGCAGTTGATCATTTTCTCCCAGTTAATTTTATTTTCGATCTTTTTCTGACATAAAACCTTACAGCTTGGTGCTTTAGTGAAAGATCCTTGTCAATTTTAAATGATGTTTTTTTGCTCCACCTGTGGATAAACTTAGTTACTCAATTTTAATTAACATGGTTATCCACAAATTTAGTGGATAAGTAAATCCAGCCTATAGCTGGCGTGGCCTAGCAAAAAGTAAAGTTTTTTTTTGCTATAAAATTAATTTTTATCTCGCTTACAGAGTTGACTCTTGCATTAGGTCTCGATAATATTCGCCTCGCTTTATAGCTATTCCCCCTTAGTTCAGTCGGTAGAACGGCGGACTGTTAATCCGTATGTCGCAAGTTCAAGTCTTGCAGGGGGAGCCAAATTCGATAAAAAAGCTCAACCTCACGGTTGAGCTTTTTTCGTTTCTAGCCTTCACACTTTCTTTGCATCAAGGCACAAAGAATAAAAGACGCCCGAAAGCGTCTTTTTTCAACATCATATTAATCTCAGTCATGAGCGATAATAGAAACCCCACTCGCACTCATATAAGCCTTTACCGTTACAGTACGAAGCCTGCAAAAACAAAACCAAAGATAATACTAAAGACCATGCTCAATAGACCAGGGATCATAAAGCTATGGTTAAAGATGTATTTACCAATTTTCGTGGTGCCGGTACGGTCAAAGTCAATCGAAGCGATAATAGGACCGTAGTTCGGAATAAAGAAGTAACCATTCACTGCCACAAATGTAGCAATAATCACTTCAGCTGGCAGACCAAGCATAATGCCGACTGGTACTAATACCGCCGTAGTTGCACCTTGGCTGTTTACCATCACTGACAAACCAAATAGTGCGAAAGCAAAAGTCCATGGTGCAACTTCTACCATGCCTGATACCGCTTCTTTCACCATAAGGTCGTGGCCTGCGATGAACGTGTCACCCAACCATGCAATACCAAAGATCGCCACAATAGCGCGCATACCGGCATGGAATACCGAACCTTGAGTGATTTCATTGCCATCTGGCTTACAGATAAGAATGATCAATGCACCCACTGCTAACATGATGATTTCAATGGTATGAGCCATCCCCATCGGAGATCCATCAAAGTTAGGACGTAGGAATGGGAATGCCCCCATGATAACTACTGCAAGCGCACCAAATAGGAATAGACCCACCGCTGTTTTTGCTTGAGGTTTAATCACAAGCTCATCAACTTGCACTTCCGCTTCCATTTCTTTACGGAATGCAGGATCTTGCATACGACGCTGGTATTCAGGATCATCTTTGAGCTCTTTGCCCAGTTTATTAACGATCAAACACGCAGCAGCCAAACCTAAGAAAGTACCTGGAATCGTTACCATCAGCACGTCTGCAAGTGTAATGCCTTGTGGCTCAAGAAAGGCAACCAAAGCCACAACTGCAGCCGCGATTGGGCTAGCAACGATTGCAAACTGAGAGGCGATAACCGCCATACCTAATGGACGCTCAGGACGAACACCACTACGACGACTCACTTCTGCAATCACTGGCAATACTGAGTAAGCCACATGGCCTGTACCGGCCAGGAAAGTAAAAGTGTACGTCACTAAAGGGGCAATAAAAGTAATGTGACGAGGGTTCTTACGTAAAATATTTGAAGCAATCTTAATCAGGTAATCCAAACCACCAGATGCTTGCATTGCTGCGGCTGCTGCAACCACCGCCATGATCATTAACATTACATCGATCGGTGGACTGGTTGGTTTCAAGCCAAACATAAAGCTCAAAATCGCCAGACCGACCCCGCCTAATACGCCAAGACCGATACCGCCAATGCGAGCACCAATTAAAATACATCCTAGAACAATAAAAAATTCAATAAAAAACACATCAAACTCCTTGATGACAACGTTTAATAGACTGGGTGAATAATATGCTCTTTATAGGGGCAATTATTCGTGCAATGTCACAGTTGAACTAGGCAAAACTAATCTCGTTACAAAACTGTTCAGCGTATCGCGATATCAACCTCAAGCTGTTACCGCCTTGTAATCGTTAAGCAACAGAACCATGTACACTTGGTGACGCTTTAATCACAAACTATTCATTGCTGAAAACAACGGCGAACCAAACCGCGACATTTTTGCGTATAATTTTTAGTCAGGAGTGTAAAACCTTAGCTTTCCTTGGTTGTTATTGACTGAGCAAAGCAGGATAATGTCGGGATCGGAATTTCTTAAATAAATACTATGACCGAATATCTTTTGTTGTTGGTCGGCACTGTGCTCGTCAACAACTTTGTACTGGTGAAGTTTTTGGGCCTCTGTCCATTTATGGGCGTGTCTAAAAAACTCGAAACTGCTATTGGTATGGGGCTAGCGACCACGTTTGTGCTAACCCTAGCTTCTGTGTGCGCCTATCTTGTCGAAAGCTACATTTTAGTGCCGCTAGAACTGCAATATTTGCGTACGATGAGCTTTATTCTCGTCATCGCAGTCGTTGTACAGTTCACTGAAATGGTGGTGCATAAAACCAGCCCGACGCTCTATCGTTTGCTCGGTATCTTCCTACCTCTGATCACCACCAACTGTGCGGTGTTGGGTGTCGCTCTGTTGAATATCAATGAAAATCACAACTTTATTCAATCGATCATTTATGGTTTTGGTGCTGCGGTAGGCTTCTCGTTAGTGTTGATTCTGTTCGCATCAATGCGTGAACGTATTGGCGCTGCTGATGTTCCTACGCCATTCAAAGGTGCATCAATTGCGATGATTACCGCCGGACTGATGTCTCTTGCCTTTATGGGCTTTACTGGATTGGTGAAGCTGTAATGAATTCAATTGTAATTGCGGTTATTGCAATCGCGGTCTTGGCGGCAGTCTTTGGGGCGATTCTTGGCTTTGCATCGATTCGCTTTAAAGTGGAAGCCGACCCAATCGTTGATCAAATCGATGAAATTTTACCGCAGACCCAGTGCGGTCAATGTGGCTACCCGGGTTGTCGTCCGTACGCGCAAGCTATTGCTAATGGTGATGCTATCAATAAATGTCCTCCGGGTGGTCAAGCGACCATCGAAAAGCTGGCTGGCTTAATGGGGGTTGAAGCAACCGAATCGGCGCACGATCTCGATAGCGCGGTGAAAACCGTTGCCTTTATTCATGAAGATATGTGCATCGGTTGTACCAAATGTATTCAAGCGTGTCCGGTCGACGCGATAGTCGGCGGCACCAAAGCGCTACACACTGTGATTAAGGATGAATGTACCGGCTGCGACCTCTGTGTTGCACCATGTCCAACGGATTGTATCGAAATGATCCCTGTAGAAACCACGACAGCGAATTGGAAATGGCAACTCAATGCCATTCCTGTTGTTGATATTACCCATTCTGGCGCTGATGCGCAGAATCGCGTGAGTTAAGGACTGGTATGTTGTCACTTATCAAACAAATTAAAACCGGCGCTCTTTGGGATTTTCCAGGCGGTGTTCACCCACCAGAAAATAAGCAGCAATCGTTAAAAAACGGTCTTGAGCGTGCTGCTATCGCCAAAGAGATTGTCTTGCCGATCAAACAGCACATCGGTAAACCAGGTAACCTGATTGTCAATGTGGGCGAGCGCGTATTAAAAGGTCAACCACTGACCAAATACGATATGAGCTTCATGTTGCCAGTGCATGCGCCAACGTCTGGCGTTATCACCGCTATCGAACCACGCACAACGGCCCATCCATCAGGGCTGGCAGAAACCTGTATCGTCATCGAACCTGACTTCAAAGAAGAGTGGGCAGAGCGTAACATCGTCGAAAACTTCAGAGACAAAACCCCTGAAGAATTGCTTGAAGTTATCCGCCAAGCGGGCATTTCAGGTATGGGTGGTGCAGGCTTCCCAACGGCCAAAAAAATTCAAGCAGGCCTTGGCCGTACTGAAATCCTGATCATCAATGCCGCGGAATGTGAACCTTACATCACCGCTGATGATGTTTTAATGCAGCAATACGCCGATGCCATTATTCAGGGCATTGAAATTGTTGAGTACATCCTCAAGCCAAAGCTGACCATCATCGGTATTGAAGATAACAAACCACAAGCGATCAAAGCCCTAGAACTGGCTGCGCAACACAAAGACATTGTGATTCGTGTTATCCCAACCAAATACCCATCGGGTGGTGAAAAACAGCTCATCAAGGTATTAACCAATAAAGAAGTACCCAATAACGGTATTCCTGCTGATATTGGTTTGCTGGTGCAAAACGTCGGTTCACTGTACGCCATTCAACGTGCTATTTGTCATGGAGAACCGCTGATTGAGCGTATTGTTACATTAACGGGTAACAGTTTTAGTCAACCGAAAAACATTTGGACCTTGGTTGGAACACCAGTTCAAGCCTTGTTAGATGAATTTGGTTATAAAGAAGATCGTAAATTGCCACGTTTGATCATGGGTGGCCCTATGATGGGCTT
Source organism: Vibrio scophthalmi LMG 19158 (assembly GCF_000222585.1). Classification (GTDB taxonomy): domain Bacteria; phylum Pseudomonadota; class Gammaproteobacteria; order Enterobacterales; family Vibrionaceae; genus Vibrio; species Vibrio scophthalmi. Next base: position 818 of record NZ_AFWE01000070.1, on the reverse strand, counting down.
TACCCTGCCCCACGCCAATGTGCCGATCACCAAAACATCCAACTGTATTTTAGCGCCGACACGCCGTGAGATCGTTTCAGACCAACATGAAATGGCTTGTATCCGTTGTGGAGCCTGTGCAGAAGCTTGCCCTGCATCACTACTACCACAACAATTGCAGTGGTATGCCAAAGCGCAAGATTTCGATAAATGTGAAGAGCTTAATATTAAGGATTGTATTGAATGTGGGGCTTGTGCCTTCGTCTGCCCAAGTGAAATTCCACTGGTTCAATACTACCGCCAAGCCAAAGCAGAAATCCGTACTCGCAAAGAAGAAGCAGAATCTGCTGAGCGTGCTCGCCAACGTTTCGAACATAAAAAACTACGTTTAGAGCGTGACAAAGCTGAGCGCGAAAACCGCTTTAAAAAAGCTGCCGATGAGCGCCGCCAAGAGATGACATCAAGCGGTGGCGATGATGCCATTGCCGCTGCGATTGCCCGTGTTAAAGCGCAAAAATCACAGTCTGATACTGGTGAAGCACCCGTGAAGCCAGCCGTAGCCGCTGCGATTGCACGCGCAAAAGCCAAACAAGCCCAAGCAATGCAGCAAGGCCAAACTGAACCAGACAACAGCGAAATGGCCAAGCTACGTGAAGAGCGTAAACGTCAGGCCCGCGAACGTAAGGCAGAACAACAGCGCAATGCCGCCAGTGAACCAAGCGCAGAGAACAGCGATAAGCCACAAGCTGGCGATAAGCAAAGTGCAGTCGCTGCGGCAATTGCCCGCGCAAAAGCCAAGAAAGTCCAACAAGCAACAACACCAGCAACTGAACCTGCTG
>NZ_AFWE01000071.1 GCF_000222585.1 Vibrio scophthalmi LMG 19158 | reverse complement strand
GTCAAACGACACCCTTTTTGATATTTCAATTAACAATCTTGTGCTGATCAATCGAGCTCTGAACCTTGCGTAACCATACGAGCATCGGGTTCAGCCAACTCCCCGCCACAAAACTTACAGTACATCGCATCAGACTCATGTCCAGACTTTGAACAGTTTGGGCATTTAACCAATGTTCGGTGAGACTTCATCTCTTGATTCAATTCAGCCGTAATGATCCCGGTAGGCACGGCAAGAATGGAATAACCTAATAGCATGGTAATTGATGCAATACCTTTCCCTAATGCTGTTTGCGGCACGAGATCACCGTAGCCAACCGTTGTAATGGTGACGATCGCCCAATAAATGCTTTGCGGTATGCTAGTAAATCCATTGATAGGCCCTTCAATAACATAAATCAACGAGCCTAAAATCGTGACTAAAATCGCTACCGTGGTAAAGAAGATGAAAATCTTGCGTTTTGCCATCAAAAGCGAGCGCAACAAGATATTGGAATCTTGTAAATAACGCACCAACTTCAGCACGCGGAAAATGCGCATTACACGCAGTAAACGCACCACACCCATAAATGACACTGCAGGGAAGAATATCGCCAGATAGGTTGGCAGAATCGCGAGCAGATCGATCACACCATAAAAGCTGGTGGCATACGCTTTGGGTTTAGGCGAACAATAGAGCCTGAGGATGTACTCAAGGGTAAACAAGGCAGTAAAGGCGTACTCACAATAACGTAGCTCGGTACTCCACTCGGTCATGACTGAAGGTAATGACTCTAATACCAGAACCACCAATGAAATTAAGATTGCAATGATCAAACTAATATCAAAGGCACGGCCCGCTTTGGTATGGGTGCCGAAAATAATGACGTAGAGATGATGCTTTAAAGAAGTCTTTGGCATGATGTGTCATCGTTAAAAATCAGATGCCACATCATACCAGAAAGGGAAGGGGAGGCTAACCAGCGATCAAAGGAGTATTAACCGACTAAGGCTGGAAAAAGGCCACGTAAGCCATTGGCAATAAACTCAATACCAAGAGCACCTAAGATCAAACCCATGATACGGGTGATAACGTTAATGCCTGTTTGGCCAAGGAAGCGAACAAGCAGTGGGGCTGAGCGGAATAATAACCATGAGCAAAAGCAGAAAGCGATGATGGTGAGAATAATCCCCATAGTGTCGAACATGCTTGGGTAACGTGCGCCATAAACAATCGTTGAACTGATCGCACCTGGGCCCGCCATTAGCGGCATAGCCAGTGGCACAACGCCAACTTGTTCGCGAGTGACTGACTCGGTCTTCTCTTGTTTGTTTTGTTTATCTTCACCCAACTTACCGCTCATCATCGAAAATGCGATGCTAAGAAGCAGCAAGCCACCCGCAACGCGGAATGAGTCGAGTGAAATACTGAACATATCTAACAGCACTTGTCCTGCTAATAAAGAGACGATCAAAATAACGACAACCGCAACGTTTGCAGTGAGGGCTGTCTTTTTCTTTTCCTCCAACGTCATATGACCAGTGAGAGAAACGAACACCGGCATGATGCCAATAGGGTTAACAGCGGCCACAAGGCCTAAAAAGAACTGAAGAAATATCGCAAGCTCGATAGTTTGCATAATAGTGACTCACGCGTTGACGGAATGAAAAAGTTAATGGGGTAATTTCGCGCATAATGTAGTTCATTACGTAAGAGTAAACGAATGAAAAAATCTAACGTATAAAGGCCACTACGAGTGAGAAAATCTTATTATTGACGGTTTTGTGAACGGCATTGGAACGATTTGTTACACCATAGGCGTGGAATGTAAGGTTTAAAATTTCATAAACGTTAACATTCGCACACTTTCAACAAAAGATATGTGTAGTTGTAGAGAGATAATGGGATTTGGATATACTCTCAGTAGCACGTGAAACTGCGCTTACAAGAGACGTTTTTGTATAAAAATGAAACTTTTTTACAGAATTTTGAAAGTTTTTGAGCTTTTGTTGTTTAAGTGCGTTTTTTTTGAACATTGATGGTTCAGGGTTATATTTCTTTTAAATCAGTGTGTTAAGGTTGTTTTTCTTAGGTGGGTACCACTAAGGGAGTAATTAATTTTTCAGAACTGATCTGAGTCAATTTTTTTCATACTCTGAAATATTATACTCAGCCCTGAAAGCAATTTACTAAGAGTGTTGTTAGTTAAGCCGCTAAACAGTGTGAAAGCGAGCCAACAACGAGCTTAATAAAAAGTTTTTAATATTTGTTAATTTTAGGAGATTCCCTATGCCTGTAACTAATTTGGCTGAACTAGATGCTCTAGTAGCTCGCGTAAAAGCAGCTCAAGAAGAATTTGCTACGTTCTCTCAAGAGAAAGTAGACGCGATTTTCCGCGCAGCATCTCTAGCAGCTAACCATGCTCGTATCCCGCTAGCACAACAAGCGGTTGCTGAGTCTGGTATGGGTATTGTTGAAGATAAAGTAATCAAGAACCACTTTGCGTCTGAGTTCATTTACAACAAGTACAAAGACGAAAAAACCTGTGGCATCCTTGAAGAAGATGACAACCTAGGCACAATGACTATCGCTGAGCCTGTAGGTATCATCTGTGGTATCGTTCCAACAACTAACCCAACTTCTACAGCGATCTTTAAATCTCTGATCTCTCTGAAGACTCGAAACGGTATCATCTTCTCACCACACCCACGTGCTAAAAACTCTACTAACGACGCAGCTAAACTTGTTCTAGATGCAGCAGTAGCAGCGGGCGCACCAAAAGACATCATCGGTTGGATTGACCAACCTTCAGTTGAGCTATCAAACGCTCTTATGAAGCACGATGGTATCGCTCTTATCCTTGCGACTGGTGGTCCAGGCATGGTTAAAGCGGCTTACTCTTCTGGTAAACCAGCAATCGGCGTAGGTGCAGGTAACGTTCCTGTAGTTATCGATGAAACAGCAGACGTTAAACGTGCTGTAGCATCTATCCTTATGTCTAAAACATTCGATAACGGCGTAGTTTGTGCTTCTGAGCAAGCAGTTATCGTAATGGACGAAGTATATGACGAAGTGAAAGAGCGTTTCGCTTCTCACAAAGGTCACGTACTAAGCAAAGCAGACGCAGATAAAGTACGTAAAGTGCTTCTTATCGATGGCGCACTAAATGCGAAAATCGTAGGTCAACCTGCAGTAGCAATCGCTGAAATGGCGGGTGTTAAAGTGCCAGCTGATACTAAGATTCTAGTGGGTGAAGGCCTAGGTGAAGTATCTTACGATGACGAATTCGCTCACGAGAAACTATCTCCAACTCTTGGTATGTTCCGTGCGTCTTCATTCGAAAACGCCGTTGCTCAAGCAGTAACAATGGTAGAAATCGGTGGTATCGGCCATACATCTGGTCTTTACACTAACCAAGACGTGAACGCAGACCGCATCCGTTACTTCGGTGACAAGATGAAGACTGCACGTATTCTTATCAACATCCCAACAACTCACGGCGGTATCGGTGACCTGTACAACTTCAACGTTGCACCATCACTAACGCTAGGTTGTGGTTCATGGGGTGGTAACTCTATCTCTGAAAACGTTGGTCCTAAGCACCTAATCAACAAGAAAACTGTTGCGAAGCGAGCTGAAAATATGTTGTGGCACAAACTACCGAAATCAATCTACTTCCGTCGTGGTAGCCTTCCAATCGCTCTTGGCGACCTAGAAGGTAAGAAACGCGCGTTCCTAGTAACTGACCGTTTCCTATTCAACAACGGTTACGCTGATGACGTAGTAAGCCTACTAAAAGCTCAAGGTATCGAAGTTCAAACATTCTTTGATGTAGAAGCGGATCCAACTCTATCTGTAGTAGAGAAAGGTGCTGAAGCAATGAAGAGCTTCCAACCTGACGTAATCCTTGCTCTAGGTGGCGGTTCTCCAATGGACGCAGCTAAGATCATGTGGGTTATGTACGAGCACCCAGAAACTCACTTTGAAGAACTAGCAATGCGCTTTATGGACATCCGTAAACGTATCTACAAGTTCCCTAAAATGGGTCAAAAAGCTGAGCTTGTATGTATCACTACAACTTCAGGTACGGGTTCAGAAGTTACTCCATTCGCTGTTGTTACAGACGACAAGACTGGTGCTAAGTACCCACTAGCTGACTACGAAATCACGCCAAACATGGCTATCGTTGATGCGAACCTAGTAATGAACATGCCTAAGTCGCTAACAGCGTTCGGTGGTTACGATGCAGTAACTCACGCTCTAGAAGCTTACGTATCAGTTCTTGCGAACGAATACTCTGATGGTCAAGCTCTGCAAGCTCTTAAGATGCTTAAAGAATACCTACCATCAAGCTACAAAAATGGTTCTGCTGACCCAATCGCTCGTGAGAAAGTGCACAACGCAGCAACTATCGCTGGTATGGCATTTGCGAACGCATTCCTAGGTGTTTGTCACTCAATGGCACACAAACTAGGTGCTGAGTTCCACCTACCACACGGTCTTGCTAACGCACTACTTATCTCTAACGTTGTACGTTACAACGCGAACGATAACCCAACTAAACAAACTGCGTTCTCTCAATACGACCGTCCACAAGCACGTCGTCGTTACGCTGAAGTTGCTGACCACCTAGGCCTAAGCCAAGCTGGTGACCGTACTGCTCAGAAGATTGAACGTCTACTAACTTGGTTAGAAGAGCTTAAAGTTGATTTGGATATCCCACTATCAATCCAAGCTGCAGGTGTTAACGAAGCTGACTTCATCGCGAAACTTGAAGAGCTATCAGTAGAAGCGTTCGATGACCAATGTACTGGTGCGAACCCTCGTTACCCACTAATCAGCGAGCTAAAAGAAGTTCTAACTGCTTCTTACTTTGGCACTGCATTTGTTGAAGGCGAAACTTTCGAAGGTACAACTGTTATCAAGAAGAAAGCTGACCAAGAAGCAAAACCAGCTAAAGCTAAGAAAGAAAAAGCGGGCGCTTAATTTAAGTCCCAGCTATGAGTTAGGTTTTCGCTAGCACGAAATCTACTTTATCGGAAAAGTACAAAGCCCCTGTCGAAAGACAGGGGCTTTTTTTCTTTAGAACGGATTGAGAGCGCTGCGCTTTGAGAGTGGAGAAGTAGAGAATTGAGAATTGAGAAACGAGAGCAAAGAGCCGAGAGATCCCCGACTCGGTCGTTCCTCCCTCTCGAGGATGACGAAATCGGG
>NZ_AFWE01000072.1 GCF_000222585.1 Vibrio scophthalmi LMG 19158 | reverse complement strand
AGCTTTGCTGCGAGAGTTTCTCTCGAAGCGGAGGTGAATTCTAACGAGATAACTGAAAGAGTCAAACACTTTTTCAATTTAATTTTCGTGGAACCTTTCACCTCTCTGACTAACGCTGAAGCCTTGCGGCGTCTGCCCTGTCAGTGGATGCGCATTATAGGCAGCTGAATTTTATTGGCAAGCACAAAATGCATTTTTTCTTATAAAAAGTGCTTAACTGCGCAATCATTAAACAGCTCCACATTTAACCTCAAGATACCCTCAGATTACCCACCAGTTACCCACAAAATCCTGTTGATAACCTAGTTATCCCCCTCTATAAAGTAAGAGATTCGCGCACGGGGATTTAAGTACTCTTTAATTTTCTCAGGAAGCTTATTTGGCAAGATAGCATTAACTATCTTTATATCCTTCTCTGCGAGATCAATGATCGGCGCTTGGCTTCTTGGCACCGCCGGATCATAAATGAGAACATTCGGATAAAGGATATGAGCAGAATTCACTGAGATCACTAATCCCACCATCTCATTCGACAATTGCACCACAGTTCCTGGAGGATACACGCCCATAAATTTAATTAAGATACTGAGGTTCTCGTTGTTGTAACGAGATTTACAGTTCTTATAAAGATGTGCCAATGCGACATAGGGGATTTTTTGCTGAGCAGCGACTGGGTTATGACAAAGAACATCGTAAGCATTCGCCACCGCAACAATCTGCGTTAATGTGTCTATTTGATCTGCTTTAAGCCCTAATGGGAAACCTTTGCCATCATTCGTCTCATGATGGTTCTCAATCACTCGTTTCGCAGAGTCTGGAAAGCCCTCTATATTATCGGCCAATTCCACTCCATATTTGGTGTGCAACTTAAGGTAGTTTTGCTCCGGCTCGGTTAAAGGTACGGTTTTTCTCAGAATCGCTGTCGGAATTTTAATTTTACCGATGTCATGAAATAGCGCCGCGAAAGCCAATTCTTTAATGGTTGCGGTCTCAAGCTTCTTCGCTTTACCGATCAACATCGATAACACAGCAACATTCAGTGAGTGAAAATAGATGTCTTCAAATTCACTCTTACCATTCATCAAATGTAGCGTAACATCGCCATCACTCATCAAGCGATCGACAATATCGTCAACTAAGACCATCGCTTCATCGACGGCTAATTCAGGACGGTTACGAATTTTCGTCATCACTGCACGCATACGAGCAAGAGAGCGTTCAAACTCTTTTTCACAATTAGCGACACGACGACGATAAGCACTCATGGTTTCAATACGCTGCTGCTTTTCTTGCCATAGTTGCTGGGCGCGTCTATCCATCGCCTCATTAACTGACTCTGTAGGAGCGTTGTCAATTTGCTGTACAGGTAATGGGGGGACGTCACTTTGGTCGACATTAACGTAGACATATTTAATGCCCAAATGACGAATAACTCGAATTTGGTCTTGGCTTTTAAGCTTAAAGCTATTCAGCAGGAAGGGATGTTCGTTCCACTTTACCGGTAAACGAATGTGCAGCCCGGGTTGAATTCGGTCTACCGTAATTTTGATATTTGCCACGTTCTAGATACAACTATGAAACCCAATAAAACGCGGCTAGTTTAGTGCTTATACTCTAATTTTCTAGATAAAAACGTCATTTGTGAGAAGTTAACAGGATTTCCGTCGTTTATTTCACCAACTCACAATGCAGCATCCAGCGAATACCGAACTTATCTTGCACCTTACCAAATCGCGCTCCCCAAAAGGTATCCGCTAGCGGCATCATCACCGCACCGTCACAAGCAAGTTTATCGAACAACTGTTCTTGTAAGTCGAGGTCATCCAATACCAGTGATAACGCAATATTGTTACCAGAAACGTCACTGACTACCATGCCATCAGATAACATCAGCTTCATACCAAAAGCCTCAAATTCAGCATGCATAATCCAATCCGGATTCGCCCCTTCAACCGATTGAGGGGCATCACGGAAATATTGTTTGGTTAGTACCACACCACGAAAGCAGCGTTGATAAAACTCGAGCGCCTCTTCACATTGGCCTGAAAAACACAGGTAAGGGGTAAGTTGATACATAGCTATTCTCCAAACTGACTGTTTTCATTAAAGAATAGCGAAGTATCAACAGATGTAATTAGTACTTTAGTCCTATATTAAGGCGCGATCGGCCTTGCGAATCACTAGCTTAGGCGTAAATTCATGCAGTTGACCGACCTCTTTACCCGCGATCAGATCCATTAGCACTTGCACCGCCGACTGAGCCATATCATTGATAGGAAAGCAGACCGAGGTAACCGCAGGGTATAATTCATTACATCGCTCTACGCTATCAAAGCTAACAATCGAGATATCCTCCGGTACTTTAAGTCCGTGCTCGTGCAAATATTGCATCGCACCAACCGTCATCTCTTCACTACAAGAGAAAATTGCCGTCAATTCTGGATGACGGGTTAATAGCGCTTTAGTCGCATCATAACCACTTTGCGAACCGTAGTTCCCTTCCTCACACCATGATTGAGGGACACTCACTTGTGCCGCAGCCATGGTATCAAGGTAACCTTGCTTACGCTGCAAGCTGTTTTCACGCCAAGTAGGGCCGGTGATACAACCAATTAAGCGGTGATTTTGCTGTAACAAGTGCTGTACCGCCATTGAACTTGCTTTATGGTGGTTGAAACGAATACAACGCTCTTCTAATGACGGAATAACGCGGTCTAGCAAGACAAAAGGTGGGTGCTGTTGTGCAAGTTGGCAGATATCTTCATCAGTCAAATGACGACTATGCAATATATAACCATCGCAACGTAACGCATGAAAACGCTCAACCGCGTCTCTTTCACCCTCTTTAGAGTGGTGGCCTTGAGCGGTAATTAAAAATTTAGCATGTGTATCAAGTTCATTTTGAACTTGTTCCATCATGGCGCCAAAAAAACCCCCAGTATAGTAGGTCACCAATAGACCCATCATGTTACTCGACGAAGTCGCGAGCGAACGTGCAATGGCACTTGGGCGATAGTTCAATTCCGCCATCGCTTGCTCTACTTTCTGCCTGGTTTCCTCTCTGAATTTACCTTCACCGTTAATGATCCTAGAAACCGTCGAACGGTTTACTCCTGCTAAGGCAGCAACATCTTTAATTCGTGCCATATGACCTTCAATAGTTAATACGATTAGAAAGAAAAAAGCTGTCAGTAACGAAAAATTAGGGGGAACTGAAACTGACAGCAGTTATGATACACAGAGATGTAAAAGCGGCTAAGTGAGTACAGAATAATCCGTGACTTGGATATCACGCTCTTGTAAGAAAGCGATGAATTCTGGTGAGGAAAGGGTTGCTAATTCTTGCTCTCGCTGGGCAAGATAGCTGCTCATCGAGCGCAGCTGCGTATCAACGACTGCGGGATGACACATTACTTCCAACACATCACAGTTATTCTCATGCTCTAACATCAATTGCTTAGCACTCGCAACTGAGGTGTGTTGATCGTAGAACTGCTCAGTAAAATGATAACGACAACCAAACTCCTCTTGCCCAGCAAGACCCACTCCACGCAGTGGCACTCGGTATTTTTTTGCCACTTCGTACACCGCTGGGGCGATCTGAGGATGTGTATGGGCATGATGATGGCCATCAATATGGCTCAATGTTAAGCCTAAGCTTAAAAAATGCTCCACTTGGGCCACCACTTCTTCATACACCTCAACCGGGTCAAAATCCTGCTTGCTCCAAAAGCCAGGAATAGCCGGAAAAAGACCGTGTTCACCCACAAGTGATTGATGACCTGTCAGTGGCTTACCAGCTGTAAAGCGCAGATGAAGCCCAACTTTCAATTCCGGCACTTGCGCAGCAAGCGCGACAGCATGGGATTCGCCGGGCATATCGACCATCAATGTCGTCGAACGAACAACACCATGACGGAAGGCTTGTACAATACCGTTATTGACACCGGCAGTAAGACCAAAATCGTCGGCATTAAAAATGACTTTCATCTTTTCCTCAGCTTATTGCTTTGCAGCAAGCACACTCGCTAGAGTGTGGTTAGTTTAAATTGTGGTAAATACTCCGCATTCTCACGAAGAATATCATTGAGGATCGCTTTGGCTCGCTTGATGTCAGGCACAAGAGGATTATTCGCCAGTGCCATCAATGCTTTGTCATAGTCACCAAACACAGCCGCTTCAATCGCCAACTGCTCGTAGGCTTTTACTTGATGCAAAAGACCTTTGATGTTCGCTGGTAGCTCGCCGACAGCAATCGGTTTGGCACCCCAATTACCGATAACAGCACTACATTCAATCACAGCATCGTCAGGAAGCGTATTGATGGCTCCATTATTTGGTACGTTCACCACATGAATGCCATTGCGGTTATTGTAAATACCATCAACCAAGTTAAGTGAAGCATCTGAATAATAGGCACCGCCCCTTTCTTCTAACTCCTTCGGTTTTACATCCAAATTGACGTCTTGATAGAGTTTGAATAGTGATGCTTCGGTTTTCATCACCTGCTCAGCTCGTGTTCCTTGCTCGCCAGCACTTTCTTTCTCTTCCTGCAGCATCGCATCCGTTTGATAGAAATAACGATGATATGGACATGGGATCGCCCCCAACGCTCTAAGAAAGTCAGGATCCCATGGTTCTTCAAAAATATTCTTCATGCTGAAGTTTGCGCCATCACCGACTTTTTCAATTACGGCTTCAGTAATGTCTTCACCATTCAGCCATGCCTTGAGCACCCACACTAAGTGGTTTAAGCCAGCAAATTCCAATTGCAGCTCTTCTGGCTGACAACCCATCATCTCTGCCACCATCATGCGCATCGAAACGGGAACGTTACACAGACCAATGCTCTTGACCTTGGTGTGTTTATTGACAGCTTCAGAAACGAGACCTGCTGGGTTGGTAAAATTCAGCATCCACGCTTGGGGCGCAAGTTCTTCAATATCACGACAGATATCAAGGATTACGGGGATGGTACGTAAAGCCTTAGCAAAACCACCTGGCCCCGTCGTTTCTTGACCAATCACATCATACTTGAGTGGGATGCGCTCATCACTTGCACGAGCCTTTAAGCCACCCACACGAAATTGCGTCATGACAAAATCAGCACCTTTGATCGCCTCACGACGATCGGTACTTGCGCTAATCTTGATATCAGCCCCCACTTTAGCCACCATTCTTGTGGCTAACGCATGGATGATGTCGAGTTTTTCTCTACCTTGATCAATATCCACTAAGTGAATTTCACTCACCGGTAAAAATTCTCGGCGTTTTAACACACCCTCAATAAGCTCAGGCGTGTAGCTACTGCCACCACCAATGATGGCAAGCTTCAAAGCACCTCTAGGCATATTTATTCTCCATTAAGCGACTAACTGCTGATGTAAAGCGACCATTTCTGTCGCCATTTCATGAGCAAGAATGGTTGTCATGAGGTGATCTTGGGCATGCACCATAACCAACGTCATTGGCACTTTGCCTTCTCCCTGATCCGCTTCGATAAGCTGAGTCTGAGTGAGGTGCGCCTTATTTAGGCACTCTTTACCTTGTGCCAACTTCTCTTGTGCTTGGTCAAAATCATTATTACGGGCTAACCTCAACGCTTCGTAACATAGACTGCGCGCTTCACCTGCATTACAAATGATTTCCATCACAACCATTTCCTGGTCCATAAATCCTCCCGATAAAACGTATTTGATACTTACAAAAATTTAAATTAAGCGGTCACACCTTGACCGTTACCTTGTTGCTCTGCTTTCTTTTCCGCGACAGGCAGTTCTTCTGCCAACACCTGCTTCTCAAACATTTTGAAGAATGGTAGGTATAAGAAGAGATCAAGAATCATCAAGCCAATGACCAGCAGTACTGGTGTAAATGTCCAACCACTACCCCAAGAAGCACCAATGATGGCAGGTGTTGTCCACGGTGTTGTCGCCACCCCCATTCCGACAAATCCGGAGTGAACTGCAAAATAAGCGATCGTCGCGTTAACCACTGGAACCAGTAAAAAGGGCAGGAACAAAGTAGGGTTCAACACAAGCGGTGTACCGAAGATCACCGGCTCATTAATTTGGAAGAAACCAGGTACCACACTCATACGGCCAATACTCTTGAGGTGCGCTGAACGGCTAAAGGCCATCAGCAGTACAAGTGCAAAGGTTGCACCTGAGCCGCCAAGGAAGATATAGAAGTCCCAAAACGGTTGAGTAAAGATATTTGGTATTGGCTCACCAGCAATAAAGGCTTCGGTGTTCGCGCCAATGTTGGTAAGAAAAATAGGAGACAGTAGGCCAACAACAATCGCCGCGCCGTGAATACCAGCAAACCATAATAATTGGCATAACAGCAATGCACCGATGATGGCAGGCAATGAGTTTGATGCGCTCACTAGTGGTTTAAACGCTTCAAGAATCAGATCCGGAATTAACATATCAAACTGGGCTTGAACGAAGATACTTAATGGATAAAGGGTCAAAAATACCGCTAATACTGGGATCATCACTTCAAATGAACGAGCAATTGCCGGTGGTACTTGTTCTGGCATACGAATCGTAACGTTGTGTTTTTTCAAAAAACGGTACAGCTCTACGGCGAAAAATGCCGATAGAACGCCCGTAAATACACCCGTCCCTCCCATATGTTGAGTGGGTAGACCTCCATTTGATAATGGTGAAGCCACCAAGAGATAAGACATCAACGCAAGCGCGGCACTGGTAATGCCATCCATTTTGTGGGCTTTCGCCAGACTATGCGCTACACCCAATGTAATGAAGATCGTCATAATCCCCATCGACATATTGAATGGCATCATAATGGTATCAAAGTGTGTCGTAGCAAAATCCAACCATGCGCGACCAAATGCATTTTTGGTATCAGGGTCAAATGGAGGGAAGGCAAAAATTAAAATAAAACTACCGACAATAATAAACGGTATTGAGACGATAAAGCCGTCTCTCATTGCTCTTACATGTGGTTGATTGCCCACTTTAACCGCGAGTGGTGCGATATATTTTTCGACAAAACCAAGTATCGAATCATAAAGATTCATAGTGTCCATCCTTATTTTTGGCGTAAAAAGTCCCACACCCTATATTTCAATAAGGTGTAATCACTTTTTATTTATATTTGTTTTTAACTTATATTGAGAATTAGTTAATTAAGCTCAGTGCTTGTGTGAGCACCTCATCGCCTTTCATCATTCCATAATCTTGCATTGAGATAGCGGCGATATTTTTACCGTGCTCATCAGCGGTTTTCTTCAAGTCTTCAAGTTGAAAACGCACTTGAGGACCAAGTAAGCAAACATCGTATTCTTTAATCGCTTCAGAGAACGCATTGACGGCGAGCGCTTCGATTTGGCACTCGATACCACGAGCTTGCGCCGCTTGTTCCATTTTCTTTACTAGCATGCTGGTCGACATACCAGCGCTACAACAAAGTAAAATCTTCTTCATCATCCAGCTCCTTTATTTGATTTAGAATCAACCCACAAAAACTGTAGCAAAAATGAACAGATCAAAAAAGCGCAACCGGTTGCATTAAGCGTGAACAAAATCCCATTTTATGAAGTTAGGCTTACTTTTTATCGTTGACATTAATTTAAAATCGACTCAAATGAGAATAAATATCAAATGAAAGATTAATTTAAATTTAAACCTTCATTAATTTATTTCGCATAGATTAAATTTAAAACATTCTCCCAGTCAGCAAATATTCACATTGCAGAACACCAACAGCAACCGCTCTATTTTTATCAAAATAGGCCGTAGCATTATCGAATTAACAACTAATTTGTAATTAAACATAAGCAATGACTAACAGTGCATCGCAAGCTTAAATATTACTATTCAATGGTATTGACCAATATTATGAATTCATCATTTAATGGTTTTACTGATTGATATTAAAGCTATTTAGAATGCGATTTTCTTCAAAACACAATAATTCTGTCATGTTAGCTTCATCAAATCAGTCGACTATTCATTCATCTTTTCAAATGGAAATGGCTATGAAAAAACACCTTTTACTTGCCGCGATGCTCATGAGCTCTGCATCAGCGATGGCAACGACCGATTTTGCCCAGATTGATACTTACACCATTAAAGCCAATCATGACTATCTATCGGGGATCCCGAGCACCAATAGTAATGGCACCGTGAATGCCATCATTGAAATTCCAACTGGTGACAATGAAAAGTGGGAAGTTAGCAAGCGCGACGGCTCTATCATTAACTGGGAATTTAAAAACGGTCAGCCGCGTGTTGTTCACTACCTAGGCTATCCTGGGAACTACGGCACGATTCCAAGCACTGCCCTACCTAAATCGCTCGGAGGGGATGGTGACCCATTGGATATCTTAGTGCTCGGTTCTGCAATGGAGAGAGGCAGTGTTGCACCTGTTCGCGTGATTGGTGGTCTAAAGATGCTAGATGGGGGCAGCAGGATGACAAACTGATTGCGGTTCCAGTAGTTGAGCAATCACCTTTTAAAGATGTTGAAACGATCGAAGCACTGCAAGAGCAATATCCCGGCGTCGTAGATATCGTCAAGATATGGTTTGATAACTACAAAGGCCCAGATGGCGAAATAGAAGTGCAAGGAATCATGTCGAGTAAAGAGGCAACTAAAGTACTTAATCAGGCCATTAGTCACTATAAGCCATAGTTCTTTGTCGTATCTCTTAGTCGTATTGACGTCAAAAGCTCACCATAACTGGTGAGCTTTTTCATTTAGAAAATTACTCGATCAAAAGAAATTACACGCCCCTCCCTGCCCCAAAGCACAATGAAAATATCAAGGGACTTTATTTCGTGGCAAGCTTGCTTTTTCATGACGACTAAGCCGCAACTCCCAAAGAGTATGCAATATCAGAGTGAACAGAATCAATCCTCCACCAACGATGTCATTGGTTGAAGGCTCATCGCCAATAATTAAGTACACAAATAGCGGACCAAACAGAATTTCCAATAATAAAATTAAGCCTGTTTGTGCCGCCGGTATGTATTTTGGCGATTGAGAGATACACAGATAGGAAGCCGGCACAATAAATCCGCCTAACACCATGACATAAACAAGATGCATCCCCTGAATATCTAAAGGCATCGCTCCCTTATATAGGGAAAATAACGCGATCATAATACCAGCACAGACCATATAACTCGCGGCATTTTGACCTTTAGTATAGCGCATAACCGTCAGATAAATTGCCGTAGAGATGGCAGTGACAATCGCATAAAGATCCCCTTCGATCTCCCCTGTCTTAGGCGCATAAGCAAAGATCAACCACACGCCGCCAACGGCCGAAATGATCGCAAGTAAGGTATGCAAAGGAAGTTTTTCTTTAAGCACCACAAAAGCGATGATGGCGGTAAATAAGGGAGCGGTATTGACGATCACTAACGTACTAGCGACTTGGGTGTGATCTAAAGAAAGCACAAAACAGACGGTGGAGGCTGTAAATAGTACCCCCATCCCAAGCGCGCTCGCAGGAGGGGGAAGCAACCTTTGCTTGAGTTCTTTCTGGTTAAAAATGAGTAGGACGGCCAGCAGACTGATGGCTTGCATAAGCCCACGCCAAAATAGCAGATTCCAGGGGGAAGAATCTGTCAAACGAACCAGTAAGCTATCGAAACTGAGGATGATGATACCAGCAAGCGCCAGAGTACTTCCTCGTTGCAACGGAGACATAAACACCCCACCACCGATTAACATATCATTATGTATATGGTGAGAGAGTCGATAATGCAAGAAGCTGAATCACGCTAGCCTATAGCCAGATACAACAAAGCCCCGACGTGAGTCGAGGCTTTATCGTTTAAATATGGTACCGGTAGGCGGACTTGAACCGCCACGCCCGAAGGCAACGGATTTTGAATCCGTCGTGTATACCAATTTCACCATACCGGCATTATCTTGGGGCATTGCCCTTTCGATGATTGGCATTATACGTAACAACGCGCGTCGTGCAAGTGTAAAAAACTGAATTACCAACCGTTTGATGATAATTTCGCCATAAAGCACCAAGCTGTGCGCAAGCTCTCTTTTCACAAGCGTTTTGAAACATTATCCTGACGCCTTATTTACCGTTTGAGAACCCATTATGAGCAACCACCAGCCACTTCCATCTGCAGGCTTAATGCGACGCCTAGGCGCGCTGTTTTACGATAGCTTGATTATTATCGCCATTGAGATGTTGGCCGCTGGCGTTGTCGTTGCCGTGTTGCAAGCCTTAATGGCGCTTAATCTGGTCAATATCGCCCCGTATGCTGATATTGGCGACTTCTTGTCGAATAACCCGATCTGGAGTCCTATCTTTACTTTCTACCTTGCGGCAGTTTGGGTGTACTTCTTTGTTTTCTTCTGGACTCGTGCAGGACAAACACTGGGTATGCGCGCTTGGAAACTGCAAGTGCGCAACTTGGATGGTGGTCGCATTACGGTCACTCAAGCATTAATCCGCCTAGCGACGTCTGGATTTGGTTTAGCTAACCTTGCCGTACCACTCGATCCACAAAAGCGGGGCTTTCATGATATTTGGGCCAAGACCCAAGTGGTCGTGCTGCCAAAGGCACAATAGTCGATCTCTGGTGCGAAACACCAATATAAAAAAGGAAGGCCTCGGCCTTCCTTTTTATTTTAAATCAAAACTTGGCGAATAAACGCTATCGATTAATCGACGCGAAGCTCATTGAGCATTTCAGCCGGTAGAGCAAGATCGTCATTCTTATTCACTGAAATGCCCGCGGCGATAATTGCTTGCGCAATCTGTTTCGCTTCTTCTAGTGAGTGCATCGCTGCAGTACCGCACTGGTATTCATTCAGCTCAGGGATTTTGTTCTGACTTTCAACCGTCAACACGTCAGCCATTGCAGCAAGCCATGCCGTCGCAACTTGTTGTTCACTCGGCGTACCAATCAAGCTCATGTAAAAACCCGTACGACACCCCATTGGCGAAATATCAATAATTTCTACCGCATCACCATTAAGGTGATTACGCATAAAGCCGGCGTATAGGTGCTCTAAGGTGTGAATACCTTTCTCTGACAAGATGTCTTTGTTTGGCGCAGTAAAACGCAAATCAAACACAGTAATGGTGTCGCCTTTTGGCGTTGTCATGGTTTTCGCAACACGCACAGCCGGTGCATGCATGCGGGTATGATCGACAGTAAAGCTATCTAGTAGTGGCATTGTCCTTCTCCTGCTGGCTAGAAAAACCAGCTTCTATTGTTTTCCAACTCTTGGCGGCACTGTTTAAGTTGCCAACCGTAATCCTTTGCTTGTTGCTCTACTCGACGAGCGACTTTTATCAATGAGGGCTTAGCTTGATAGGTTTTACGCTTATAACCACCACGACCTTCGTGATAAGCCAGATATTGATTGTAAGGGTCCCATTTTGAAATCCCCAATTGCTTTTGGGTTTCACTGGTATACCAACCAATAAACATCAATGCATCATCGAAACTGGTGCGTGAACCGCCATGACCAGTCGCTTTTTGAAAATCTTCCCATGCAGGATCTTGTGCCTGTGCATAGCCGTAGGCACTGCTCACTCGCCCCCATGGGATAAACCCTAACAGGTAATCTTTAGGGGGTCGAGCATCATGGCGGAAACTGCTTTCTTGCTTAACAAATGCCATCGCAATGTTAATTGGAGTGCCCCATTCTTCTTGCATGTCCACCGCATCATCGTACCAACTAGGGTTTTCACGGAAGATAGAACAGATATTACTTTGATTCGCTGGCGGCGGGGTGGCGCAACCAGCAAGGCTGGTTACGCCAATCAATAGCGCCAGTTTGAGAATCCTTTCTTTGTGCATAATGACAGCTTTATTTCTACTTTAGATAGGCGAAGTAGTCTTCTAGGAATTGTTCAAAGTCTTGAGTGTCTGACGCTTCTAATGCAGCTTGCGCTTCACGAGAGCGAGCGACCTCTTGTTCCATTTTCTCTTGATTGTAATAGCCGTATTGATGAGCAAGATGCTTCTCGCGGTATTGCTTACCAAAAGTACAACCTAGTCCACCAAGGCCACCTAAACGTTTAGTGTCTTCTAGCAATTGACCAGAAATCGTTAGCTCTGGGTTATCAATCCAAGCCATCAGTTTGTCGCATACTGCTTGATATTCATTACCACCGAGTGCTTTATCCATCTGCACAGCCACTTGTGTTAGCTCGGCAAATACGCGTTTCGCCCACTCTTGTAGGGTCAGTGTTTCACCTTTACAGCCGATTTGCAGTTCAAGGCCCACTTTACGACCTTCAACGATGACCTTATTCCAGTTCTCACGCCAGCATGCTTGCTCGCAGAAATCCATTGGGTCGGAATCGGTCAGTGCTGCCCAAGCGAGGAACAAATCAAGGAAGCGGATTTGGTCTTTGTCTAGGCCAATAGAACTGTATGGGTTAACGTCTAATGAACGTACTTCAATGTATTCCACACCGGCACGAGTAAGTGCTTCTGACGGCTTCTCGCCATCTTGGGCTACGCGCTTTGGTCGAATTGGTGCATAAAGCTCATTTTCGATTTGCAATACATTGCTATTTAGCTGACGGTATTCACCATCGACTTTTACGCCAATTTCAGCAAACTCTTGTGAAGGTGTGCGAATAGCACTGTTCAATCCTTCTAGATATTGCTCGATGCTATTAAAGCCGATTTTCAATACGCTTTGCGCACTGTTGGTATAACCCAAGTCGCTTAAACGCAGAGACGTCGCTTGCGGCAAAAACAGCGTTTGGCCGATATTTTCAAACGGTAGTTTGGTGTCACGACCTTTAATAAACGATGGGCACAATGCCGGTGACGCACCAAAGAAGAACGGAATTAACCAACCAAAGCGGTAGTAATTACGAATCAAAGCAAAATAGCCATCTGACTTGGTCGCTTGACGCGCCGCTTCATCTTGCTCGCCATACAACTGATCCCAGAATGTTTCTGGAAAAGAGAAGTTAAAATGCACACCTGAGATGATCTGCATTAAGCTACCATAGCGACGTTTAAGGCCTTCGCGGTATAACGTTTTCATTTTACCGGAATTCGAATCACCGTATTGGGCGAGATTGATATCTTGCTCGTCTCCAACATAACAAGGCATTGAAAGTGGCCACATCTTTTCTTCACCCAATTTGGTTTGAGTAAAGTGATGAATATCTTCAAGTTGTGCTACTAGAGTATCAATGTCACGTGAAACTGGGGTGATAAACTCAAGTAGCGACTCTGAAAAGTCCGTCGTAATCCATTTGTTTGCGTAAGCTGAACCCAATCCATCTGGGTGCTGAGTTGTAGAAAGTTTGCCATCTTGCTTGTAACGCAAGGTTTCTCTTTCCACGCCACGACCGAAAGTCTTAAACACTTCGGGATTACGGGACACTCGCTCTAATCGCGTAGCAAAATCTGTCAAAATGGGATCGCCTATGTTGATTGTTCTGCGTAAAAAACCAGAACTGGCTAGTTAACTTTGAAGAGCGGCAGGGTCTGCCGCTCTACGTATCCACTCTTAATGTGTCCTTTAATGGACAATTTCAAGCTCTTGGACTGGAATCTGTAATGATTCCAGTTGCGGCTTCAAGCGTGTTGCATCACCGACCACGATAATTTGGTAGTCACTTGGGTCAAACCATTTCTTCGCCAAAGCATCGAGGGTGGTTTTATCGACTCGCTCAACAATCTCATTACGTTGCTGTAAATAATCCTCATCTAAGCTATATGAGAGAATACTTCCCAACAAGTTGGTCTTCTGTGAGGGTGTTTCATATTTTAGTGCATCTTGTTGACCGACGGCCAAGCGTAAAAATTTCATTTCTTGCTCTGTCAGGCCTGATTGACTAAAACGCGTTAACTCACTCTGCATCTCTTTAATCGATGCAACCGTCGCGTCGGCACGCACTTGAGCCGAAAATACCACAGCCCCAACCTCACGGTTTGAAGCCAGATAGCCACTTGCACCATAAGTGTAGCCCTTGTCTTCACGTAAGTTTTGGTTCAAGCGGCTATTAAAGTTACCCGCTAGATTAAAATTAGCGAGTTGGGTGAGAAAAACTTCGCCCGTGGCATCAAAAGGTAGGCCCTGACGCACCATGCGTACGATACTTTGCGGTGCTCCCGGCTTATCCACTAGGTAGATTGATTGCCCTTTGAGTGGCTTCACCAATTGTGGTCTCAGCAATGGCGCAGGATCACCATGCCAACCATCAATAAAACGCAATTGTTCGGTGATGGCCTTTTGCTTCATATCACCAACCACGACAATCTGTGTACCTTGTGGCGTGTACTGTTTGCGATAAAACTGCTTCACATCATCCAAGCTCAGCCCTTGAATTGATGAAGCGGTGCCATCGCTAGCACGTTGATAGATCGAACCATCAAACAACACTTGACGTGTTGCTTGCGACGCTAACCAACTTGGCTTTTGATGTTGATAGACCACACCTTCAAGCATCTGTTTTTTAACTCGCGCGAAATCTTGTTCATTAAACGCTGGTTTTGACAGAACCTCTTCAACAACCGCCAACGTTTGTGGCAGGTATTTCTCTAAGCTCGAAATGGAAATTGTACTGGTGTAATTGCCCGCATTAATCGACACATGACTACCAATTTTATCCAAGCGCGTGCTTGTAGCTCTTCCAGACTGGAATCTATCGTTCCTTCTTGCAACATTGCCGCCGTCAGGTTCGCAAGGCCTTCTTTACCTCGTGGTACGTAGCGTTCACCCGCCGGGAAACGAATATCCATCTGCACCGTTGGCGTTTCATCACTAACCGTACCTAGCAGTTCAACACCATTATCGAAGTAGACTCGATACAAGGTTGGCATTTGCGCTTTCACCGGCTCAGCCACCGTTGGCATGATTGCGCGATCAAAATCATCGACTGCATGGCGATAATTGAGATCACCTTCGGTAATTTTTTGATACTCGGGTAGCTGACGCTCTGGAGTGACAAAGCTTGCCGGCGCAACAGCAAAATCAAGTTTACCTTGCGGTACGACACTCAAGGTCACTTTGTGATGACCATTGACGTATTGCTTGTAAGCCGCCATCACCGAGTCAGATGTCACCAGGCGAATATTAGCCAGTTGAGACTGCAAACGGTCCGGTTCACCATAGAAGGTCTCATTGGACGCGAGCTGGCTGACTTTGCCTTTTACGCTTTGCAGCGCAAAGACAGCATCCGCTTCGGCCATGCCTCTAATTTGTTCCAAGCGCTCTTGGCTAATGCCTTGTGCCTCAAACTGTGCCAGCACCTGCATCACTTCATTATATAGCGGTTGCAACTGGCCTTTTTTACCTGATGGCGCCATCGCATAGACATAAAAGTTACATGACAATTCAGCACAATCTTGGAATGCACCTGCATCGACCGCTTTTTGCGTTTTAACTAATTTCTGATAGAGCAGAGAGTTCGCGCCCTCACCCAACGCTGAAGCTAATGCGCTCAGTGCCATTTCATCTTGATGACCGCGATATTGCGTTGGCCAGCCAATCACCACCATTGGTTGCTGAATTTTGTCCTCTAAGGTGATGTATTTATCTTGGTTTAGCTGCGCAGGTTGCTTCGGCGCATTTTCAACCGCAGGGCCTTCTGGAATAGAACCAAAATACTTGTTTACCCACTCGAGTGTCTGATCGACATCAATATCACCACCGATGGTCAAAACGGCATTATTAGGCCCATACCAACGTAGGAAGAATGCTTTGAGATCGTTAACGTCCACACGGTCAAGATCCTCTACATAACCAATAGTTTGCCATGAATAAGGGTGGCCTTCCGCGTACATCGCCTCACCCATTTTTTCCCACATCAAACCATAAGGGCGGTTATCAAAGTTTTGTGCACGTTCGTTTTTAACCGTATCACGCTGAATTTCAAATTTTCGTTGTGAAACGGCATCAAGCAAAAAGCCCATGCGATCAGATTCAAGCCACAACATTTTTTCCAGTTGATTGGCTGGAACGGTTTCAAAATAGTTGGTTCTATCGCGGTTGGTGGTGCCATTTAAGCTGCCACCGGCTTCGGTGATCAGACGAAAATGTTCTTGATCACCAACGTGCTCGCTACCTTGGAACATCATATGTTCGAAAAAGTGTGCAAAGCCGGATTTACCAATCTCTTCACGTGCTGAACCAACATGGTAAGTCACATCAACATGAACCAGCGGATCGGAATGATCAGGGGTTAAGATCACCGTCAGTCCGTTATCCAGTTGGTATTTGCTGTATGGGATGGTTGCTTTACCAGCAACCGCATCAACCTCTTCGATTAAGGTGACACCTTGTGGCAGCGAGGAAAAAAACGGTACGGAATAATCGATATTGCTGGTGCAGCCAGCGAGAGTGGCCAGAGAAAATGCACCAAGTAAAAATTTCTTCATCGTATTTCCTTAGAAAAAACCGTAATAAAGCGCGGTAAGAAGTGTGTAACGGAATGCTTTGCCAATCAAAATAAGCCAAAACGATGGCCAAAATCGCATCCGTAACCACCCTGCCGCTAAACATAAAGGATCACCAATGATCGGTAACCAACTAAACAGCAATGACCAGTAGCCGTATTTCTGCAGCCAATGCATGGCTTTATGACCATGCTTTTCATTCTGAGTTCTATTAGGCAGCCACAGCCCTAACCAATAATTGGTTAAACCACCTAAAGTGTTGCCGATAGTCGCAACAGCAATAATCATAACGGCAGAATATTGGTTGAGGCTTAGCGTCGCAATCAACCCAGCCTCAGATCCACCGGGTAATAAGGTTGCACTAAGAAAACCACTAAAAAAGAGTACCCATAGGGCTGAATCTGAAAACCATAAAGCGAAAGATTGAAACGCGGTATTGAACGTTTCTAGCATTGCATATCCAACAAAATTTTTCCTCGTGTGTGCCCAGTTTCCATTTGTTTATGGGCCTCCACTACCTGATCCATTGGGTAGATATGATAAATTTCTGTTTTCAACAAACCGATACTCACCATATAAAGCATGGTATCTAATTGCTGAGGGTTGGGATCGACTAACATTCCCGTCGCATCGAAGCCGAGCAAGTGCGCTTTTTCACAGATCAATTCTGCACTTAAAGTGGGTAGTGTTACCACTTTTGCCCCATCTTTAAGGCACTTCAATGCATCTAACGCCGCCTCACCACCGACAAGATCAATCAACACATCGGCTTCTTCAACGCGTTCAGAGGCCGGCGAAAAACGATAATTAACTGCATGAGCCCCTAATGTGGCTAAATAGTCTAAATTGGCTTCACTGCAAGTGGTAAACACTTCCGCTTTGGCTGCGACCGCTAACTGCACGGCAATATGCCCTACGCCGCCTGCACCAGCAAGGATCAATACTCGCTCTCCTTCTTGTACAGAGGCTTTGTCCAGAGCCTGTACCGCGGTTTGCCCTGCCAGAGGTAGTGCTGCCGCCGCTTCAAGCGTTACTGATTCTGGTACTGCACTTAGAGCACTTTCCGCTACGGTAACATATTGGCTGTAGCCACCACCTTGCAGTGGAAAACCAATAAAGCCCGCCACTTTATCCCCCACTTCTAACTGCTGTACATCCGAACCACATTGATACACTTCACCAGAAATATCGTAACCGAGTACCCAAGGTAGATTATCTTTATTCTGTGCGGCAGC
The DNA here is from genome assembly GCF_000222585.1 of Vibrio scophthalmi LMG 19158. Taxonomy (GTDB): domain Bacteria; phylum Pseudomonadota; class Gammaproteobacteria; order Enterobacterales; family Vibrionaceae; genus Vibrio; species Vibrio scophthalmi. Next base: position 26,055 of record NZ_AFWE01000072.1, on the reverse strand, counting down.
CCATCCTAGGCCCGCACGCGTTTTTACATCAATCGGATTGACCGCTGCAAAGGCGACTTTAACCACCACTTCGCCTGCTTTTGCACTCGGTATTGCAGCTTGTCGGATACTGAGCACTTCTGGCTCGCCAAACTGTGGGATGACAACCTGTTTGTTTTCCATATCAACCAGTCCTTATTGATGTAAAAAGGGATGCCGAAGCATCCCTTGAATATATAACATTTGCTTTGCTTTAGTTAACCACTTGATCGCAATTTAACCAAGTTATTACCTAAATGATCAGCAACTTAGCGAGTAAGTTAACCAACTAGCGCCAACAAAATACCCGCCGCTACCGCCGAGCCAAGTACGCCAGCAACGTTTGGTCCCATCGCGTGCATCAGCAGGAAGTTTTGTGGGTTTGCTTCTAGGCCAACTTTATTGACCACACGCGCCGCCATTGGTACCGCAGAAACCCCCGCAGCACCAATCAATGGGTTGATGTCTTCTTTGGAGAACTTATTCAATAGTTTCGCCATTAAGACACCACCGGCCGTACCGATACTAAATGCCACTGCACCTAAGCCTAAGATACCCAGCGTTTCTAAGTTCAAAAACTCTTCCGCTTGCAGCTTTGAGCCAACACCGAGACCAAGGAAAATGGTCACAATATTGATTAACTCGTTTTGTGCAGTCTTAGACAAACGATCGACCACACCAGCTTCACGCATCAAGTTACCAAGACAGAACATACCTACAAGTGGTGTCGCTGACGGTAGGAACAAAATCGTCATCATCAACACGGCAAGAGGAAACAGGATCTTTTCTGTTTTCCCTACGTGACGCAGTTGAGCCATTTTGATTTTGCGCTCTTCAGGAGTCGTCAATGCCTTCATGATCGGCGGTTGAATGATCGGCACTAGAGCCATATAGCTATAGGCTGCTACAGCAATTGCACCAAGCAGATCCGGCGATAACTTACTGGCGAGGAAGATTGCCGTTGGGCCATCTGCACCACCAATAATGGCAATCGATGCTGCATCTGGCATGGTGAATTCCATCCCAGGAATATAGTTAAGTAGAATCGCACCGAATAAGGTAGCAAAAATACCAAACTGAGCAGCAGCCCCTAGCCATAAGGTTTTGGGGTTAGCAATCAGCGCACCAAAGTCCGTCATTGCCCCTACACCCATAAAGATCAGCAGCGGGAATATGCCCGTATCGATACCCAAATAGTAGATGTAGTAGAGCATGCCGCCTGGCTCAGTAAAGCCAGCATTAGGGATATTTGCCAAAATGGCACCGAAACCAATCGGCAACAAGAGTAAGGGTTCAAACCCCTTACGAATGGCTAAATACAGCAGAGTACAACCAACTGCGATCATGCACAGTTGGCCAAACTCAAAGTTAGCAATGCCGGTTTCTGCCCAGAGAGTCAATAATCCTTCCATGGTACTCCCTTACGCTAAGCTTAGTAGCGGCGAGCCGACAACAACTGAATCACCTTCTTTAACATGAAGATCTTGTACGATGCCGCCACGTGCTGCGCGGACTTCCGTTTCCATCTTCATTGCTTCAAGAATCAGTAATACATCGCCTTCAGCCACTTCTGAACCACTTTGTACATTCACTTTAAAGATATTACCGGCTAATGGTGCTGGTACCGCTTCTGCATCCCCAGCGGGTGCGGCTGCAGGCGCAGCTTTCGCTGATGCTGTACTTGGCGCGACCGACTGTAACTGACCTTGCGGGCCAACTTCAACATCGTACACTTGGCCATCAACTTTAACGCTGTAAGTTTCAATTCCACCTTGAACGGGTGCTGCAACAGAAGCGACAGGAGCTGGCTCATTACCTGGTGCAGGCTCGAAAGCTTCAGGGTTATGGCGATTTTTAAGGAATTTGAGGCCCACTTGTGGGAACAAAGCGTAAGTCAGTACATCGTCGACGGTATCTTCTGCTAGAGAAATACCCTCTTCCTTCGCTTTAACTAATAAATCATCCGTCAGCGTATGTAATTCCGCTTTTAGCAAATCAGCAGGGCGACAAGTAACAGGCTCTGCACCATCCAAAACTTTCGCTTGTAGTTCAGCGCTCACTTCCGCTGGCGCTGCGCCGTATTCTCCTTTTAAGACGCCCGCCGTTTCTTTGGTGATGCTCTTATAGCGCTCGCCGGTTAATACGTTGATCACTGCTTGAGTACCAACAATTTGCGATGTTGGCGTTACCAATGGGATATAACCAAGATCTTGACGGACGCGAGGGATCTCTTCGAGTACCTCATCCATACGATCGGCTGCGCCCTGCTCTTTTAGCTGAGCTTCCATATTGGTCAACATACCGCCAGGTACTTGAGCAATCAGAATACGCGAATCAACACCCTTCATTTTGCCTTCAAATTTCGCGTATTTTTTACGTACTTCACGGAAATAAGCGGCGATAGGCTCAAGCTGCTCTAAATCTAAGTTCGTGTCGCGCTCTGTGCCTTGCAGCATTGCAACCACGGTTTCTGTTGGAGTATGTCCATAAGTACAGCTCATTGAAGAGATCGCGGTATCGAGAATATCAATGCCCGCTTCCACAGCTTTAACAGCAGTTGCAGTAGAAAGACCCGTGGTAGCATGACAGTGGAGTGCTAATGGCACATCACAAGAAGCTTTAATACGTGTAATCAACTCTTCCGCTTCATAAGGACGCAGTAGACCAGACATATCTTTAATGCATAGTGAGTGACAACCAAGATCTTCTAAGCGCTTAGCAAGGTCAACCCAAGTCTCAATCGTGTGAACAGGGCTCGTCGTGTAAGAGAGCGTGCCTTGAGCATGCGCACCAACGTCTACCGTCGCTTTGACTGCTTTCTGGAAGTTACGTACATCATTCATCGCATCAAAGATACGGAAGACATCCATGCCGTTGGCATGTGCGCGTTCAACAAACTTTTCAACCACGTCATCAGCATAGTGGCGATAACCTAAAAGGTTTTGGCCACGCAGTAACATTTGCATCGGGGTGTTTGGCATCGCTTTTTTCAGTTCGCGCAAACGCTCCCATGGATCTTCACCCAAGAAACGGATACACGCATCAAACGTAGCTCCACCCCAAGTTTCCAAAGACCAGTAACCAATTTTATCCAGCTCAGCGGCAATCGGTAACATATCTTCAATGCGCATACGCGTTGCAAATAACGATTGATGGGCGTCACGAAGTACCACATCGGTTAAAGCTAGTGGTTTAGACATGCTCATTAACTCCTTTTAAATCCTTTTTATGCTATTTCGCGGTCGAGGTACGGTACTGGTGTACCGCAGCGGAAATTGCCGCTACTACCTGTGGGCTTACAGCTGAAGATGATTGAACTTTTTTATTTTGTTTGGGGGTAGAGATCGGCTCAGGCACCTCTTCCGGTACTAATCTAGACATTAACCGAACGAGATATACGAGAATTGTGAGGAAAATAAATACCACCGACATTCCCGTTAGCATGAGAGTGGCAGCATCTAATAGTTGGCTTCCAATAGTGTCCATTTAGCGTCCTTTCTTTGTCATCCTGACAATAGCCTAAACAGTGTCTTGGGCGGTATCGAACCTTACTGCTTATGCAACTAAGCACCTATTGCGTGCTATCAATTGTCGAAAGATACATTCATTGATCCCGACAAGAGGTCTAGGATTATCTCGATTGGTTAAAGTTTGTCAATTTTGTTTAAAGCAGTCTTAACGATAAAGCACATTTCTAGGGAAATATTCGTCACACAAGTCACATAAAGCTGAAATATATCCGTCAAAAAGAATAAATAACTACTTATTATCTAACGTTATTCCAATTAGCGAATACTTGCTGCGATAGGCTTAAAAATTCTGAAATAAATACTTTCAAAACAATAAGTTGTATAGGAAGAGTGAACGAAATGATAAAATTTTGTTAATAAAAAAGCCTCGCATTTCTGCGAGGCTTTAGAAGGTGGTGCGCCCTGGAGGATTCGAACCTCCGACCGCCTGGTTCGTAGCCAGGTACTCTATCCAGCTGAGCTAAGAGCGCACGGGTTTCGTTATCAATAGTTCGTTAGAACTCGCTATCAACAACAGGGTTAATGATAACCCTTAAAAAGTGGTGCGCCCTGGAGGATTCGAACCTCCGACCGCCTGGTTCGTAGCCAGGTACTCTATCCAGCTGAGCTAAGAGCGCACATTTTTTTACTCTTTTTCCAATGGAAAAATTTCAACGCTAATTTGGTTCCGAAGAACCGTGCAAGAATGGCGGTGAAGGAGGGATTCGAACCCTCGATACGGTATTAAGCCGTATACTCCCTTAGCAGGGGAGCGCCTTCAGCCTCTCGGCCACCTCACCGTCTTGCGGAGGCACATATTACGATTTACCAAAAATATGTCAAACATTTTCTTGGTAAAAATAGCAAAAAGTCATTCAACCGTTGGCTATTTAATCAAAGCGGTGTTTATTCGAGCTTGCACGAACAAATAACTGCTTTTATTCACAAAAAAAGCTGACGCAATGCCAGCTTTTTTAAAGTAATTAGAAGTTGCCTGAAGTTGGGGCACTATTACCTTTTTCTGCCTGAATACGCATGTAGATCTCTTCACGGTGAACAGACACTTCTTTCGGAGCATTAACACCGATACGTACTTGGTTACCTTTAACACCTAGTACAGTTACGGTGACTTCATCACCAATCATTAGAGTTTCACCAACACGGCGAGTTAAAATTAGCATTCTGTGCTCCTTGAGTAATCTCTTAAAAATCTTGCTACGAAGCTATTATCCAACAAAAGTTATATTTTCGTAAACTTTATTCGTTTAACGAGGCATGTTTTTGTAGGCAAACGAGTGCTTCACTGGAAGCAATATGAGCATGGTGCAATATGTTGGCTGCTTTGTCGATACTCTCAGGCGATATAGCCAAAGTAATCGACAGCCCATCTGATGCAACATGGATCGTTTTGATACTTTGTGCAGCGAGCAACTGGCAAGAACGCTCGGCTGATCGTTCAGCTTGCAATCCAACCATAGTTAACAAACCGATAGGTTCACTATTACTAATTTTTTGCTGGAACGCTAGCTCAAGCTTAGTGTAATCATCCTGTTTTATCACTATGGCTGACCATTCTGGATGTTCGATCACATTACCGATCGTAATCCCTAACAATTGACACTGTTTTTGCACATTTAAAATACGTTCACTCTCTATGTGAATCAGACACATATCACGTAAAATAGCTAAGCCACTCATCGGGCGATGACAATTCTCACCTTTCACCAGCGTGCCACTATTGAGATCAAAGCTCGATAACACTCGCAAAGGCACTTGATGTTGCCATGCATATTGTACGGAAGGTAGGTGTAGCACCTTCGCCCCATGACGTGCCATGCACTCCATAGAAGGAAAATCAATTATCGGCATTCGCTGCGCTTGTGGGACCACTCTTGGGTCGCAACTATAGACACCATCCACGTCGGTAAAAATCTGGCACTCTTGTGCATTAAGCGCCCCCGCGAGCGTGACAGCGGTGGTATCTGAGCCGCCACGGCCCAACGTGGTAATATCGCCCTGCTTTGTGACACCTTGAAACCCTGCGACAATTACAATTTGCTCTTGTGCTAACAGTTCCAAAATCGGCCCAGCATCAATATGGCTAATCGTGGCATCATTATGGCGATTATCCGTCGTGATCTTGGCTTGTACGCCCGTCAACGAAGCAGCAGCATGCCCAAGTTTATTAAGCGTCATAGCTAACAGTGCCATCGACATCTGCTCACCAGCAGCCAATAGAACGTCTAACTCTCTCGCCGCAGGCACAACATCCACCTGCTTAGCTAAGCTCATTAGTCGGTTGGTTTCTCCAGACATCGCCGAGACAACCACAACGACCTGATAGCCTTGTTTTTTACTATTGATTATGTGTTCTGCAACTGCGTGAATTCTTTCGATTGAACCGACAGAGGTTCCACCAAACTTTTGCACAATCAGGGGCTTTTTCACCAGCCTTCACCTTCCTAAGAACCGAGTTCACTGTGCCATTTGTCCGAGATAACAAACGGCGATTCAATCGGTGAGAATTAAATTCTAATCTCTACTCACTACAAAAAAAACGCTCAACCAATTGGTTGAGCGTTGATTTCAATTTTATGGTTTATAGTCGCTCTGCAATCCAAGCATCGACTGTCGCTAGTGCCGCTGGTAGAGCCGCAGCATCAGTACCACCCGCTTGCGCCATATCAGGACGACCGCCGCCTTTACCGCCAACTTGCTGTGCAACCATGTTAACTAATTCGCCCGCTTTTACTTTACCGACTAAATCTTTGGTTACACCGGCAATCAAGCCAACTTTATCATCAGCAACGTTACCCAACATAATGATGCCACTGCCCATTTGGTTTTTCAGTTCATCAACCATGCCACGCAGTGCTTTGTTGTCAGCACCATCTAGCTGAGCAATCAATACTTTCACACCAGCGATGTCTTTCACTTGGTCAGTTAAGCTTGCGCTTGCTTGAGAAGCCAACTTGTCTTTCAACTGTTGAATTTCTTTCTCTAGCGATTTCGCTTTGTTTGCTGCTTCTGCCAGTTTTTCTTCGTATTTAGCCGTTTGCGCTTCGATCACATCCAGAGCCGCTTCACCAGTGACCGCTTCAATACGGCGGATACCTGCTGCAATACCACCTTCAGAGGTGATCTTGAATAGGCCGATGTCACCTGTGTTAGCCGCGTGGATACCACCACAAAGCTCAGTTGAAAACTCACCCATTGAAAGTACACGAACTTCGTCATCGTACTTCTCACCAAACAATGCCATTGCGCCTTTTTGTTTCGCAGACTCAATATCCATTACATTGGTTTCAATGTCGTGGTTGCGACGTACTTGCGCATTCACGATACGCTCAACTTCTTTAAGCTCTGCCGCGGTTACACCTTCAAGGTGTGAAAAGTCAAAACGTAGGTTGTCTGCTTTTACTAGTGAGCCTTTCTGCGTTACGTGCTCACCCAACACTTTGCGTAGCGCTGCGTGTAATAGGTGCGTAGCAGAGTGGTTTAATGTAATCGCTGTACGACGAACCGCATCAACCATCGCATGCGCTTTATCGCCTTTAGCGAACACGCCTTCTGCCAATACGCCGTGGTGAGCGATCGCATTGCCTAGCTTTTGCGTATCTTCAACAGTGAACAAACCTGATTCAGTTTTCAGTACACCTGCATCACCTGATTGACCGCCTGATTCTGCGTAGAATGGCGTCTCTTCAAGAATGATGATCGCTTTGTCACCTGCCGACAGTGAATCCACTTCATTGCCTTCAACAAACAATGCCGCGATGACACTTTCACCTTCAGTGCCAGTGTAACCAGAGAATTCTGTTTCAACGTCAGTCTTAATTGCCGCGTTGTAGTCAGTACCGAATTGGCCTGCTTCACGAGCACGTTGACGCTGCTCTTCCATCGCTTTTTCAAAACCTTCTTCGTCAATCGCGAATTCACGTTCACGTGCAACGTCGTTAGTCAGGTCAGCTGGGAAGCCATAAGTATCGTAAAGTTTAAATACGGTTTCACCGTCTAGTACGCTACCGTCAAGGTTATCTAACGCTTCGTTTAGAATTGCCATGCCACGTTCAAGAGTGCGTCCGAAGTTCTCTTCTTCGATACGCAGTACTTTCTCAACCAACGCTTGTTGACGTTTCAGTTCTTCACCAGCCGTACCCATAATCTCAGCAAGTACACCAACCAGTTTGTGGAAGAACACACCTTGTGCGCCAATCTTGTTACCGTGACGAACGGCACGACGAATAATACGACGCAGTACGTAGCCACGACCTTCATTTGAAGGCATTACGCCATCAACGATCAGGAATGAACATGAACGGATGTGGTCAGCAATAACACGTAGCGATTGGTTAGAAAGGTCTTCACAACCAATCAGTTCAGCCGTTGCTTTAATCAATGCTTGGAATACGTCGATTTCGTAGTTTGAATGAACGCCCTGCATGATTGCAGAAATACGCTCAATACCCATACCGGTATCAACCGATGGTTTTGGTAGCGGTTCCATTGTGCCGTCAGCTTGACGGTTGAACTGCATGAATACGTTATTCCAGATCTCGATGAAGCGGTCGCCATCTTCTTCAGGCGTACCTGGACGGCCACCCCAAATGTGATCACCGTGATCGTAGAAGATTTCAGTACATGGGCCACAAGGACCAGTATCACCCATTTGCCAGAAGTTATCTGACTCAAATGGCTTACCACCTTTCTTGTCGCCGATACGAATAATACGATCGGCAGGAATACCAACTTTCTGGTTCCAGATGTCAAAGGCTTCATCATCGGTTTCGTAAATAGTCACCAATAGACGATCTTTTGGTAGCTGAAGGGTTTCAGTCAGGAATTCCCAAGCAAACGCAATCGCGTCTTCTTTGAAGTAATCACCAAAACTAAAGTTACCTAGCATTTCAAAGAAAGTGTGGTGGCGAGCAGTAAAACCAACGTTTTCTAGATCGTTGTGTTTACCACCAGCACGTACACAGCGTTGAGCCGTAGTCGCTCGAGTGTAGGCGCGTTTTTCTAAACCTAAGAAACAATCTTTAAATTGGTTCATACCTGCGTTAGTGAAAAGCAGGGTTGGGTCGTTATGCGGTACTAACGATGAACTTTCTACGATTTGGTGTCCTTTGCTCTCAAAGAACTTAAGGAACGCGTTACGAACCTCATCTGTGCTCATGTACATGCAGCTCTTCCTGAAAATAGTCGAGATAGAATTTTGCTGTATTGTACACATAAGCAAGCACTAGATGCTAGTTTCGCCATTGCTCTATTTGTGGGGTTTTTGTGGCGTTTTTCTGACCTGACGGGGAAAAGTGCGTCAATTGCTACTAAAACAATCTATTAGGTTCAATACTCTCGCTTGCTGAACTCAGTGCGGATTTCATCTTAAAAAGATTGTCATAAAACGCACACCGATTTTTCGGTGTAAACCGAGAATATGATTTGTCTACCAGTGACAAAAAGCCCCACTCAATGAGCAGGGCTTTGATGACTCTAAAGTGAGTGTCTAAACTGTGTTTTCTCAACGATTATTGTTAAGGGTTTAGAACTCTTCTTCTTGTGGCATTTCGCCAACTTCTGGCTCTTCTGGTTGAGCTGGGGTCAATAGCATTTCACGTAGTTTGCTATCGATGGTTTGCGCCGCTTCAGTATTCTCTTTTAGGTACTTACACGCGTTCGCTTTACCTTGGCCGATTTTGTCACCATTGTAGCTGTACCATGCACCCGCTTTTTCAATCAGCTTGTGTTTTACACCTAGGTCAACCAACTCACCTTCACGGTTAAAGCCTTGGCCGTAAAGAATCTGTGTTTCAGCTTGTTTAAATGGTGCTGCGATCTTGTTCTTAACCACTTTAATGCGTGTTTCGTTACCCACCACTTCGTCACCATCTTTGATCGAACCCGTACGACGGATATCAAGACGAACAGAAGCGTAGAATTTCAGCGCGTTACCACCGGTTGTGGTTTCTGGGTTACCAAACATCACACCAATCTTCATACGGATTTGGTTGATGAAGATACACATACAGTTTGACTGCTTAAGGTTACCGGTTAGCTTACGCATCGCTTGAGAAAGCATACGAGCTTGCAGACCCATGTGGCTGTCGCCCATCTCACCTTCGATTTCTGCTTTTGGTGTTAGAGCTGCTACTGAATCGACAACCAAAACATCAATCGCACCTGAACGTGCAAGTGCATCACAGATTTCTAGCGCTTGCTCACCCGTATCAGGCTGAGAAACTAACAGAGCATCGATATCAACACCTAGCTTCTTCGCATAGATAGGATCAAGTGCGTGCTCAGCATCAATAAACGCACAGGTTTTACCTACACGTTGCGCAGCCGCAATCAGTTCTAGTGTTAACGTCGTCTTACCTGAAGATTCTGGACCGTAAACTTCAACGATACGACCCATTGGTAAGCCACCAGCACCCAATGCGATATCTAGAGAAAGTGAACCAGTAGAGATGGTTTCAACATCCATTGTACGGTTATCACCAAGGCGCATGATTGAGCCTTTACCAAATTGCTTTTCAATCTGACCTAGCGCAGCGGCGAGCGCCTTCTGTTTGTTCTCGTCCATCACTTTCTCCAAACTACCCATCATCACCGATGAATAAAAATTTTTGTTGAGTCCTGTCCAGTGACACTGAACAGTCAATGAGTGTCATTATACTGTTGATTCATACAGTGTCTATAGCTGTGTGACTTTTTTTTGATTTCGCTCGATAGAGTACTGATCTAACAACAATTTTAAACTCGTAGTCGCGAAATCATGATCTTCGACTCAACTTTTATCAATGTTCTGCCAAATAGTCACACAGTGTTTTTAACGCGTATTCAACTGCTTGTGAGCGCACGGTATGGCGATCCCCACCAAAACACACCGTTTCGACCACTTGCCAACCCTTGGTATCAGCCCAAGCAAAACAGACCGTCCCCACAGGCTTCTCTTCACTGCCACCACCAGGCCCTGCAATTCCGCTGATCGATACCGCGATGGTGGCATTTGAATACTTAAGTGCGCCAGCCACCATTTCTAACACTACCGATTCGCTAACCGCGCCGTATTGTTGCAACGTTTCGGCGTGCACTGCCAACATTTCCATCTTAGCTTCATTGCTATAAGTGATAAATGCTCGATCAAACCATGCTGAGCTACCCGCAATGTCGGTTACTGCAGTGGCAACACCACCGCCTGTACACGATTCTGCAGTAGCAAGCACTTGGTGATGTTTCGCCAGTAATCTACCCAGCTCGGTACTCAATATTTGATGTGATTCCATATTCAAAATCCTGATTGTGACTTTTCGCTTGAGATCGATTGACGTATCCTAAGCCGCAATTGTCATAAACGAAAGAAGTTAGCCGTGAAAGCCGAACAAAAACACACCCCAATGATGCAGCAATATCTTAAGTTGAAAGCCGAAAATCCTGAGATCATGTTGTTCTATCGTATGGGTGACTTTTATGAGCTTTTTTATGATGACGCCAAGCGCGCTTCGCAATTACTGGATATCTCGCTGACTAAACGCGGCGCTTCTGCAGGTGAACCCATTCCAATGGCTGGCGTGCCTTACCATGCCGTAGAAGGCTACCTTGCTAAGCTGGTTCAACTGGGTGAATCCGTTGCTATCTGTGAGCAAATTGGCGATCCAGCCACCAGCAAAGGGCCTGTTGAACGCAAAGTGGTACGTATCGTTACACCAGGCACCGTGACTGATGAAGCACTATTGTCTGAGCGCGTCGACAACTTGATTGCCGCTATCTATCAACACAATGATAAGTTTGGCTATGCGACACTCGATATTACGTCTGGCCGTTTCCAGCTAACCGAGCCAGAAACTGAAGAAGCAATGGCAGCCGAACTTCAGCGTACCTCCCCTCGCGAACTGCTGTTCCCGGAAGATTTTGACGCGGTGCACTTGATGGCTTCGCGCACGGGTAATCGACGTCGCCCTGTATGGGAATTTGAGATCGATACGGCGAAGCAGCAGTTAAACCAACAGTTTGGTACGCGCGATTTGGTTGGCTTTGGTGTGGAGAATGCCACATTAGGCTTATGTGCCGCAGGCTGTTTGATCCAATACGTTAAAGATACCCAACGTACGGCGCTGCCACATATTCGTTCACTGACTTTCGACCGACAAGATCACTCCGTGATTCTGGATGCCGCGACTCGCCGCAACCTAGAGATCACTCATAACCTTGCTGGCGGCTTAACTAACACTCTCGCTGAAGTGCTGGATAAAACGGCGACGCCTATGGGTAGCCGAATGCTCAAACGTTGGCTACACCAGCCAATGCGCTGCGCCGATACGCTCAATCAACGCCTTGATGCGATCAGTGAAATTAAAGATTTGAGCCTGTTTGGCGATCTACTGCCTGTGCTTAAACAGATTGGCGATATTGAACGTATTCTCGCACGACTCGCTCTACGCTCTGCACGCCCACGCGACCTTGCCCGTCTGCGTCACGCAATGCAGCAACTTCCAGAATTGGCTACCGTCATTAACGACCTTAACCACCCTTACCTCGCTAAATTGGCTCAATACGCCGCACCGATTGATGACGTTTGTGATTTACTCGAGCGCGCGGTTAAAGAAAATCCACCCGTCGTGATCCGAGAAGGCGGCGTGATTGCCTCCGGCTATAGCGCTGAGCTTGATGAGTGGCGTGATTTAGCTGATGGCGCGACCGAGTACCTCGATAAACTCGAGCGCGAAGAGCGTGAGCGACATGGCATTGAGACACTCAAAGTTGGCTACAACGCGGTACACGGCTTCTTTATTCAAGTCAGCCGAGGACAAAGCCACCTAGTGCCGGCACACTATGTACGTCGCCAAACGCTGAAAAATGCCGAGCGCTATATCATTCCTGAATTAAAAGAGCATGAAGACAAAGTACTGAGTTCAAAATCAAAAGCCCTATCGATTGAGAAAAAACTTTGGGAAGAGCTGTTTGATCTCTTAATGCCGCATTTAGAGCCGCTACAAAACTTGGCCTCGGCAGTCTCTCAACTTGATGTACTGCAAAACTTAGCCGAGCGTGCTGATAGCTTAGATTACTGTCGACCAACGTTAACCACACAACCGGGGATCAATATTCTCGGCGGTCGCCATCCTGTGGTTGAGCAAGTGATGGACGAGCCGTTTATCGCTAACCCTGTTGCGCTAAATGCTTCGCGCAAAATGCTGATCGTCACCGGCCCGAACATGGGGGGTAAATCAACTTACATGCGCCAAACTGCTTTGATTGCATTGATGGCACATATCGGTTCTTACGTACCGGCCGAAAGTGCTCAGATTGGTTTGATTGATCGTATTTTCACTCGTATTGGCGCATCAGATGATCTTGCTTCCGGCCGTTCAACCTTTATGGTGGAGATGACTGAAACCGCTAACATCCTGCACAACGCGACTGAACGCAGTTTAGTGTTAATGGATGAGATTGGCCGCGGTACCAGTACCTACGATGGCCTATCACTTGCGTGGGCGAGTGCAGAATTTCTTGCCAAGCAAATTGGTGCGTTAACCTTATTTGCCACGCACTACTTTGAACTCACTGAGTTGCCGAACCAGATCCCTCATCTTGCCAATGTCCATTTAGATGCGGTTGAGCATGGCGACAGTATTGCCTTCATGCACGCAGTTCAAGAAGGTGCGGCGAGTAAATCGTATGGTCTCGCCGTGGCAGGGCTTGCCGGTGTACCTAAAGCGGTGATCAAACAAGCACGTACCAAATTGACCCAATTGGAACAATTAAGTGTAGCAAGTAACACTTCAATGCCTGTTAGTAGTGCGGTTGATATTGCCAACCAACTCAGCCTAATTCCTGAACCGAGCGAAGTAGAAGAGGCGCTGGCCAATATCGATCCTGATGATCTAACACCACGCCAAGCATTAGAGGCACTCTATCGTTTAAAGAAAATGCTATAGCATCGTTTTCATGATTCAGTGCTAAGTAATCAATAACCACAATGCCGCGAGTAACATCGCGGCATTTTTATTTCTTCCTACCCCATTTGTAACCTTGGCAAAGTCATTAGTGATAGCGATGGGTTTCAAAACAGAACGAAAACACCTTGTAACAACCAGTCTACACTCGCCTTCGCTGCTCGGAATTCCCGTCACTGCATTTCTCTTTGTTCATTTACTCGGCCAATCTAGCGCCTGCCTCACAACCAAAATGGAGCTTCACATGAACAATACGTCAACTCGCTCTCAACGCGGTTTTACTCTTATTGAATTAATGGTCGTCATGGCGATTGTCGCTATATTGGCGGTGTTCGCGGTTCCTGCCTATCAAGACTACACCAAGAAAGCGACCATGGCGGAGTTTCCTACCATCGCCGCCCCAGTAAAGCTAGCCGTTGAAATGTGCGCACTGGAAAAAGCCTCAAGTACCAGCACGTTTGCCGCTAACTGCAGCACTAGTGCAGGACATGTACCAAGCGCGGCAATCAACAACATCAGTGTTACCGCGACGAATGTCTCTGGCGCAATACAAGTGATCGCTCAAGCAACAAGCGATAAAGGCCCGGTGAAATCTGGGGAAGAGTTCATTCTCAGCGCGACGTACAGCGATCAGGGCATTACTTGGGCGGCCAGTTGTACAGACGCCGGTGGCAATGCACAAAGCGCCTACTGTCCAGATTAATGAGTCATCATTTAGCGACGCTGCTTTCTCAACAAGGCCTACTTGCTCACACGCAAGTAGGCCAGCCACCTTTTACCTCAAACCATCCTTCTGGCTTTGATCCGTCGATACTAGAATTCATTAGCGCAGATAAATTAGCCGCTGTGGTAAGCCAATTATTCAAACTGCCACAGGTTAATATTGCTCACTATGAGTATCGTACGGTTTGTGAAGAACTGGGGTTGAGTACACTGATCCAAAAACACCTTTCATTACCACTTGCCAAAACCAATGGCACGCTCACGCTGGCAGTGGTCGATCCGACACTGGATGTGATTGAAGACGAGTTTCGTTTTGCGACTGGATTGCAGATTGAATTAGTGGTGACTGACTACAATGCTATCAAGAAGGCCATTTATGCCCTCTATGGCCGAAGCCTTCAATCCACCACAACCGCGAAGAAAGAGATCAATGCCCTCGAACTGGCACAGCTAGTGAATGTCAGCGAAGAGGAGTTTGATCGAGAAGAAGATTTGAGCCTAGATGACGCCCCCGTCAGTCGCTACATTCATCAGATATTACTCGAGGCGATACGCAAAGGGGCTTCTGATATTCATTTTGAACCGTATGAAAAGCATTACCGGATTCGCCTACGCTGCGACGGACTACTCGTAGAAAGCCACCAGCCAGCTTCTCAACTTGGCCGCCGCCTCTCCACACGGTTGAAAATATTAGCCAACTTAGATATAGCTGAACGTCGACGACCGCAAGATGGCAGAAGCAAGGTGAAGCTAAATGCTGATAGCGCCGTGGATATGCGAATCTCGACGCTACCCACTTTATGGGGTGAAAAGGTGGTGCTGCGATTATTGGAAAGCGGTATCAACCTGCTTGATATTGACCGACTCGGCTATAGCCACCAGCAAAAACAGCACTACTTAAAAGCACTCAAACAACCACAAGGGCTGATATTGTTTACTGGCCCAACAGGCAGCGGTAAAACCATCTCACTCTATAGTGGGCTAAATCTTCTTAACACGACGCAAGTCAATATTGCCACCGCAGAAGATCCAGTAGAGATCAATCTCAGCGGTATCAATCAAGTCCAAATTCAACCGCAAATCGGCTTCGACTTCGCTTGCGCACTGCGATCTTTTCTTCGTCAAGATCCAGATATTGTTATGGTCGGCGAAATTCGTGATGTTGAAACCGCTGACATTGCGATCAAAGCGTCACAAACGGGCCACTTGGTTCTTTCCACTTTGCACACCAACTCCGCAGCTGACACCATCGTTCGTTTAGCGAGTATGGGGATTAAAACTTATGATCTTGCCGCCTCACTGACGCTGGTGATGGCCCAGCGCTTAGTCAGAAAACTCTGCGCGTATTGCAAAGAGCCAGCAAAACGAAACATCGATGCTAAGGACGATTTACTCGGACCCGTCACTGATCAGCAGTATCAAGCCAATCAGCACGGTTGTACTCAATGTAATCAGGGTTATCAAGGCAGAATAGGCTTGTTTGAAGTGCTGCCAATAAACGCCAAACTGCAACAAGCGATATTGCAATGCGCGACTGCAATTGAGATTGAAGCGCTCGCCAAAAGTGAAGGCATGATGAGCTTACAACAATCCGGTATTGCCGCACTCAACGCTGGCAAAACCAGTCGCCAAGAATTACAACGCGTGTTGCTATTTGGCTAGCGGACTCTGACAAGCTGTGGCCCTCTTAACTGAAATAAATCACCTCTAACACTATGAATAAAAAATCACAGCACCGGTTGAAAATCTATCGCTGGAAGGGAACCAACTCTGTGGGTCGGCGTGTCACGGGTAAATACTTGGCATTCCGTGAGAGCGATGTTCGTCAGCGATTAAAGCAACAAAAGATCCGCATCAATCAGTTAACCTCACACAAACTTTCTTGGCTTCAGCGCCAACTCGAAACGGTTAAGCCCAAAGAGATCACCTTACTTACCCGCCAATTAGCCACCATTCTCGATACTGGAATTCCGCTCGTTCAAGCGCTCAAACTGGTCAACGACAACAGCAAAAAATCCGGAATGCTCGCCCTACTCCTAACGATAACCAGCCAAGTTGAAGCAGGCCTTCCTCTCAGCCAAGCCTTAAAAGCAACGCATCAGTTTGATTCTCTTTATATCGATCTTGTCGCGACGGGGGAAGCGACAGGACAGCTCAACCAAGTGTTTTTCCGTATCGCCGAACACCGTGAAAAATCTGAGCACCTCAAAGCCAAAGTAATCAAAGCAATGATCTACCCTTCTATCGTTTTACTCACCGCTTTGGCCGTCAGTTGGGTGATGTTAACCATCGTCATTCCTGAATTTGATAGTATGTTCCAAAGCTTTGGCGCTGAACTGCCTTGGTTTACTCAACAAGTATTATCGCTGTCCTACTTTGCTCGTGAACAGGGCGGAACGATCGCCATAAGCATGGTCAGTTCTCTACTGCTCTGCAAATGGGCTCAAGCACGCTCATCTCGCTGCCGGATCTACTTGAGCCGAACCAGTTTGCGCCTCCCTCTCATCGGCCCAATCATCAGTAAGGCGGCAATCGCTAAGTTCAGTCGCACCATGGCCACCAGCTTTTCAGCTGGCATTCCAATATTGTCTTGTTTGAAATCAGCCGCAAAAACCACCAATCAGCTCTATTACCAAGCGGCTCTTGAACGAGTGCTAAAAGATACCGCAGCAGGCATGCCGTTTTATCTCGCCATGCGCGACAGCGATACTTTTCCTGAAATGCCATTGCAAATGCTGATGATTGGCGAAGAGGCAGGTAAGCTTGATGAGATGCTGATTAAGATCGCGACCATCTATGAAAAAGAAATCGATGACACCGTTGATAACCTAGGCAAAATCATTGAACCGGCCATTATCATTTTTCTCAGTATCGTGGTCGGTAGCCTCGTTATCGCTATCTACTTACCAATATTTAATTTAATGAACGTTATAGGCTAAGATAGCAGCTTATAAAATTACTCAAGTCACTATAAATCTCTACACGACAGATCTCGACGCGACTTGCGTATCAGCCATCGCCTTAAAGCACTTAATGAGTTATCTATGGAACTGTTTGTTTATTACCCTTGGCTCTTCCCACTTCTTGCGACGGTGTTTGGTCTTATCGTTGGCAGCTTTCTCAATGTGGTCATCTACCGCTTACCGATTATGATGGAGCGCGAGTGGCGTCACGATTGTGCAGAAAGTTTTCCCGAATACAAAATTGAAGTTCCACAAGAGACATTTAACCTCAGCGTCCCACGCTCAGCTTGCCCGAGTTGCCATACCCAGATTCGCGCCATCGATAACATTCCTGTTATCAGCTGGCTACTGCTAAAAGGCAAATGCCACAACTGCCAAAGCAAAATCAGTGCTCGCTACCCTCTGATCGAGTTGCTCACGGGAGGCTTGTGCTTGCTGGTTGCCACCACCTTACCCGCCAGTTATTTCACTATCGCGCTGCTGTTTTTTACCTTCGTTTTAGTCGCAGCGACGTTTATCGATCTTGATACCATGTTGCTGCCTGATAGCCTGACTCTACCACTAATGTGGAGCGGCATTGCCTTAGCCCTGTTTGGCATCAGTCCAGTGAGCTTGCAAGATTCGGTCATTGGCGCCATGGCAGGCTATTTGTGCCTATGGAGTGTCTACTGGGCTTTCAAACTCATCACCAAAAAAGAAGGTATGGGTTACGGTGATTTTAAATTGCTTGCCGCGCTAGGCGCCTGGCTTGGCTGGCAGTACCTGCCGATGATCATCTTAGTCTCATCTTTGGTGGGATTGGTGTTTGGTCTTATTCAATTACGTCTACAGAGCAAAGGCATTGATAAAGCGTTTCCATTTGGTCCTTACTTAGCCATTGCTGGTTGGATCGCCATGTTATGGGGGGAGCAGATCCTCCATGGCTACTACCGTTTTCTACTAGGAGCGTAATTCGATGCCTTTTGTGATTGGCCTGACCGGCGGCATTGCGAGCGGAAAAACCACTGTTGCCAACCTTTTCCAGCAACAATTCGGTATTGATATTGTCGATGCTGACATCGTCGCCCGTGAGGTGGTTGAGCCAGAAAGTGCTGGCCTCAAACAGATCGTCCAACGTTATGGTGCTGCAATTTTATTGGATGATGGCACTCTCAATCGCGCGCAGCTGCGCGACATCATTTTTGCTGAACCGAACGAAAAACAGTGGCTAGATGCGCTATTACATCCGATGATCCGCCAAAGAATGCTCGAGCAGCTTGATAACACCACCACACCTTATGCTTTGCTGGTGATCCCTTTGATGGCGGAGAATAATCTGCAAACACTCGCCAACCGGGTTTTGGTGGTCGATGTCGATGAAAGTAGTCAAATTGAACGCACCATGTTGCGTGATGGCATATCACAGCAACAAGCTCAATCGATTGTTAATTCTCAGGCAACAAGAGCGCAACGCTTAGCGATTGCCGATGACGTGATTAAAAACCACTCAAAAAACCAACAACTTTTGTACCAAATCACAGAATTACATAAAAAGTACCTAGAAATGTGTAGGGAAAATCGGTGAGAATAAAGCGACAAAATTTCAGGGCTGCATGTAAATGACCACTCACTACTTTGAACACCCGCTGAACGAGAAAACTCGCATCTACCTTCGTGTAGAGGCGCTGTTACATCAGCTCGATGTGTCCGCAAAATTCAGTGACGATTTGCAGCACCTGAATTTCTTCCGCGCCTTATTTGACCTGTTGGAAATCTTCGAACAAATTCAGCTGAAAAGTGAATTGGCTAAAGATATTGAGAAGCAGCGACAGACTTACCGTAACTGGCTCAATTTCGATGGTGTTGACCAAAACACCTTGCAAGAGATCCTGCAAGAAGTCGATCAAGTACATAGCCAATTAATGGCGGCAGAGCGTTTTGGTCAACGCTTGAAAGAAGACCGCTTTCTCAGTGCCATTCGCCAACGTTTTAATTTGCCCGGTGGCGCATGCTGTTTTGACTTGCCAGCGCTGCACCATTGGCTGCATCTTTCTAATCAAGAGAAGCAAGCCGATGCCAGTAACTGGATGGAGTCTCTCGGTGCGTTATCTAATGCGTTGCAGCTGTGGCTTAAACTTACACGTGAAACAGGCCGCTTTATTACTCAGCAAGCGCACAACGGCTTTTATCAAAGCGATGCGGAAGAAGCGAATATCTTACGCTTAAATATCCCAATGCAATATGGTGTTTACCCAATGATCTCTGGGCATAAAAACCGTTTCGCGATCAAATTCATCGAGTTTAAATCAGGCCAAGCTTTTGCTGGTGATGTGGCATTTGAGCTGGCAGTTTGCTGCTAAGCAATACATCCCCAGCTTACCTCTACAACGTTAGTTGCTATACTGGCGATAATCTTTACTGTACGAATACTATTTATGACTAAAATTACTAAAGTTCCATGCCCACAATGTGGCACTGAAGTCGTTTGGGGTGAGCAAAGCCCGCACCGTCCATTTTGCAGCAAGCAATGCCAGATGATTGATTTTGGTGAATGGGCAGATGAAGAAAACAGCATTGCTGGCGCACCAGATATGTCTGACAGCGACGGGTGGTCTGAGGATCAGTACTAGAGCGAGAAGCGAGAAGCGAGAAGCGAGAAGCGAGAAGCGAGAAGCGAGAAGCGAGAAGCGAGAAGTATTTTTAAGGGTTGGCGTTCTGCGTCAACCTTTTTTATTTTCGCATCTCGAGTTCTATAGCGCAGCGTTCTAGACTCTCGTAGCAAGGCGTTCATTATTGTAAAAAAAAGCGGAGACCAAATGGTCTCCGCTAATACTATGAGAACGCTAGTTATAGCATTACTTCTTAGTAAGTTTCTCTTTAATACGAGCAGACTTACCAGAACGTTCACGTAGGTAGTACAACTTGGCACGACGTACTGCACCACGGCGTTTAACTTCAATGCTATCAACAACTGGAGAGTGAGTTTGGAACGCACGCTCAACACCTTCACCGTTAGAGATCTTACGAACAGTGAAAGCAGAGTGTAGACCACGGTTACGGATTGCGATTACAACGCCTTCAAAAGCCTGTAGACGCTCACGATCACCTTCTTTTACCTTAACTTGTACAACAACAGTGTCACCTGGTGCGAATTTAGGTAGGCCTGTTTTTAGTTGCTCTTCTTCAAGAGCCTTGATGATGTTACTCATTTTAATAAATTCCTAGAATAAACTGATACTTAATAAAATAGGTTACTGCTTACTTTTCACCGGCGCGATGCGCTTTGATGAATTCAGCCAGTAATTGTTCCTGTTCGTCAGTCAGAGCTAGGTTTTCCAGGAGCTCTGGTCTTCTTAGCCAAGTACGGCCTAGCGATTGCATTAATCGCCAGCGACGAATGTCCTTATGATTGCCTGACATCAGTACCGCAGGTACTTCTTTGCCATCCAATACTTCAGGGCGCGTATAGTGAGGGCAATCTAACAGGCCATTTGCAAAAGAATCTTCTTCTGCTGACGCAAAGTCTCCAAGTACACCAGGGATGAACCTTGATACTGAGTCAATTAACGTCATGGCTGGTATCTCACCACCCGTCATCACAAAATCACCAATCGACCATTCTTCGTCGACTTCAGATTGAATGATGCGCTCATCTACCCCTTCATAGCGGCCACAAATAAGAAGCAAGTTCTCGTTCGTTGCCAACTCTTCAACCCCAGTTTGGTCGAGCTTGCGACCTTGAGGTGATAGGTAAATCACTTTCGTCTTTCCCGGTGACGCCTGTTTTGCTGATTGAATGGCATCGCGCAAAGGCTGAACCATCATCAACATCCCTGGACCACCACCGTAAGGTCTATCATCAACAGTGCGATGTTTATCTTGAGTGAAATCACGAGGATTCCATGTCTCAATCGATAAAAGACCTTTTTTAACCGCTTGACCTGTTACTCCAAAATCAGTAACAGAACGGAACATTTCAGGAAAAAGGCTAATTATGCCAACCCACATGTGTTCTCTCGCTCTGTAGTTTTGGAATTAGAATCCAGGATCCCAGTCAACTTCGATCCGTTGAGCTTCGCGATCAACTTTGATGATCACTTGCTCTTCAAGAAACGGGATTAATCGTTCCTTTTGTCCGAAAGCATCTTTTAGATTAGCTTTAACAACCAGAACATCGTTTGAGCCAGTTTCTAGCATGTCGGTAACAACACCTAGATCGTAACCTTTAGTGGTTACTACTTGCATACCAAACAATTCGCGCCAGTAGAATTCTTCTTCTGACAGTTCAGGAAGTACCGCTGGGTCAATAGCAATTTCAAAGTTGGTTAGCAGTTGCGCGTTTTCACGAACATCCAACCCTTCTAGTTTACATACATAGCCTTGGCCATGACGTTTCCAGCTTTCTACTTTGTACTCAACCCATTCGCCTTTTTGGTTTAAAAACCAAGGGCTATAATCGAAAATACTTTCAGCATTGTCTGTGTAGGAGAAAACTTTAAGCCAGCCACGAATACCATAGGTAGACCCAAGTTTACCCACAATGATTCTGTTATCTTGCTCACTCATAGTTTCTTCACCCTTCATCGACATAAGCTATTTCTCTATAAAAAAGAATTAAGCCGCTTTTTGAGCGTCTTTAACTAGCTTAGCTACGCGGTCAGATAGAGATGCGCCTTGACCAACCCAGTGGTTAACGCGATCTAGGTCTAGACGTAGACCTTCTTCTTGACCTTGAGCAGTAGGGTTAAAGAAACCTACTTTCTCGATGAAACGGCCAGTTGAAGCGTTACGGCTATCCGCAACTACGATTTGGTAAAATGGACGCTTTTTAGCGCCGTGACGTGCCAAACGAATGGTAACCATGTCGTCCTCTTTGCTTTCTCAAAAATAAAATTAACCCCAATAACCGTCTAATTTATTAAACAGTTTGGGGTCTCGTGCCAAAATAAAGCTCCGGAATTTTACTCTTATTCAGGAGCAATGCAAGGTGTTTAGCTATTTTTTCACCACCACAAATTGGGAAATAAGTATGTGATTCAGCTAACACCTTGAAACTTCATTTGTGTTTGTATGATTAACGACCAAACGGGTTAAAACCACCACCCATGCCGCCGCCCATCATACCTTGCATGTTACGCATCATGCCTTTCATGCCACCCTTCTGCATTTTTTTCATCATCTTCTGCATCTGAGTGAACTGTTTCAGCAGACGGTTTACATCTTGTACTTGTGTACCCGAACCGGCTGCGATACGTTTTTTGCGTGAACCTTTGATCAGTTCAGGACGTTGACGCTCTTTCATCGTCATCGAGTTAATGATCGCTTCCATCTGGTGGAACATTTTGTCATCAACTTTATCTTTGACGTTGGCGGGTAAGTTGCTCATACCTGGCAGCTTATCCATCATGCCCATCATGCCGCCCATGTTTTGCATCTGACCAAGCTGCTCACGGAAATCCTCCAAATCGAAGCCTTTCTTCTCTTTGAATTTTTTCGCTAGCTTTTCGGCTTTCTCAGTGTCGACATTGCGTTGCAGATCTTCAATCAGTGACAGTACGTCACCCATACCCAAGATACGTGATGCCACGCGATCAGGATGGAATGGTTCTAGTGCGTCGGTCTTCTCACCCACACCCAAGAACTTGATTGGTTTTCCTGTGATATGACGAACCGATAATGCCGCACCGCCACGAGCATCACCATCAACTTTCGTCAAGATAACACCGGTTAGTGGAATAGCATCACCAAACGCTTTCGCTGTATTCGCCGCATCTTGACCGGTCATTGCATCAACAACGAATAGGGTTTCAACAGGCGTAATTGCCGCGTGAAGATCTTGGATTTCCGCCATCATCA
The DNA here is from genome assembly GCF_000222585.1 of Vibrio scophthalmi LMG 19158. Lineage (GTDB taxonomy): Bacteria > Pseudomonadota > Gammaproteobacteria > Enterobacterales > Vibrionaceae > Vibrio > Vibrio scophthalmi. The sequence goes on along the minus strand of NZ_AFWE01000072.1, from coordinate 3,051 downwards.
CTTCATCAACCGCCAAACGGCCTGCCGTATCGACAATCAATACATCGTAGAATTTCTTCTTCGCATGATCGATGGCAGCATTGGCAATATCAAGTGGCTTCTGATCTGGTGAAGATGGGAAGAAATCAACACCGATATCGGTCGCGAGTGTTTCTAGCTGTTTAATCGCCGCTGGGCGATAAACATCGGCAGAAACAACCAGTACTTTCTTCTTCTCACGCTCTTTAAGCAGTTTTGATAGTTTACCAACAGAGGTGGTTTTACCCGCACCTTGTAGGCCGGCCATCAAGATGACTGCTGGCGGTTGAGCAGCAAGGTTTAGCGCCTCGTTCGACTCACCCATAACCGCTTCAAGCTCAGCTTGAACGATTTTGATAAATTCTTGGCCTGGCGTAAGAGATTTAGACACCTCAACACCAACAGCGCTTTCTTTAATACGTTGAATGAAATCACGTACCACTGGCAATGCAACGTCTGCTTCCAGCAATGCCATGCGGACTTCACGTAAGGTATCTTTTATATTGTCTTCAGTCAGACGACCTTTACCACTGATGTTCTTCAGGGTTTTGGATAGGCGATCCGTTAAATTCTCAAACATCCTTTACTCTTCGCTAATTTCGGCGACATATTACTGTGAGTATACCTTAGCCAACCCTAGCTTGGCACTAGCCGATTAGAAATTGATATCTCATCTCTCACAATTGACCTGATATAAGCCATGGCTCAAGCGATAGATGCAAGGTATAATTTGTTAAAAATCGACCAGCTTAATTGAGAGTAATGGATAACTTAATCGCTGTAAGCGCAGCAATACTCTATGTATTAGCCATCGCGACTATCATTCCCGGCCTTGTTCAACAAACGGGGATACGCGCCAAAACTGTTTTAATCAGTGCTTTGCTAGCGCTGTTTTTTCATGCCTGGTCTCTCAGCGACCTTATTTTCTCCAGTTATGGTCAAAACCTCAGCATTCTCAATGTGGCCTCATTAATTAGCTTTATTGTTTCGCTCGTCATGAGTGTGGCAATGCTGAAAACTCGCATCTGGTTCCTATTGCCGGTTGTTTATAGTTTCTCTGCCATTAATTTATGTGCGGCAACTTTCTTGCCAAGCTCATACATGACGCATTTTGAGAACGACCCGAAATTATTGATCCACATTTCGCTCGCGCTGTTCTCATACTCCACGTTAACCATTGCTGCGCTCTACGCACTCCAATTAGCTTGGTTGGATAACAAGCTGAAAGCGAAGAAAGCCTTCGCCATCAACCCCAACGTTCCACCGCTGCTGCTGATAGAACGTCAGTTATTCAAAATCATTTTGATTGGTAACTTGCTGCTCACAGCCACTTTGGTGACTGGTTTCAGCTTTGTGCACGATATGATTGCACAAGGCAAAGCGCACAAAGGCGTGCTCTCTTTTATCGCTTGGGTGATTTACTCGGTACTGCTTTGGGGACATTACCAAAGAGGTTGGCGAGGAAAAAAAGTCACTTGGTTTGCAGTTGCTGGCGCGACAATCTTAACGTTAGCCTATTTTGGCAGCCGTTTTGTCCGCGAGATTATTCTCAACTAAATCTAATCAAGCACACTCAGTGTGCTTTTTTATTACCACCATCAGGTACAGCATACTGTATTTGAAATTGACTTCACGCTTCAGTTAGGTCATAAATTAGCCAAGACTTCACAAGGAAACAAAGCGTTTTGAACGACATATCAACGGGTATCTTATTTGCGCTACTCGCGTGTCTTATTGTTATATCAGGTTATTTTTCAGGTTCAGAAACGGGCATGATGTCCCTGAACCGATACCGCCTCAAGCATCTATCCAACAGTGGTCATAAAGGCGCCCGCCGTGTCGAGAAGCTGCTTGATCGCCCTGATCGCTTAATCGGTCTTATCCTTATTGGTAACAACCTCGTTAATATTCTTGCTTCTGCGATTGCCACCATTTTAGGCATGCGCCTCTACGGCAATTTGGGCGTTGCGATCGCGACTGGCGCACTAACGTTGACCATTCTAGTCTTTGCCGAAGTCACCCCTAAAACCTTGGCGGCGCTGTATCCTGAGCGCGTCTCGTATGCCAGCAGTATTGTCCTGACAATTCTGATGAAGCTACTCTCACCAGTGGTGATTTTTGTCAATTTCATTACCAATGGCTTTATTCGTTTGATGGGGATTAAGGTTAGTCACGACGGCGATGACCACTTAAGTTCTGAAGAACTGCGCACGGTGGTTAATGAAGCAGGTAGTCTTATTCCTCGTCGTCACCAAGACATGCTGGTTTCAATTCTCGACCTAGAGCACGTTACCGTGAATGACATCATGGTGCCACGCAACGAAATCACCGGTATCGATGTCAATGATGATTGGAAATCCATCGTGCGCCAATTGACCCACTCTCCACACGGCCGCATTGTGTTATACCGAGACCAAATTGATGAAGTGGTTGGGATGCTGCGTCTACGTGAAGCTTCGCGCATCATGTTAGAGAAGAATGTGTTTGATAAAGAGACGCTATTGCGTGCGGCTGATGAGGTCTATTACATCCCAGAAAGCACACCACTCAACGTTCAGCTACTCAAGTTTCAACGTAATAAGCAGCGCATTGGGCTTATCGTAGACGAATATGGTGACATCATTGGCTTGGTTACCTTAGAAGATATCTTGGAAGAAATCGTTGGTGAGTTTACTACCTCAATGACACCAAGTTTATCGGAAGAGATCGCCCCACAAGAAGATGGCAGCTTTTTAATCAATGGCAGTGCCAATATTCGCGATATTAACAAAGGACTTAAATGGCAACTGCCGACCAATGGCCCGCGGACATTGAATGGGTTAATTCTGGAACATTTAGAAGATATTCCTGAAAGCCATTTAAGTGTGCAAGTCGCTGGGCATCCGATGGAAATCGTCAAAATTGAAGAGAACCGCATTAAGCTGGTGAAAGTCTCCCCCGCACTATCAAAGGCATCGTAAGTAATTTTTTAAAACGAGCGCATTTTCTGCCACTGAGTTTTCTGCCACTAAATAGACGAATATAAAAAAACGC